>NEUZ01000096.1 GCA_002304435.1 Opitutia bacterium Tous-C8FEB | reverse complement strand
AGCGCCTCGACCGGAACGGCGACGGCTTCGTGTCGAAGGCGGACTTCAACTGAGCCCGTCCGGGCGGCGAGCACCGGCGACTGCCACGCACCGCCCCGCGCCCGACCCGATGGGGTCAGGTAACATGATCGGCAGTCGAGGCCGTGGATCGCGCCGCCGGGCGGAGCGAGGCAGCCAGGGCGGCGCCATGACCTACACTGGAATCGACTACCATAAATGTTACTCGGTGGCCTGCACGCTCGACGAGAAGGGCCGCCGCCTGCTGGAACGCCGGATCGAGCACAACGCGCCGGAAGCCTTTGCCGCCCGCGGCCTAAGGGGTCAGGCCAGTGCCGAGTGCACTTGCAGCCAGCCACTGAGGCGGAGGAGCCCTCGCAACAGGCCATCGCAGGCAGGGACGACCGGCCCCGAAAAGCAGCCCACTCTCACCTTGGGACGCAGGCGGAACTCGACTGCACCACGCACTGGCCTGACCCCTTAACGTGACGGCGGCCCGACCCGATGGGGTCAGCCTGTTGCATGTTGCGCGGGCGGGCTAGGTGCGCGGCCCACGTACCACAACAACGACTGCAACACGCAACAGGCTGACCCCGTCCCTGCCCGGCAGGCAGGGACGACCGGCCCCGAAAAGCAGCCCACTATCAGCTTGGGACACAGGCGGAACTCGACTGCACCACGCACTGGCCTGACCCCTTAACGTGACGCCCTTAACGTGACGACCCCTTAACGTGACGGCGGGCAGCCGCCTTACCAGCTCAGTCCGCCTTGCGGGGACGGGAGCGGGGGCGGCGACCGCGGGTCAAACGGGGCGCGGGGGAACCGTCGGCGGCGGCGGGTGCGGCGCCTTCCTCGCCCGCAACGTCCTCGGCCGCAGCACCGGCCACGGGGGCCTCACCGGCCACGGGCGCCGGAGCCTCCGCAGGCGCGGGGCTGGCGACGGGGGCGGCCTCTGCGGGGGCGGAAGCGGAGAGGAGCGGCGGTTCGGTCAGGAGGGGCGGCTCGGCCAAAGCGGGCGCGGGCGCGGCGCCTTCGACCGGGGCGGCGACGGGCGCGGCCTCCGCGGGAGCAGCGGCGGCCGGGGTTTCCCCTTCGGCCGTAGCAGGCGTACCGGCGGGGGCTTCACCCTCGCGGCGTTCCGTGGCGTTGATCCAAAGGCCGCCGCGGGAATCGAGGTTGAGCCACCAGGAGAGTCCGGCGAGCTCGATGGGAGCGGGCGTCTCGCCGCCGGCGACGGGGAGCGGGAGGCCGAGGCGGCCGAAGGCGGCCTTCAGTTCGGCCTCGTTGGTGCGGAAGGCGCGAGAGAGGAAGCTGGCGCTGCCGGAGGCGCCGGGGCCGCGGCGGTTGCGGCGCATCTGCGGGCGGATCTTCTCGAGCAGTTCGAGGCCCTCGGGCAGCGGGACCGGGGTGCGGTCGGGCGCGGGGGCGGCGGTCGCGGGGGCGTTCTCGCCGGCCGGAGCATCGCCGGCGGGCGCGCCCTCGGGACGGGGAGCCTCAACCTCGACGCGGGTGCCCTTGACCGAGCGAAACACCGGGCGGGGCTTTTCCTTGGTGTTGATCCAAAGTTCGCCGCGGCGGTTGATGTTCACCCAGAACAGGTCGCCGTCGTACTCTAGGTACGCCACGGGCGTGTCCTCGTCCTCGGGCATCGCGAAGCCGCACTCCGCGAGGGCGGCCTTAATGTCCTCCTCGGGCAGATCCCATTTCTTGGAAAGGTAGTCGACGCCGACGGACATTCCGGCGCCGCGCTGGTTGCGGCGCATATGGGGGCGCATCGCCTCGAAGAAGGTGGGCAGTTCGTCCTCGGAGGAGAGTTTGTCCCAGGCGTCGGCCTTCTCGTCCTCAGCGGCGTCGGGGTCATCGTCGCGGGAGGTATCGACGAGCTTACGGAAGCCGTCCTCGGGGGCAGATTTCTCCTCGAGGAAGGAGGTGCCGGCTTCCTCGGTGGGGGCGGCGGCGGCCGGGGCGGTGGAGGTGGCCGCCTTGAACTTGGCCTCGAATTCGGCGCGGAGGCGGTCGGCCTCGACCTTGGCGGCGGCGGCGGCGGCGTCCTCGAGGGTCCAGTCGCGCTGGGTGGAGCGGCGGGCGAGGCCGGTGAAGGCGAGGAAGTTATCCGGGTGGGAGTGGAAGCTGACGATCTCCCAGTCCTCGCGGCCGAGATCGTTCAGAAATTTCTCCATCATGTCGGGCCGGGCGAATCCGCCCTTCCCGCTCGTGATTACCTTGTATTCCCAGAGTGGCATAAGTTACCCCGCGCCGAGCACGGGAGCCGCACCCTCCCAAAACACCCCGGGGAAGCCGAGCACGAAATGCGCTGGCGGGGGGTTCCACCCTTGCCGCGCCGGGGCGCGGGGGCACGCTCACCCGGATGCGCGCGTGCCTCGCTCTCCTCCTCGGTGCCGCGCCGGCCGCGGCCGGCGCGGCGGAGGCTGCCGTCTATCTGGCCCCAGAGATTGTCACCGCCGCCCGCTTGCCCCAGCCCGGCACGGAGAGCCCCGCCACGGTCCGCCGCCTCACGGGCGCCGACGTCGCCACCGCCCCCGCCCTCACGCTCGACGGCGCCCTGCGCTCCATCCCCGCCTTCAGCCTGTTCCGCCGCACCGACAGCCTCGCCGCCAACCCCACCACCCAAGGGGTCTCGCTCCGCGGACTCGGGCCCAGCGGCGCCAGCCGCACACTACTGCTCCTCGACGGCGTGCCTTTGAACGACCCGTTCGGCGGCTGGGTCGCCTGGGCCAAACTGCCCCGCGAGGGCCTCCAGGCCGTCGAAGTGGTGCCCGGCGGGGGCGGGGCAGCTTGGGGTAACGCCGCGCTCGGCGGGGTGCTGCAACTCCTCGGCCGCGAACGCGAGGCGGCCGGCGGCACCCTCGCGACGCTCGCAGGGGACCGCGGCACGCGTTCCGCCGAGGCTGAACTCACCGCTCCCGCGGGTGGGGCCTGGGTGGACGTCTCCGGCCGTTGGTTCGCGAGCGATGGCTTTCCGGTGGTGGCCCCGGAACGGCGCGGGCCGGTCGACGAGGCAGCCGGCAGCCGGCACCGGTGGGCGCAGGCACGCTGGCGGCAGACTTTCGCGGGCGGCACTAGCCTCGCGGTCGCCCTCCGCGGCTTCGCGGAGACGCGCGGCAACGGCACGCCCCACACGGGCAACACCAGCCGCGAGACGTCCGGGCAAGTCACGGCGCGGGGCGGGGCCGCCGGCGGCCCGGCGTGGACCCTCGCGGCGTACGCCCAGCGGCAGGTGTTCACGAGCACCTTTTCGTCGGTCAACGCCGCCCGCACGGCCGAGACCCCGGCGAGCGACCAGTACGCGGTGCCGGCGCAGGCGGCCGGGCTCGCGGGGACCGTCGGCTGGCGGCATTCCGGCGGCGCGCGCACGGCGGCCGGGGGCGATCTGCGGGCGGTCCGCGGCGAGACGCGGGAACTCTTCACCTACACCGGTGGCCGCTTCACGCGCCGGCGCACCGCGGGGGGGCGTCAGGAGGTCGCGGGGGCTTGGCTGCATCACGATCGGCCCTTGGGCGCGGGCTGGCGCCTCTCGGGCGGGGGCCGAGTCGATTTCTGGCGCGAGACGGCGGGGTACCGGCGGGAGGAGGAACGCGACACGGGCGTGGCGCTGCGCGACGAGCGTTTCGCCGGGCGGCGGGGCACCGCGTTCAGTCCGGGCGCCGGGGTAACTTGGACGCCCGCGGCCGGCTGGCGCTTCCGGGCGAACGCGCAGGGCGCCTTCCGCCGCCCGACCTTGAACGAGCTTTATCGGCCCTTCCGCCAGGGCGCGAACGTCACCGAGGCCAATCCGTTCCTCGCCACCGAGCGGGCCCGCGGCGGTGAGGTCGCACTCGAGTGGCGGCCGGCGCCGGGGTTCAGCGCGGAGGTCGTCCGTTTCCGGCAGGACCTCCACGACGCGGTGGCAAATGTGACCGTCGCGCGCGGGCCCGGCGTGTTCCCGGTGGTCGGTTCCCTGCCCGCGGGCGGCCTCGGGCGGCAGCGACTCAACCTCGACCGCCTGCGGGTGGCCGGCTGGGAGGCCGTAGCGCGGTGGACGCCCAGCCCGGGCTGGAACCTGACCGCGGCGGCCCTGCTCAACCGCGCGACCGTGGCGCAGGCGGGCGTGGCGCCGGGGCTCGCCGGCCGCGACGTGGCCCAAGTTCCGCGACGGACGGTGGTCGTGGGCGTCGAGGTCCCGGCGGGCGCCGGTTGGACCTTGGCTGCGCGAGTGCGCGCGAGCGGGCGCCAGTTCGAGGACGACGAGAACCAGTTGCCCCTCGCGGCGGTGACCGTCGCGGACCTCACCCTGCGGCGGGCGCTGGGCGGAGGGCGCACCTTGTTCCTGACCGCGGAGAATCTCGGCGGCGCGCGCGTGGAGGCGGGGCGCGGCGCGGACGGCGTCGTTACCTTGGCTTCGCCGCGGCTTTTCATCGCCGGCCTGCGCGCGGCGTGGTGAATCCTGCGTCGGCCCGCTAACGTCTTCCTTTCCCTATGCGCCTTGCCCTGCCCTGCCTCCTGCTGCTCCTCGTCCTGCCGGCGGCCCTGCCCGCGGCGGCGGCGGACCAGCCGCGCCTGGTCGTCGTCATCACCGTGGACCAGCTGCGTGGGGACCACCTCGCGCGGTTCGGCCCGCATTTCGGGCCGGGGGGCTTCCGGCGGCTGCTCGAGGGCGGGCTCGATTTCCGGGACACCCATTACCGGCACGCGTTCACCCTGACCGCGCCGGGGCACGCGACCTTGTTGACGGGCGTTCACGCGGACGTGCACGGCGTGATCGCGAACGACTGGCTCGACCGCGGGACGTGGGAGATGGTCAATTCCGTGGAGGACCTGCAATCGCCGCTGGTGGGGGTAGCGGCGGGCGAGTTGGGGCCGGCGGCGGCGGCGCGGCCGGAGAAGACCGGGCGTTCCCCGAAGAACCTCCTCGCCCCGACCGTAGCGGACCGGCTGAAGGAGCGTTACGGGGCGGATTCGCGCGTCATCGCGCTTTCGAACAAGGACCGTTCGGCCATTCTGCTCGGCGGCCAGCGGGCGGACGGGGCCTATTGGGACGAGGTGGGGCGGATGGTGACCTCGCGGCACTACGCGGCGCGGTTGCCGGAGTGGGTCGAGGCCTTCAACGCGGAGCAGCGGGTGCACGCGGCGTTCGGAAAAACCTGGGAACGCCTGCTGCCGGCGGCCGTGTACGAGCAGGTGCAGGGTCCGGACGACCAGGCGGGGGAGAACGAGGGGATGGGCCTCGGGCGGACCTTCCCGAAGCGCGTCGACGGCGGCGCGAAGGCGGTGGGGCCGGCGTTCTTCGGCGCGTTCGACAACACCCCGTTCGCGACGGAGGTCCTGGGCGAGTTCGCGCAGCGGGCGATCCGCGCGGAGCGGCTCGGCCACCACCCGGGCGTGGACTTCCTTGGGGTGAGTTTCTCGCAGGTGGACGCGATCGGCCACGCCTACGGGCCGGACAGCCACGAGCTGATGGACTCGATGCTGCGGCTGGACCGCGTGCTGGCGGGGCTGCTGGACTGCCTCGACCGCGAGGTGGGCCTCGGGCGCTGCCTGATTGTGGTGAGCGCGGACCACGGCGTGGCGCCGCTGCCGGAGCAGGCGGAGCGGCGGGAGCCGGGGGCGAAGGGCAGCCGGGCGAATTCGCGGGACATCGACGCGGCGGTGAAGCAGGCGCTCGATACCGCCTTCGGGGCGCCGCCGAAGACCGAGACCTGGTTCGTGCGCGACGGCACGACGTACCACCTGCGGCCGGCGGCCCTCGAAGCGCGTAAGGTCACTGCGGAGGCGGCGGCGAAGGTCGTGCGCGACGCCCTGCGGGCGCGGCCGGAGGTCGCGGGGGCGTTCACCGCGGCGGAGCTCGCGGCGGCGCCGGCGGACGGCAACGACTTGGCGGCGCAGTTCCGCCGGAGCCAGCACGCGGGGCGGTCGCGGGATGTTCTGTTCGCGTTGCGGCCGCACGTCGGCGCGCGCGCAGGGACGGGCACCGGCCACGGCAGCCCGCACCCGTATGACACGCACGTGGCGAACCTGTGGTTCGGGGCGGGGATCAAGCCGGGCGTGCGCACCGAGCGCGTGGGCGTCGACGCGATTGCGCCGACCCTGATCGCGCGCCTGAACCTCGCGCCGCTGCCGGACGCGCGGGCGAAGCCGCTGTTCTAAAAGCCTGCGGCGGGCCGATCCCGTATCCCGTCCTTACCCACGCGGCGCCCGCGGCCGGGGATTGCCACGCGCGCGGGCGCCGCGTTGGCTCCGATCACCCCCACCCCTTTTTTCCATATGCCCCGACTCCTCCTGCTGCCCCTGCTGCTTGTCCTCGCGCCGCTGCTGCGCGCCCAGCCTCTCGTGTACGAGGGCGCGGCGGGCCTCGGCCGGGGCAAGCACATCGTCTTCCTGGCCGGCGACCACGAGTACCGTTCCGAGGAGACCCTGCCGGCGCTCGCGCGCATCCTCGCGCTGCACCACGGCTTCAAGTGCACCGTCCTGTTCTCGGTCCACCCGGCCACGGGCGAGATCGATCCGGCGGCGTCAAACCTGCCCGGGATGGAGGCGTTGGCGACGGCGGACCTCGCGGTCGTGTTCCTGCGCTTCCAGGCGCCGCCCGTGGAGCAGTTGCGCCACTTGGAGGCCTACTTGGCCCGCGGCGGCCCGGTCGTCGGCCTGCGCACGGCCACGCACGCGTTCCGCACTCCGGCCGATCACCCGCTCGCCAAGTTCTCCTATGACAGCAAGGTGCCCGGCTACGAGCTGGGCTTCGGGCACCAGGTGCTCGGGCAGACCTGGGTCGGCCACCTCGGCCGCAACCACGCCCAGAGCACGCGCATCACCATCGTCCCGGAGCGCGCGGGCCACCCGATTCTCCGCGGCGTGAAGGACATCTGGGCCCACGTCGGGGCCTACGTCGGTAAGCCGGTGGACGGCGAGGTCCTGACCTTAGCGCAGCCATTGAATGGGATGACGCCGGACTCACCGGCCGATTCGACCAAGGCGGCGCAGCCCTCCGAGTGGACCCGCAGCTACCGCGGGGCGTCGGGCAAGACCGGGCGCGTGTTCACCTCGCTCTATGGCACGCCGGAGGACCTGCTCAACGAGGGTTACCGGCGCCTGCTGGTGAACGGCTGCCTCTGGGCGGCGGGCCTGGAGGACGCGATCCGTCCCGACCTCGCGATCGGTTTCGTGGGGCCGTTCCGGCCGAACACCCACCGCAACCTCGGCCACGCGCGCGGCGTGAAGCCGGCGCAGTACGCGGGTTTCACTAGCCCCATCCCGGCGAACAATGATACCGGTCCCGCGCCCAAGGCCGCGCCCAAGAAGGAGGCCCCGAAAAAGGCCTCCGCGGAGACCCCCAAGGCGGACGCGAAGGCGGCGCCCAAGACCGCCGCGAAGACCGCGCCGAAGGCGGCCGCCAAGGCCCCGCCGCCCCCGCCGCGCGAGCCGGAGCTGTTCCCCGTGCCCGCCGGGCACCGTGATCCCCTGCCCTTCGCGTTCCGCCCCGGCGAGGTCGTGGCGCTCCTCGGCAACGCGCTGCCGGAGCGGATGCAGCACGACGGCTGGTTGGAGACCCTGTTGCAGTCGCGCCTCGGCGGTAAGGAGGTGCGCTTCCGCAACCTGAGCACGAGCGGCGACCGGCCCAACACCTACCCGCGCAGCAAGGGCCAGCTGCATATGACCGACTACCTGCGCCAGGTGCGGGCGGACGTCGTGTTCGCCTTCTTCGGCTACAACGAATCCTTCGCCGGCGTGGACCAGGCGGACGCGCACCGTCGGGACCTCCTCGAGTTCGTCGCGCGGACCCGCGGCAGCCGCGCCAACGGCCGGGACTTCCCGCGCATCGTCCTCTTCAGCCCGACCGCCTTCGAGGACACCCGCAACCCGCTCCTGCCCGATGGCCGGGAGCACAACGCGCGCCTCAAGGCCTACGCCGACGCGACCGCGGCCGCGGCGCGCGAGGCCGGCGTGGCCTACGTGGACCTGTTCACGCCCACCTTGGAGCTGTACCGCCAAGCGCGAACGCCGCTGACGCTGAACGGCGTGCACTTCACCGCGGAGGGCAACCGCCTCCTCGCCGAGGTCATCGCGCGGGCGCTGCTGGGCCAGGCGGTGCCGGCCGCCCCCGCCCTGCAGCCGCTGCGCGAGGCGGTGCTGGACAAAGACGAGCACTGGCACGCGCGCTACCGGGCGCGGGACGGCAACGACGTGTGGGGCGGGCGCTCCACCCTCGCGTTCGTTGACGGCCAGACCAACGCGACCGTGCTCCAGCACGAGCTGAAGATGCTGGATGTGATGACCGCCAACCGCGACGCCCGCGTGTGGGCGCGCGCCGCCGGGGGCGATCTCACGGTCGACGACCGCAACGTGCCGTCCCCCATCCCGGTGAAGACCAACATCGGCGGTGGCAGCGCGAGCTCCAGCGCGATGAAGGAGGGCCTCCCGCGGTACGTGAGCGGCGAGGACGGCCTGCGGCACCTCGCGCTGGCGGACGGGCTCGCGGCCAACGTGTTCGCGGCCGAGGACCGCTTCCCCGGGCTCATCAACCCGGTGCAGCTGCAGGTCGACGCGCGCGGCCGCCTCTGGGCCGCCGTCTGGCCCACCTACCCGATGTGGCAGCCCCTCCAGCCGATGCGCGACGCCCTGCTCATCTTCCACGACGATGACGGGGACGGCCGCGCCGACCGCACCACCGAGTTCGCGCGCATCCAGAACCCGCTCGGCTTCGAGTTCTGGAACGGAGGCGTGCTCGTCGCCTCCGGCCCCGACCTCATCTTCCTCAAGGACACTAATGGCGATGACGTGGCGGACGTCCGCGAGATCGTCCTGCACGGCCTCGACACGGCCGACACCCACCACGGAGCCAACAACCTCATCCTTGGCCCGGACGGTGGCCTCTACTGGCAGAGCGGGATCTTCATGGTCCACAATCACGAGAATCCCTGGGGCCCCTCCCTGCGCTCGGAGGCCTCGGCGATGTTCCGCTTCGACCCGCGGACGTACCGCGTCGCCTTCCACGCCGCGAACTCGCCCAACCCGCACGGTATCGCCTTCGACGGATGGGGTTACCACTACGCCACCGACGGCACCGGCGGCCGCGCGTTCCAGGTGCGCCCGCACGAGCAGGGCTTCAAGATGTTCGAGCTGCTGAAGAAGGAAGTCCGCCCGGTGGCCGCCTGCGAAATTGTTTCCTCCACCCACTTCCCGGACGCGATGCAGGGCGATTTCCTGATCTGCAACGTGATCGGCTTCCGCGGCATCAAGCAGTACCGCCTCGCCCGCGACGCCGCCGCCGGGACCGTCTGGGGCGAGCCCTCCGGCGCGCCGCTCAAGGTCAAGGTCCCGCAGGCCGACGGCACCGAGGTCGAGGAGACCTCCGCCGGCCTGCTGATGAGCGGGGATAAGAACTTCCGCCCGGCCGACGCCATTTTCGGGGCGGACGGGGCGCTGTACGTGGCCGACTGGCACAACGTCATCATCGGCCATATGCAGCACAACGTCCGGGACCCGCAGCGCGACCAGCGCCACGGCCGCATCTACCGCGTGACCGCGGCGGGCCGGCCGCTCCAGGCCCCGGTCGCGATCGCCGGCCAGCCGATCGAGGCGCTGCTGGAGAACCTGCTTCATCCCACGGACGGCGTCCGCCACCGCACCCGCGTCGAGCTGAGCGGGCGCGACTCCCGCGCGGTGATCGCCGCGACCCGGAGCTGGATGGCGCGCTTCGACCCCACCCGGCGCGAGCACGCCCGGCCGCTGCTGGAGGCGCTGTGGCTGCACCAGCAGCACCACGCGCCGGCCCCGGAACTGCTCGCGCAGCTGCTCGCCTCGCCGGAGCCGCACGCCCGCGTGGCCGCCGCCACCGTGAACCACTTCCTCAACCCACCGGCGGCCAAGCCCGCCGCGGCCCAGGCAGCGCACACCGGCCACGCGGGCCACGGCGCCGCGCCGGCCGCGGCCGCGCCGGCCCCCGCCGTGAAATCGGGCGTGGTCCGTGAGACCGCGGACCTAGTCGAGATCCGGATCGGCACCGTGGTCGAAGCGATG
>NEUZ01000095.1 GCA_002304435.1 Opitutia bacterium Tous-C8FEB | reverse complement strand
CCGAGGCCGCCGAGGGGGGCGTAGGTCTGGGACCAGGTCATCGGGAGGGGTAGGGGTTGGGGTAGGGGGCGGGGGTGAAGACGGTTAGAACCAGCGTTTTCGCCGCAGGTAGATAAACATCAGGATCGTCGAGAGAACGGTGAGGCCGAGCGCCACTGGATAGCCGCGCCGCAGCTCCGCCATCCCTTCGAAATTCATCCCGTACCACGTGCCGATCACCATCACGGGGATCGTGATCGCGGTGAGCGCGGTGAGGAACTTGATCCCCTCGTTCGCCTCGAACGCCGCCTTGTTGAGGTAGATGTCGAACGCCATCAGCAGTCGCTCGTGATAGCCCGCCACCGTGTCCTCCAACCGCGCGAGGTTGTCGCGCAGGTCCCGGAAGTACGGTAGCAGCTTGGCCCGGATCAGCTTGTTCTCCCCACGCGCCAGCCGGTCGATCACGTCCCGCTGCGGCCGCACGATCGTCCGCAGCCGCGTGAAGTCGTTGCGCACGTGGAGGAGTTCCGTGACCAGCGCCTTCTCGCCGGACCGCCGCGCCAGCACGTGTTCCTCCAGCTCCTCCAACTCCGCCCGCAGCTCGTCCACCACCGGCGCGTAGTTGTCCACCAGCAGGTCGATCAGCGTATGCGCGATTCGGTCGGGTCCGCGGGGGCCGACACCCGCCTGCTTCAGCGTGCGCTCAATCAGCGACGAGACCGAGCGGAGCGGCGCGGTGTGGAAGGTGACCAGGAAGTCCTTCCCGAGGAAGAGGTCTAGCTCGGTGGTGTTGAATTTCTCGGTCCGTGTGAAATCCACCGCGTGGGTCACGATGAAGAGGTAGTCCTCGTAGTCCTCGACCTTGGGCAGCGAGTTCGGCTGGGTACAGTCCTCGATCGCCAGCGGGTGGAACCCGAAGACGCCCTCGAGCAGCGCGCGGGTCTCCTCCGGGGTGGGGTTGTCGAGGTCGACCCAGAGGAGCAGCCCCTTGTCGGCGCGGACGAGGCGGAGTGCCTCCAGCTCGAGGTCTTGGCCCACGAGCTTACCGTCGCTGAAGATGAACGACCGGATCATCGCGCGGCAGCGTGGCGGCCCGGCCCGGCGGCGTCGAGCCGCGAGGTGCGGGGCTCAGAGCCCGAGGCGGGCCTCGGTGGCGGCGATCGCGGCGATGAACTCCGCGGGCGTCGTGGCGGCGAGGAAGGCGGCCCGGTCGGCCGGGTCCCGTAGCAGCTTGCACAGGGTGCTCACCACCGCGAGGTAGTCGCCCGGCTTGGTCTTGGGCGTGCCGAGGACGAAGAACAGGCGCACGACCTCGCCCTTGTCGTCGAAGATGATGCCCTCGTCGGAGCGGCCGACCGCCATCACGATGCGGCGCACGTGTTCGGTGCGCGCGTGGGGCAGCGCGATGCCGTTGCCGAGGGAAGTGGTGTCGAGGCGATCCCGGGCGAGGAGCTCGTCGTAAAATCCGGCGTAGTTGACCACCTCGGGATGGCCGTCGAGCTGCCGGGCGATCTCGTTCAGCGCCCCGGTGCGCCGCGTGGCCTGCACGTGCAAGGCGATGCGCGAGGGATCGAGGAGCGACGTGATGCGGCCGGTCATGTGCCGCCAAGGCAACGCCGAAGCCTCGGAGGTGGGAAGGACAAAACGGGCGCGGGTCCGAGGCGCCGGAATCGCGTTGCGCGGCTGCGGGCGGCGCGCACCGTGGCGCGATGCGCCGCCTGCTGCCCGCCCTCGCGTTCGCCGGTGCCCTTGTCGCCGCCGAGCCCTTTTCCCGCTCCCTCGCGCCTGCGGATTTCGCCGCCGCCGGTCTCGGCCGCCTCAACCCGGAGGAACTCGCCCGGCTCGACGCGCTCATTGCCGCCCGCACCCCGCCCCCGGCTGCGGCGCCCCTTCCCGCCGCTCCTCCGTCCGCCGCGGCGCGGCCGGTCTCGAGCCCTGTTCGTCGCACCACCGCGGCCGTGGTCGAGGAGGAAGAGCCTTTCGAGAGTCGGCTAACCGGGGAGTTTCGCGGTTGGGAGCCGCGCACGGTCTTCGCGCTTGAGAACGGCCAGCGCTGGCAGGAAACGGGCGGCACGACCTACGCCGGGCCGCCGCTCGCCGCCCCCGCCGTGCGCATCCGTGCCGGTGCCCTCGGGGCTTACTGGATGCGGATCGACGGCGTACCGCGCGAGGTCAAGGTCCGCCGCGTCGACGCCGGGCGCTAGTGGCTCAGAACCAGAGGTTCGGCCAGAGGCGCGCCGCCACCAGCGCTTGGAGCAGGCCGAGGACCGAGATCAACGACAGCAGCACCGTCCAGCTGCGCAGGGTTTCGCCCTCGGTCAGCCCGCCGAGGCGGCCGATCACCCAGAACCCGCTGTCGTTCATCCACGAGAGCATCGAGGCGCCGTAGCCGACGGCCACGTAGATGTAGAAGACGTGGACCCCGAAGCCGCCTGGCCCCGCGATCGACATCATAATCGAGGAGGCCGTGATCATCGCGACGGTCGCGGAGCCCTGCGCCACCCGCACCACTACCGCCAGCAGCCAAGCGAGGAGCACGTAGTTCATCCCGCCGCCCTCCGCGAGGACCCGCACCGAGTCGCCGACCCCGGCATTCTTGATCATGGCGCCGTAGGCGCCGCCGGCGGCGGTGATGAGGATGATGACGCCCGCCGTCTCGAGCGGCGGCCCGAGCACATCGGCCGCGTTCCGCCAAGCGAGCTGGCGCTGCCGGGCATAGACGGCGAGGGCCACCACGGCGCCGAGGAGGAGGGCAATGTTCTTGTTGCCGAGGAACTCGATCGTCTGGGCCGCCACCGGCGGCAGGCCGCCCGCGAACGGGGCGCTGAAGGAGGCGGTGGCGATCAGCACCACCGGCAAAATCACGGGCGCGATCGAGACCCAGAAGCCGGGCAAATCCTCTTCCCGCCGGTCCGCCACCTGCTGCAGCGAGGCCAGCGAGGAGCCGGCTGTTTCCCGCAGCGGCACCGGGCGCCGGGCGTCGATCCAGTGGGCGAACGCCAACCCGCCGAGCGCCGGCAGGATGCCGAAGAGGATGCCGCCCACGATCGACAGGCCGAGGTCGACCCGCAGCGTCTCGGCCACGATCAACGGCCCCGGTGTCGGCGGCACCGTGCCGTGCGTGATCACCCCGCCGGCGCAGATCGCCAGCACGTAGAGCAGGTAGTTTTTTCCCGTACGTAGCGCGAGGGCGCGCGCGAGCGGTACCAGCAGGAAAAAGACCGTGTCGAAGAACACCGGGATCGCGAGGATGAAGCCGCAGACCAGCAGGGCCAGCGGCGCCCGCTTCTCCCCGAGCACCGCGATGAAGCGCCGGATGATCCGGTCCGCCGCCCCGCTCTCCATCAGCGCCACGCCGATCACCGACGCGACCGCGATGGTGAATCCGATCTTTCCCGCCGCGGAGCCGAACTCGGTCATCACCGACTCCACCGCCTTCGTGAAGCGTCCGGAGCCGTTCTGGCCGAGGGCGGTCATTAGCCCGACGAAGATTGCGGCGAAGAAGAGCGCGAAGAACGCGTGCAGACGCAGCCAGACGATCGCGGACACGATGAGCACGACGCTCAGGGCGAGCACCGTGAGTGGCCCGGGCGCGAAGGCCAGGGCGAGGGGTAGCGGGGGCATGCCCCGAGCGCGCCAGCCCGGGCGCGCTCGGGCAAGCCGTTAATCAGCCGCTCCGCTCTCCCCGCGCGGCCGCCTCAGGGGCCGGCGGGCTCGGCCGCGGCCGTGGCCGCCTGCTCCTCGTCCGTTTCGACGATCCGCGCGATGCTCAGCAGCTTGTCGCCGGGCTCGAGCGTGACGAGCCGGACGCCCTTGGCGCCGCGGCCCGTCTCGCGGATGCCGGCGACGGGGCAGCGGATGCTCTGGCCCTTGGCCGTGAGCAGCATCACCTCGTCCTCGTCGCGCACCGCGAGGGCGCCCGCGAGGCGGATAGAGCCGTCCTCCGGCAGGTCTATCGCCCAGACGCCGCTGCCGCCGCGGTTGATGAGGCGATAGTCCTCGAAGCGGGTGCGGACGCCGAGTCCGGCCTCGCTCGCGACGAGGAACTTCGCCGCGTGGTCGACCACGGTGATCGCCTGCAGCACGTCGCTGGCGAGCTTGAAGCGCATCCCCGTGACGCCGCCCGTGGCGCGGCCAGTGGGCCGGAAGAGTTCCTCGCCGGTCTCGGGGTCGCGTTCGCGGAAGCGGACGGCGAGGCCTTGGTGGGAGACCAGCACCAGCTCGTCGGCGCCGGTGGTGAGGACGGTGCCGATGACCTTGTCGCCCGGGTCGAGGTTGATCCCGATGATGCCGCCGTCGCGGGTGCTGTTGGCGTAGTCGGAGAGGGGGCTCTTCTTGATCACGCCGGCGCGGGTGGCCATCACGAGGAAGCGGTCGGCGACAAAGTCCCGCACGCAGAGCATCGCCGCGATTTTCTCCCCCTCGCTGAGGCGGAGGAAGGAGCCGACCGACTTGCCGCGCGAGGCCCGGGTGCCCTCCGGGACGTCGTAGCACTTGCGGGCGTGGCACTGCCCGCTGCTAGAGAGGAAGAGGATGAAGTCGTGCGTGCTGGCGGTGAACAGGTGCTCGACGAAATCCTCCTCGTAGGTCTCGGCGCCGATCACGCCCTTGCCTCCGCGCCGCTGCGACCGGTACTCGGTCGCGGGCGTCCGCTTGATAAAGCCGAGGTGGGAGACCGTGATCACGCAGCCCTCGTTCGGCACTACGTCTTCCATCCGGAACTCGCCGACCGCGGCCTCGATCGCGGTGCGCCGCGGCGAGGTGTACTTAGCCTTCATTTCCAGTAGCTCGCGCTTGATCAGGTCGAGCAGCTTGGCCTCCGACTCGAGGATGCCGCGCAGCTCCTCGATCAGCTTCATCAGGTCAAGGTACTCGGCCTCGATCTTGCCGCGCTCGAGTCCGGTCAGTTGGTAGAGCCGCAGCTCAAGGATGGCGTCGGCCTGGCGCTCCGACAGCGGGTAGCGGGCCATCAGGCGCTCGCGCGCCTCCTCCCGGTTGGAGGATGCGCGGATGATGCGGACAAAGTCGTCGAGGTTGTCGAGGGCGATGATGTACCCCTCGAGGATGTGGGCGCGGTCCTCGGCCTCGCGGAGCCGGAAGCGGGTGCGCCGGGTGACCACCTCGCGGCGGTGCGCCAGGTAGCACTCGATCAGCTCCTTGATGTTCATCTGCTTCGGCCGCTTCTGGTCGAGCGCGAGCAAGATGACGCCGAAGGAGGACTCGAGGGCGGTCTTCTGGAAGAGCTGGTTGATGACCACCTTGGCCTGCTCGCCCCGCTTGAGCTCGATGACGATCCGGGTGTTCTCGTCCGACTCGTCGCGCAGGTCGCGGATACCGTCGATCTCCTTTTCGGAGACGAGTTCGGCGATGCGGGTGACGAGGGTGCTGCGGTTAACGTTGTAGGGGATCTCGGTGATGACGATCTGCTCCATCCCGCCCTTAAGCTCCTCGGTGTGGGCCTTGCCGCGGGTGCGGACGATGCCCTTGCCGGTGCGCAGGTAGCTGAGGATGCCCTCGCGCCCGGAGATGATGCCGCCGGTGGGGAAGTCGGGTCCCTGGATCATCCCGCAGAGCTCGTCGACGGTGATGCCGGGCCGGTCGATGATGGCGCAAGCGGCGTCGATGATCTCGTCGAGGTTGTGCGGGGGGATGTTGGTCGTCATCCCCACCGCGATGCCGGTCGACCCGTTCATCAGCAGGTTGGGGAGGGCGGCCGGGAGGACGGTGGGCTCGGTGGTGGACTCCTTGTAGTTGGGGACGAAGTCGACCGTCTCCTCCTCGATGTCGCGGAGCAGGTCTTCGGCGATTTCGCGGAGGCGGGCCTCGGTGTAGCGGTAGGCGGCGGGCGGGTCGCCGTCGACGGAGCCGAAGTTACCCTGCGGGTCGATGAGCGGGTAGCGCATCACCCAAGGTTGGGCGAGGCGGACGAGGGTGTCGTAGACGGAGGAGTCGCCGTGGGGGTGGTAATTCTTGAGCACCTCGCCGACGACGCCGGCGCACTTGTCGAAGGCGCGGTTGTGGAGGAGGCCCTCGCGGAGCATCGCGTAGAGGATGCGCCGTTGCACCGGCTTGAGGCCGTCGCGGGCGTCCGGCAGGGCACGCGAGATGATGACCGACATCGAGTAATCGATGTAGGCCGTCTGCATGATGTCGGTGATGTTCGCGGAAGAGAGCTTTTCGCTGGGCTTGTCCATTCGGGAGGGGGCTAAGCGCTAAGGCGCAAAGGCGCGCCAAGGTTCGCGCTGGTTGGGTCAGGTCGGGCTGACTTCGGTCTGAAAATCGAGGTTAAGGATCCGGTGCAGGCCCTCCTTGAGGAGGGGTACGTGGAAGTTGATCAGGAGGCCGAGTGGCAGGCGGAGCAGCCGGAGGTAGGTCGTGAGCTGGACCCGGTGGATCGGCTGGAGGGCCTCGACGGCCTTGAGCTCGATCAGCAACTCTCGGTCGACCAGCAGGTCGATCCGGTAGGCGCGGGGGATGGTGTGGTCGCGATAACGGATGGGGAGCAACTGCTCGCGTTCCACCGCGTGCCCGCGCGTCGAGAGCTCCAGCTGCAGGCAGTCGCGGTAGGCGCTCTCGAGCAGGCCGGGCCCGAGCGCCCGATGCACGGCCAAGGCGGAGTCGACCGCGGAGCGGGCGAGCGCCTCGATCTGACCGGGAACAACGACCTTCAGCATAACCTTGGCGAACCTTAGCGCTCCTTGGCGTCTTGGCGCTTTGCTCAGACGTCCAGGTATTGGACGTTCAGGGCGTTGTCCTCGATGAACTGGCGGCGGGGGGGCACCTCGTCGCCCATCAGCAGGGTGAACAGGGCGTCGGCCTTGGCCGCGTCCGCGATGTCGACCTTGAGCAAGCGGCGCTTCTCCGGGTCCATCGTGGTTTCGAACAGCTGCTTCGGGTTCATTTCGCCGAGACCCTTGTAGCGCTGGATGCTCAAGCCCTTGCGGCCGAGGGCCCGGATCTGGGCCACGATTTCCAACGCGCCGCGCAGGGGAGTGTGCGCCTCGGACTTCTGGCCGGCGTTTTCGGTCAACTGGTAGGCCGGGTTGGCGTCTGGCGTGAAGCGGGTCGCCCCGAGGCCCGCCTCGTCCAGCGCGCGGAGAAGCTTGGCCATCTCGGTGCTCTCGTAGACCTCGTGCAGCGTAACGCGCCGCGTCGGGACCGCCGGGCGGCGCTCGCCGCCGAAGGGGGGGGCGGATCCGCCCTCGTTCTGCTCGGTCAGGTCGGCGTTCAGGTTGTGCGCGGCGAGGAATCCCGCCCGGGCGTGCTCGTCCGCGAGGAACTGGTGGGACTCGCGGTTGCCCTCGCGGATGCGCGCCATATAGCGGGGCAGGGCGTGGGTGGCCGGATCGCGCGCGTCGAGGTACTCGCCCAGCGGCGCGCCGTGGCGGGTCACCCCGCCGCCCAGCTTCTCGAGGGCGGCCAGCACTTCCACGATCCGGTCCACGGCGGCTGGCGTGAAGACGTGCCCGTCGCGGAGGCGGGTCAGGAGCACGTCCTCCGAGCCGAGCTCGAGCAAAATGCGGTTCAGCTGCTCGTCATTATCGACGTACTGCTCCCGCTTCTTGCGCTTGATCTTATACAGGGGCGGCTGGGCGATGTAGACGAAGCCGCGGTCGATCAGCCCCTTCATCTGCCGATAGAGGAAGGTTAGCAGCAGGGTGCGAATGTGGGAGCCGTCCACGTCGGCGTCGGTCATAATGATGACCTTGTGGTAACGGGCCTTGTCGGCGTTGAACCCACCGACGGCCTCGTCGCCCTCGCCGATGCCGGTGCCGACCGCGGTGATCAGGGTGCGGATTTCCTCGTTGGAGAGCACCTTGTCGAGGCGGGCCTTCTCCGTGTTGATGAGTTTGCCGCGCAGGGGCAAAATGGCTTGGAAACGGCGGTCGCGGCCCTGCTTGGCGGAGCCGCCGGCGGAGTCGCCCTCGACGATGTACAGCTCGGTCATCGCGGGGTCCCGTTCCGAGCAGTCGGCGAGCTTCCCGGGGAGGCCGCCGCCGGAGAGGGCGCCCTTGCGGACGGTCTCGCGGGCCTTGCGCGCGGCTTCGCGGGCGCGGGCGGCGTTGAGGGCCTTGTCGATGATCCGCTTGGCCATCGAGGGGTTGGTCTCGAACCCCATCATCAGCCCCTCGTAGCAGGCGGAGCCCACGATGCTTTCCACCTCGGGCGAGAGCAGCTTTACCTTGGTCTGCGACTCGAACTTTGGGTCGCTGTGCTTGATCGAGATCACGGCCGCCAGCCCCTCGCGCACGTCATCCCCCGTGATCTGCGGATCCTTGTCCTTGAGCAGGTTGTTGGACTTGGCGAACTGGTTGATCGCGCGGGTCAGCGCGCTGCGGAAGCCGGAGAGGTGCGTGCCGCCATCCGGGTTATGGATGGTGTTGGTGTAGCAGAGGACTTGGTCGCTGTAGGAATCATTGTACTGGAAGACGACCTCGACGTGCACTTCGGCGTCCTTATCGTCTAGCCGCACGCGCTGCTCGCGGCGGATCGCAACCGGCTTGGGGTGCAGGGGCGCCTTGCCTTGGTTGAGCTGGCGCACGAACTCCTCGACGCCGTCCTTGTACAGGTAGTTCTCCGGCTTCGGGTCGGCCGGCCGCTCATCGATGAAGACGATCTCGAGGCCGGAGTTGAGGAACGCCAGTTCGCGCAGGCGCTGGGCGATCCGCGGGGTCTGGAAGACGGTCGTCTCGCGGAAGATCTCCGCGTCGGGCTTGAAGGTGATCAGCGTGCCCGTGCCCTTGGCCTTCCCGATGACGTCCAGCTTCTTCACCGTCCGCCCGCGCTCGAACTTCATGTGGTGGACTTGTCCGCCGCGCGACACCTCCACCTCGAACCATTCGGAGACGGCGTTCACGCACTTCGCGCCGACGCCGTGGGTGCCCCCCGAGAACTTGTAGCCGCCTTGGCCGTACTTACCGCCGGAGTGCAGCGTCGTGAGCACCATCTCGACGCCGGGAATCTTGTACTGCGGGTGGATGTCCACCGGGATGCCGCGGCCGTTGTCGCGGATGCTGATCGAGCCATCCACGTGGATCGCCACCTCGATGCGGGTGCAATGGCCGGCCAAGTGTTCGTCCACCGAGTTGTCGAGCACCTCGGAGACGCAGTGGTGCAGCGCGCGCTCGTCGGTGCCGCCGATGTACATCCCGGGCTTCTTGCGGACGGCTTCCAGGCCCTCGAGTTTGCCGAGTTTGGAGGCGTCGTAGGCATCGCCGGCGGGGGTGTCCGGAACGGGGCTGGCGGCGGGCTGGTCGGTCATCGTGGGTGGCGCAAAGGGTTAATAGGAAAATCTCGGCGCGGGCGGCGCAGGAGGCGAGGGTTTTCTCGGGGAAAAAGGGGCTCGCGAGGGCCTTTTCCGTCGCTTTTACGGGGTTGGGGTGGCCGAGCCCCTACCGGGGTAGCCATCGGCGCTTCGGACCCGCCTGCGTCCGACTCCCGCCCAGCCCCGGCGCCCCACCCTACCGTGGGAGACAAGCGTTGACCCGCTCCGGCGCGCGTCCCACGGTCCCGGGCAATGCTTTCCCCCGTGTTGCAGGCCCTGTTGGTGCTTCAGGATCGCGACCTGCACCAACGATCGCTCGCCGCCCAGCTCCGGGCCGTCCCCGAGGACCAGGCCCGCGTCGAGCGCCAGGTCGCGGCGGAAAAGGCGGCCATCGAGGCGGCCCGCGGGGAGCTCAAGGAGCTAGAATCACGCAAGAAGTTGCTGGAAATCGAGATCAGCAGCACCGAGGGCAAGGTGGCGCAGTACCGGACGCAGCAGCTTTCGATCCGCAAGAACGACGAATACCAGGCGATGGGGCAGCAGATCGCGGCCACCCAAGAGGCCATCGGGCGCCTGGAGGAGCAGGAACTGGGCGTGATGTTCGCGATCGACGAGGCCCGGAAGCGGTTCGAGGCGGCGGCCGCCGTGCTGCAGGCCAACATTGCCGGCCACGAGGCCCGCCTGGGCGTGCTCCGGCAGCGGGCCACGGCTTTGACCGCGGAGCTGCGCGGCGCCGAGGAGGCGGTGGCGGGTGCGCGGGCGGGCGTCGAGCCGCTCCGGTTGCGCGCCTACGACCGCGTCGCGGCGCGGCAGATGCCGGTCGTGGTCGCCATCCACGGCGGCAAGTGCGGGGGCTGCCACCTGAAGGTTTCCAGCGAGGTCGAGTCCGCCGCGCGCGCCAAGACGCCCGACCCG
>NEUZ01000094.1 GCA_002304435.1 Opitutia bacterium Tous-C8FEB | reverse complement strand
GGATGGCCTGCGAGCGGCCATTGGCGAAAACCTTGGCGGTAGGCATGATATAGACCATTGCGTCGCAGCGTGGAAGGTCAAGGCGCGGGGCGGCACGGGGTCGCCGCTCCAAGGTGCGGCCAAGCGTGGCGGCCCGGGGTTCTTTCCCGCCGACCGGGGCGGCGCGCCCCGGCTACACCGAGCTGCGGCGGTTCGAGCCGTGATTTTCGTCCCGGGGAGGACTGGAGGCACACTGTAAGCACACTGGAGGCACACTGGAGGCAAGTCGCGGGCGGGGCACCCGGACCGGCGGGGCGAAAAAAAGGCGCGCCCGCGAAGGGGCGCGCCGGGAAGGGCGCGGACTCCAGACCTTAGCCGGGACGATTCAATTGATCGGGTCGCATCGAAGTGACCTGCCGGCACCTTTCAGTGGCTCTCTCCCGTCGCAATACCCTCCGGGTATTCCTCGGTCTTTCGCCGCTGAAATGCGCTCGCCATCTCACCCCGCTGCTCCGCCTCCAATTGAATCGTGCCGGCTTAGAGGTCGAATCCGACCGTGAAGATGAACTTGCGCGGGTCCACGATGCGCCAGGCGTAGATCGAACCATCCGGGTTCGCCGCCACCGGCTGGAGCCGGCCGTTCTCGAACACGTCGCGGATGTTCAGCTGCACGTTCGCGCGCACCTTGTCCGACAAGAACCGCATCCGGTAGCCGAACGAGACGTCATAGTAGAAGCGCGCAGCGTCCCAGATGGGCTTGGCGGGATCGAGCTCCAGCACCACGCCGCGGAAGTTGCCCGGCAACTGCGACGGCGCCTTGCCGAAGAAGCCAATCGAACCCTTGTCCTCCCAGCGGACCGCGCCACCGATGCTGAAGTTGCGCATCATCCCCTCGGTGAAGGTGTAGTTCGTCACCGTGCTCCAGCGGTACTTGCGAACCTGCGTGCGGGGTTTGCCGGCATTCGCCACCGAGAACAGGTACGGCGAGAGCAGGCCGTTGTAATAGGCCGTCTCCGGGGCGTCGCCCCCGAGCGCCGGGATGGTGTTCCACCAGAGGCGACCCTCATCGTCCTTGGCGGTAGTCCAGACCGGCAGGCGGGACTGCCAGTACTCGAACTGCTCGGAGCCGATACGCGCGTCGATCGCGACCTGCTGGGCGCCGGTGAACTTGATCCGCCAGTTCTTGGTCGGGTTGTAGGTCGCCTCCACCTCGTAGCCCTTGGACTCGACGTCCGACAGGCCGTTGGTCTGCGGCTGGCCGTTACCGGCGGCGAGGAACGTGGCCATCCAGTCGTCGGTCACACCCATAATGCGGGCGGTGGCGGCGGCGGACTGCGCGGCGGTCGGGGTGATGCCCTGCGCGGCGAAGCGGCGGTTGGAGAGCGCGAGCGCCCACGGGTAGAAGCCGTTGGCGTCACGGATACCGTTGTTCTCGGGGCGGCCTTCGAGACGGAAGGTGCGGTTGCCGATCGTGCCCACCTCGCCCGCGCGGCTGCCGAGCTCGGCGACCTCGTAGCGGTTGAGCTTCACGCTCAGCTTGCCCTGCAGCGCCGTGAACATCACGCCGTAGTCCTTGCCCTCGCCCTTGGCGTTCGGGATCACGCCTTGGAGGTCCATCGCATAACGGACGACCTGCGGGAAGAAGCTGTCGGAACGGTTATAGTACAGGTTGAACCAGGGCAACGGGCGCAGTACGGCGCCGTAGGTCTTGGTGTCGCCGCGCTGCGAGGCGCGGGTCGCGGCCCCGAGGGGACCGGTGGCGTCATCCGTCCAGGGGCCCCACACGGCGTTGTTGGCGTAGGAGACGAGGCCGGTGGCGGGGTTGACGGCGGCCTGGCCGGAGGTGCGCTCGCGGCGGCGGTCGCGGCGGAGGCCCACGGTGGTGATCAGGCGATCGCGCAGGAAATAGCTCTGGGCGGTGAGGCTGAGCGTGCGCAGCTCGTTGCGACTGCGCGTGGTGCTGGCGCGAGAGAGATTACCGAACTGGATGGGCTCCGTGACGAAACGGCCCGTGAGATTGTTGAACCAAGTCAGGTTTTGCGTGCCGGCGAAGTCGCTCCGCGTGTTCGGGCCGTAGTCGACGTTCTGGCCCTGATTGTCGCCCAAGTAGTAACGCAGGCCAAGCTGATTGACCGCCACACGGTTGGCGCGGTTGACCCAGGGATAGTCGCTCTCGGGCCAGTAACCGTAGGTGTAGGTGGCGCTGGAGTTGCGGTTGACCTCGGCGTGGGCGGCAACGCGCTGGGTGCCGACCCAGGAGAGCCAGCGAGGGAGGCCCTGCGGCGTGAACTGGTAGGCGAGATCAGCGTTCTGCGTGTCGTAGACCTCGGGGCGACGGTTATCGAAGGGGCCCACCGCCTCGACGAAGGGGCGGAGGTAGTTCGGGTTGGCGCGGCCGTCCAGCAGGCGCGAGTTCACATCGAGGTAGACCACGGTGTCCGTGTTATCGATCATACTGCGGCTGAAGCGGGCGAACTTCTGGTACATCAAGCCGGCGCGGGCGGCCACCAGGTGCGAGGCGGTGTTAAGGATAACCTGTTCGCCTTCGACGCGCAGGGTGGAGGCCGTGTCCTCGCCGAAATTTGCCGCGACGAAATTGGTGTTCGACCAGTCGTAGATCGACTTATCCGTCACCGAGGGGGCAAAGAACAGCGGGTACGGGTTGGCCTTCCGGCGCATAATGTCCGTGCCGGTCTGCAGGTAACGAATATTGCTGTTGTTCGTGTAAGGCGAGGGCACGCCACTCGTGATCGGGTTGGCGATGCGGGTCGTATTGATGCCCTGCAGGCCGTTCCCGTCGATGAAGGCCACGAGGCGGCCATAGTTGATGCCGGCCATCAGGCCCGGCGGCAGATTCGCATTCTCCCCCGCGACCGGGAAAGGCCCAGCCGTGCGGCCGCCGGCATAGGAGACGAGCTGCGTAACCGGGTCGAAGGACGGCCGGCCCGAGGCGGCCCATTCGGTGATGGTGTCACGCGGGGTGACCGAGTTGGGGCGGCGGTAGAAGTTATCGTACTTCTCGAAGGAGGCGTTGATGACCGTCTGCCGGAAGGGACGGATCTGGATGGCGCCGAAGTAGCGGCGGATCTTCTCCTCGGCGGGCTTACGGGTGAAGCCCTTGGACTCGTCGACCGCGGCGAAGCGGACGGCGAGCTTGTCGTTGATCAGGGGCCGGTTGAAGTCGAACGTCAGCCGGTGGCCCCCCCGGTCGTCGAACCGCACCGAAGTGCTGGAGCTGACGCGGGTGAGGTTGGCCTTGGAGGGGACGAGGTTGATCGTGCCGGCGGCGGCGCCGAGGCCGAAGAGGTTGGAGTTGGGGCCGCGGGAGATTTCCACCGCATCGAGGTTATACGGGTCGACCGGGATCTTGTTGTTGCTCGAGAAGTTACCGAGGGCGATGTTGACGCCGCTGCCGCTGATGGGGCTGCCGACGCCGCGGATGCGGTTGGCGGTGGCGGGGTCGTTGGCGGTACCGTCGATGATGCCGCCGTTACGGTTGGGCGTGAACTGGGTGTAGTTGCCAGTGCCCTCGGTGTTCGCCTCGTAGAGGAATATGTCGTTCAGGTCGACCACCGCCAGGTCCTGCATCTGCTGCTTGGTGACGACCGTGATGGAGGCGCCGAGGTCCTCGAGCTTCGAGTTGAGGCGGGTGCCCGAGAGGGTGTTGAGGGCCTGGTAGCCCCGGTCCGCCTCGGAGGAGACGGTGAAGGGCGAGAGCAGGACCGCCTCGTCGGTGGCGGCCGGAGGACGGGTGGCCGGGGCGGCGGGGGCCTGCTGGGCCGAGGCCGGCGCGAGGAGGCCGGCCGCGCCGAGGGCAAGCCACAGCGCGCGGAGGGGGTTTCGGGTCGGGTTTTGCATGGTACGAAAGGAACGGTCCCCCCTTGAGGCCGGAAAGGCTACGGTTGAGGGCAACTCCTTAGCTATGCCGACTGGGGGCGTGGCGAAAGCAAAAAACCCGCCCCTAGCCACTTGGCAATCACCTGCAGCTGGCGGCGGATCAGGGGTGAGGCGGGGCGGCGGCGGCCAGTTCCGCCCGGACGGCGGCCCATTCCACGCTGAATTCGGGCGCTTGGCGGCACGCCGTCAGGAAGGGGGGCACGAGGGCCGCGCCCGCCGCCACATCGGAGGGAAAATGCACGCCCGCCAGCACCCGGGCCTCGCCCGCCCGCCGCGCCCGCGCCCTTAAGGCCTCCGCGGCGGCCGGGAAGGCCTCGGCGAGGAGCTCGGCCCAGACTCCAGCCTGCAGGGCCGTGCCGCTGGGGTAGGAACCGCTGGCGGGCAAGGGGACACACGGTCGCACCCGCGCATCGACCGTCCACGGACGTTCCCGGGGGTGGGCCACCTTGGCCGCGCGCTCAAAGGCCCGGATCTCGCGGGTCAGCTCGCGGAAAAAAGCCTCCGTGCGGGGCAGGCGCGAGGCTTGGAACCAAGGGCCGAGCTCCGGGGCGAGATTGAAGACGTGATCCCGGTCCACCGTCTCCGCCCAGGCGAGGTCGGCGGGGGTGCGGGCCGCCTGCGCCGCCAGTACCGCGGCCAGATCCGCGCGGCCAGCCGCCGAGTCCGGGGCAGGCGGGGGTGGCAACAAGGCGGCAAAGTCGAGCGCCCAGGGGTCGACGAACCGCGGCTTCCCCGCGGCCGGAGCCGCACTCATCAGCGGTTCCGCCGCCGGAAGCGGCAGGAGGGCGAGGACCGGGAGCAGCAGGAGCGGGCCAAGGCGAGGCATCGCCGCCACCGTGCGGCCGGGTGGCCGGGCCGCAAGCGCAGCGCGCGCTTGCCTCGCCCGCCGGCGCGCGGCATCCCACAGGCGATGTCCTCGCTGCCCACCCAGTTCGACGGCGCCACCGTCCACACCAAGGCCAACGTCTATTTCGACGGGAACGTCGTCAGCCACACCGTCCTCCTGGCGGGCGGCGTCCGGAAGACCCTCGGGTTGATCCGGCCCGGCTCGTACTACTTCGGCACCGCCGCGGCAGAGCGGATGGAGATCGTCGCGGGCGAGTGCACCGTGACGATGAAGGATGCGACTACGACCCGCACTTACGGGGCCGGATCGTCCTTCGACGTGCCGGCGCAGAGCGGCTTCACCATCGCGGTGGGCTCCGGCCTCTGCGAGTACATCTGCACGTTCCTGCCCTGATCCGGCCGCTCCCGTGCTTCGCCGGCGCCGTTTTCTCCTGCTGCTGCTGCCGCTGACGGTGGGGCTCCGGGCCGCGGCGGCGCCCGCGCCGGTCGAGGGGTTGCCCGACGGCCTGTACGCGGCGATCGGCACCCCGCGGGGGACGATCGTCTGCGAACTTCACTTCCGGACGGCACCGCGGACCGTCGCGAGCTTCGTGGGCCTGGCCGAGGGCAGCCTCGGGCCGGCGCCGCGTAAGCCTTACTTCGACGGCCTGACCTTCCACCGGGTGGTCCCGGACTTCGTGGTGCAAGGGGGCGACCCCACTGGCACGGGCGACGGCGGGCCCGGGTACTCGTTTGTCGATGAGTTCTCGACCGCGCTGGGCCACGACGGGGCGGGGGTGCTCTCGATGGCCAACAAGGGGCCGGACACCAACGGCTCCCAGTTTTTCCTGACCCTGCGGGCCGTCCCGCGCCTCGACTTCCTGCACGGCGTCTTCGGCCGGGTGGTGCGGGGCCTCGACGTGCTGCCGCGCATCGAGCGCGGGGACAAGATGACGGTCGCGATCCACCGCCAAGGGGCGGCGGCCGCGGCCTTCCGGGCCGACGACGAGGCTTGGCGGGCCCTGAACGCGGCCGCGAAGGCCTACGCCGGTCCGGCGGAGCCCGGGCCGGAGGCGTTTTGCCACGATCCTGATGGGGTCCTGCCGGCGGAGCCCCCGCGGGCGCGGGCCTTCAACCACAAGCTGGCCAACGTCGAGCGCACGCTGGGCCTCAGGATCGCGGCCCGGTTCCGCGCGCGGTCCCCCACCCCGGCCGAGGACGCGGCCCCCGGCGCCTTTATGCGCGGCCTCGCCGAGCAGCTGGGCACGGCGCGGGACGGCGCGCTGGCGGTGTACTTCGCGGACGACGACGAGTGGCGGGTGTGGGTCGGCGACGCGCTCGTTGGACGCTTTGCGGGCCGGACCGGCACCGCGGCGGAACTGACCGCGGACGGGTCGATGCACGAGGCGAAGGAAGCCTTTCTCGCGGCCGCCAAGGCGCGCGCCACGGAGGAGTTGGCGGAACAGGTGCGGGCGGCGGCCGCCAAGCCCGGCACCCCCGCCCCGCCCCCGGGCCAGCGCGTCAAACTCCAGGCCGATGCCATCCTCGACGGGCTGATCCGCCGCCTGGCGCCGCGCTGAGGTTTGCCAAAGCGCGCTCCCCGACCTCCCTTCGCCCGATGCGTAGCGTGTACTTCCTTCTGATCCTCGGCGTTGTCCTCGTGACGGTGGCGGTGGTGAGCCGCACTGGCATCGCCTCGCGCAACGACCCGCGGGACCGGCCGATCAACAGCGCGATGCGGGAGGCGATCGACCGCCGCAATCCACAGTTCAGCGCGGAGGACGAGCTGATGCTGGCGCAGCGATTCGGCACCGCGGTGCGCCGGCCCTCGGGGTTGCGCTGGGTGGAGCGCGCGCCCGGCACCGGCGTCGCGACACCCCCGCTCGGCGGCGAGGTCCTTGCGCACTACGAGGGGCGGCTGCTGGACGGCACGCCGTTCGACGACTCCCGCAAGCGCGGGGCGCCGTTCACCTTCCGCGTCGGCACCGGCTCCGTGATCCGCGGGTGGGACGAGGCGTTCCTCACGATGCGCAAGGGCGAGAAGCGCACCTTGATCGTGCCGTACTGGCTCGCCTACGGCGAGAAGGGGCGGCCGCCCAAGATTCCACCCAAGGCGACCCTGATCTTCGAGGTCGAGCTCGTCGACTGGCGCTGAGTCCGGCGGCCGAAACGGCCGGCCCGGACCGGCTCACAGGCCGACGAGGGAGCCGTTGCGGTGGAGCCAGTGTTCCGCCTCGCGCCAGCCGGGGCAGACCTCCTCGACGCGCGCCCAGAAGCGGGCGGAGTGATTCATCTCACGGCGGTGCATCAGCTCGTGGTGGATGATGTAGTCGCGGACCGACTCGGGCGTCTGCACGAGGCGCCAGTTCAGCGAGATGCCGCCGGTGGCCGAGCAGGAGCCCCAGCGGGCGCGCTGGTTGCGCACGGAGACCTCGCGCACCTCGACGCCGGCGAGGGCGGCGAGCTCCCAGGTGCGGGCGGGCAACTCGATCCGGGCGCGGCGGATGAAGTGCGCCTCGAGGGTTGGCCGCAGGTCGCCCTCCAGCCGCGGCACGCGGAAGACATCCCCCGCGAGGCAGACCTGCGGGCGTTCCCCGGAGACGGCGACCCGCACCTCCTCCAGCGCGCCGCGCCAGAGCACGCGCGTGCCGATCGTCCAGACCTCCGCCCCGCGGGGTCGCTGGCGCTGACGGGCCCGGGCGCGTTCGAGCCATTCGCGGTGCGCCGCCACGAACCGGCGCGCCTCGCGCTCGCTGCCGCTCGCGGGGATTGTGGCCACCGCCACGCCGTCGCGGCGGAGCGTGAGGCGGTAGCGGCTGGCCCGGGCGCTGCGTTCAAAGACGATCTCGTCCGCCGCCGCGGGATCCGGAGCGGGCGCCGCGCGGGCCGCGCCCGGGGGCGCGTGGTGCACCCCGGGTTGCGGCGCGAAGAGGCCGAATAAGTCCTGCTGCTGCTGGCTCAACGCGGCGAGTCAACGGATCGGCCCGCGCGAATCCAGCGCGATGTGGCCGCCTGTTCCCGCGCGCCGGCGCCGCCAAGCGTGCCAGAGGGTCGGCATTTCCCCCACGTGCCGGGGGAGCGCCAGGAGGATCGCGACCTCCTCGATCCCCGTCGCCACCAGCCACAGGATCACGGCGTGGAAGGGCCACGCGGGGCCACCACTGAGCAGGGGGATGAGGGTGAACGGGCAGAGGAAGGCCCCGACCTTCGAGGCCCAAGTATGGTAACAGGGCGCCCGACCGAGCCGGATGAGGCCGAGCACGATCACCGCAATGAAGGCCGCCACGCCGGTGACGATCCAGGGCAGTTCGCGGCGCACGACCTCCGGCCAGAGCAGGGCGATGCCGGTCGTGCCGGCGAAGAGGGTCACGTAGTCCGCTGCGCTATCGAGCTTGCGGCCGAACTCGCTTTCCGCCCCGAGCCGCCGGGCGAGGGTGCCGTCGACCGCGTCGGTCAGGAGCGAGAAGGCGATCAGGCCCACGAAGATTGCTCGTTCGCCCGCGACCGCCGCCCCTAGCACGGCCGGCATCAGGGCGAGGCGCGTCGCCGAGATGAGGTTGGGCCAGTGCCGGCGTTGCATCGCCTAGAGGAGTTCGAGCCGCCAGCGCAGCTCGGCGGGGCCGGGGATCTCGAGCCAGCCGAAGCTCGCCGGTGCGCCGCGGTTGGCCCGGCTGATGCAGCCCGGGTTGAGCCAGCGGACGCCCGCGGCGTCGTGCTCGTCGCGCGGGACGTGGGTGTGCCCGTGCAGGACCACGCGGGCACCGACCGGAGCGCGGCGCGGCGGGATGTGCACCAGATGGCAGCGCCAGCCGTGCGGGTCGAGGTCGAGGCGCGCGGGCCAGGGGTGCTCGTCGTTGTTGCCCAGCACGACGCGCAGCGGCGGGCCGAGCGCCGCGAACTCCGCGAGCGTCTCCGGATCACAGACATCCCCGAGGTGCCAGATCTCGTCGGCGCCCCGCAGCCGGGCGGGCAGGTCCGGGGCGTAACGGTCGTGGGTGTCGGCGATCACCGCGATGCGCATCGCCGCGACCTTAGCCGGACCGGGGAATTTTGCACGACGGAAGGCGCCCGTGGGCGCAGTAGGGAGGGTCAGCCCCCGGTCAGGAAGCGTCCGAAGGCGGCTGCCCCGGCAGCGAGGTCGGACCGCGTGATGTACTCGTCCTTGGTGTGGGCGCGCGCGATGGTGCCCGGGCCGAAGGCCACCGAGGGGATGCCCGCGGCGGCGAGGACGTTCGCATCGCAGAACCAGTCCGCCCGCGCCCAGCCGGCGCCAGCCCGGCGCAGCGCCCGCGCCCAAGGGTCAGTGCGGGGCGTCACGAACGCCGGTCCCTCGCGGTGGATCCGGACGCGCGTCCGCGGGGCGTGGCGGCGGCAGAGTTCCCGCACCAGGCCGAGCGCCTCCGCCGCGGGCAGACCTGGATGGAGGCGAAGGTCGAGGCCGAGGCGGCAGCGGTCCGGCACGATGTTGAGGTCGCGACCGCCCTGGAACACCCCGAGGTTGAGGCTGGCCGGGCCGAGGACCGGGTGGCGGCGGGCGAGGAACGCGGGCGCCAGCTCGTCGCGCAGCGCGGTCGCGAGCGGCAGGGCGCGGTAGACCGCGTTGTCGCCCCGCCACGGCTGGGCCCCGTGGCAGGCGCGGCCGGGCGTTTCCAGCCAAAGGCGCAAGATGCCCTTCGCGGCGTGCACGACCCGCAGGGAGGTGGGCTCGAGCGCGACCCCAAAATCAGCCTGGAAACCGGACCGGACCAGGGACGCCGCCCCCGCGCTCCCCTCTTCCTCGCCCGCGGTCGCGGCGACGATCCAGCGCACGTCGGAGCCGGCCCGGCCCGGTCCGCCGCGGGTCCAGCGCCGCAGCGCCCAGAGCAGGGCGGCCGTCGGTCCCTTGGTGTCGCAGGCGCCGCGCCCGTGGAGGCGCCCGGCGCGGGGCGTGAGGCGGAAGGGCGGGACCGTCATCCCGGCGACGCCCACCGTGTCGAGGTGCGGCGCGAATACGACCGTGGCGCGGGCCCGGCGGGCGGGTTCGAAGACCCCGATCACGTTGGGCCGGCCGGGCGCGAGGTCGCGGATTTCCACGGCGGCGCCCAGCCCCCGCAGGTGATCGGCCATCCAGGCCCCGAAGCGGGCCTCGCCCGGTTCGCTGCCACCCGGGTCACCACCGGGATTCACGCTCGGCACGGCGACCATCTCGGCGAGCAACGCAGGGAGGGAGGCGGGAGGGCGGGACATTCCCCGTACCCTGCGGGAAAATTTGCCCTTGTGCGACGCCGAACGTGGGGCCGAGGCTGGCCGCGATGTCCCACGCGCTCGAGCTGCCCTGCGCCCCGGAGGACGCCGATGCCTTCCTCGGGGCGCCGGCGCCGGAACTCGCGGGCGTGCTCGCCAGCGTGCCAGGACGGGTGCTCGTGCTCGGGGCCGGGGGCAAGATGGGCCTCCACCTGTGCCTGCTGCTGCAGGGCGCGCTCCGCCCGCTGGGCCGCGGGGCGGACCTC
>NEUZ01000093.1 GCA_002304435.1 Opitutia bacterium Tous-C8FEB | reverse complement strand
TCGTCCTTCGGCTGCATCACCGTCAGGTTCGGCACGCACCGCAGGTACGACAGGTCGAACAGGCCGTGGTGGGTGGGGCCGTCAGCCGGGGAAAGCCCGGCCCGGTCCATACAGAAGGTGACCGGCAGGTTCTGCAGGGCGACGTCGTGGATCACCTGATCGTACGCTCGCTGGAGGAAGGTCGAATAGATGGCGCAGACCGGGCGGATGCCTTTGGTGGCGAGGCCAGCCGCGAACAGCACGGCGTGCTCCTCAGCGATGCCCACATCGAAGAACTGTTTGGGCACGGTAGTGGCCAAGTGCGATAAACCAGTGCCGCTGGGCATCGCGGCGGTGATGCCGACGACGTTCCGGTCCGCTTGCGCAAAGCGGGTGAGGGCTTGGCCCAGCACGTCTTGGTAATTCGGCGGGGTGCCGGTCGCGGCCTTACGGCCCTCACCGGTTAGGGGATCGAAGGGCGACGCCCCGTGGAAACGCTCCGGATGCTCAACCGCCGCGGGCAGGCCGCGACCCTTCTTGGTCAGGACGTGCACCAGCACCGGCACGTCGCAGTGCTTGGCGAACTCCAGGTTCTTGGCCAGGGCCTCCAGATCGTGGCCGTCTACCGGACCGAGGTAGCGCAGGCCGAACTTCTCGAACAGCGAGGACTCCACGAAGAAGTCCTTCGTCTCCCGCTTCCACTTGGTATAGACTCGGTTCATCTCCACGCCCGCCGGGAAGCTCTTGAAGAAGGCCTCCACGTCGTGGTGGATCCGATTATAGGTGGGATTCGTGCTGAGCCGGTTCAGGTAGCGGGAAATGGCGCCGACGTTGCGCGCGATGGACCACTCGTTGTCATTGAGGATAACGATCAGTCGCTGCGTGGCGCTGACCACGTTGTTGAGGGCCTCGAGGGTCACCCCGCAGGTGAAGGCCGCGTCGCCGCAGACGGCCACGACGTGCTCCGCGCTGCCGCGCAGGTCGCGGGCGGTCGCCATCCCGAGGGCCGCGGAAAGGGCGGTGCCCGCGTGGCCCGCCCCGAAGGCGTCGTGGGGGCTCTCGCCCCGGGTGAGGAAGCCGCTCGCCCCGCCGCTCTGGCGGAGGCGACGGAAAAAGTCCCCGCCACGGCCAGTCAACAGCTTGTGCACGTAGCCTTGGTGGGCCACGTCGAACACAAAGGCGTCCCGCGGGCTGTCGAAGACCCGGTGCAACGCCACGGTAAGCTCGACCACCCCGAGGTTGGGCCCGATGTGGCCGCCGTTGCGGGCGGTCACGGCAATCAGTTCCTCGCGGATCTCCTGCGCCAGTTGTGGCAGTTGCGCGGGGGCGAGGGCCTTGACGTCCGCGGGGCCTTGGATCGCGTCGAGCAGGCGGGGGCCAGCCGGCGCAGGGGAGGGGGAAGTGCGGTGCGGCATCGGCTCAGGCCTCGCGGGCGGGTTCAAAACGCTCGGTCGTGAGGGCCCCGTCCTTCTGCCGGCGAAGCTGCTCGATGCGGAGCTCGGCCTCTTGGAGCCGACCCTCACACACCTTGAGCAGCTGCGTGCCCTGCTCGAAACGTGCGATTAGGTCGGCGAGGGGGACATCGCCCGCCTCCATCGACTCTACAATGGCCTCGAGCCGGGTGAGGGCATCCTCGAACGAAGGTTGGACGGAAGAGCTTTCCACGGCGGCACGATGGAGCCGGACCGCGGCATTTCAAATCATCTTTCGGCTCGCGACGTGGGCGCCATTGCTTCTCGTGGTTCGATGGTTTCCGTCCTCTGGCTCGCCCTCGGTCTGCTCGCCCTCCGCCTCGCCGCCTCCCTCGTGCTGTCCGCTCTCAATCGCGCGGAGGTGCGCCGGCACGCCACGAGCGCCCCGCCGGCCGTGGCGGCCACGATGGACGCCGCCACCTACCGTCGGGCAGTGGATTACACCCTGGCCCGCTCCCGCTTTGGGGTGCTGGCGGAGGTGTTCGATACCTTGGTGTTGGCCCTCGCCCTGCTCAGCGGGATCCTGCCCCTGCTGTTCAATGAAACGGCGGTTTGGGGCGGGCCGGACTCCACTTGGAACCACGCCCTGTTTGTTTTGCTGGCGGGCGTGCTGCTGGCGATCCCTTCCCTCCCGTTCGAATGGTGGGAACAGTTCCGGCTCGAGCAGCGCTTCGGCTTCAACCAGTCGACCCCGCGATTGTGGGTGACGGACAAGTTGAAGGGTACGGCGCTGATGTTCCTGCTGGGGTTCCCGCTACTGTGGGCGCTGCTCTCGCTGGTGCGCTGGGTTGGCGCTGCGTGGTGGCTCTGGGGCTTCGCCCTCCTCTTCGGGTTCCAACTGCTGATGCTCATCCTGTATCCCAAGCTCATCCTCCCGCTGTTCAACAAGCTCACCCCGTTGCCGGAAGGGCCGTTGCGGGACCGCCTGCTGGCGCTCGGCGACCGCACGGGCTTCCACGCGCGGGCGATCGAGGTGATCGACGGCTCCAAGCGCTCCGGCCACTCGAACGCGTACTTCACGGGCTTCGGCCGCTTCCGCCGGATCGTGCTGTTCGATACCCTCGTCGCCCAGTTGACCCCGGAGGAACTGGAGGCCGTGTTGGCCCACGAGATCGGCCATTATCGCCGAGGACATATCCCGAAGCTGATTGCGGTGTCCGCCCTGATGATGCTCGCGGCCTTTGGGGCCATCGCCTGGTTGGCGAACAGCTCCTGGTTCAATCCTGCCTTCGGGTTCCCGCCCGCCCAGCTCGCCCCCTCGTTCCTGCTCTTCGGCCTGCTGAGCGGCGCTGTCACCTTTTGGTTTTCCCCGCTCAGCAACCTGCTGTCACGCCGCCACGAGTACGAGGCGGATGCCTTCGCGCGGGACGCCATCGGCGGCCCGGCTCCGATGATTGCCGCGCTCCGGAAGCTGGCGCAGAAGAACCTCACCAATCTCACCCCGCACCCCTGGTACAGCGGGTTTCACTACTCACACCCCGCGCTGGTGGAGCGGGAGCGGGCGCTGCTGGCGGCGCCCGCCAAGGGGTGAACTCGAGGCAGGCTCCCCGGACTGGTCGCGGTCGGACGGCCGCGATCCTCTCACTGCTGTTGTCCGCGGCCGAGTTGGCCGGGGATCCCCTGCGGATCGCGACGTGGAACGTCGCCAACTACGGGCCGACCGGCCGCGTGACCGCCGCGGGCTACCGCTCCGATTACCCCAAGCCGGAGGCCGAAAAGGCCGCCCTGCGGGCAGCATTACACCGTCTCGATGCCGATGTGCTGGCCCTTCAGGAAATGGGTCCGCCCGCGTACCTGGAGGAACTGGCGCGAGACCTGGCGCGGGAAGGCCTGCATTACCCGTATCGCGCCATCGCCGGGGACGGCGAACCTCGCCGCAACGCCCTGCTGTCGCGCCGTCCCCTCCACGCGGTGCAAACCCACCTCGACCTCGAGTTTCCCTACCTCGGCCAACCGACGCGCCTGCGCCGGGGGCTATTGGAAGCAACCCTCTCCACTCCGGGCGGCGAGATCACCCTCGTCGTCCTGCACCTGAAGAGCCCCTTGTCCGACGACCCGCGCGATCCTCGGGCGGACGCGCTCCGGCGGGCGGAGGCCGGGGCAGTGCGGGCCCGCTTGCGGGAGCGCTTCCCCGATCCCCGGGGCGCCCGTTTCCTGCTGTTGGGCGACTGCAACGAGGCCCCGGCCGGGCCCGCCGTGCAGACCCTCCGGCGGCGCGGCCGCACCGAACTGCTCCGCCTCGCGCCCGCCACCGATGACCGGGGCGACTCGTGGACGCATCATTACCGTCGTGGTGAAACCTACACTCGCGTGGACCTAATCCTGTACTCTCCCGCCACGGCCCCGTGGATTGCGGGACCAGGCGTGATTGTAGACGGTCCGGACGTGCGGCAGGCGAGCGACCACCGGCCGGTGGTCATCGCCTTGGATCCGGGGCCGGTCAACGGGGGCTAACCGTCACGGGCACGGTCACCTCACCGGAGCCGTAGCCCTTGAGGTAGAGCTTGCCGGAACCCGGCTTACCGCCCTCGACGTTCACGGTGACCTGCGTCTGGCCCTGCGGCACCATCACCTCGGGCATAATCACACTCTCGGGCACGTCGGTGGCGACATCGAGGAGGGTACCGCCGGCGGGGGCGGGATTGGGCAGCGCGAAGCTCAGGCTGGCGCGCTCCCCGGTGCGCAGGGTGAGGGCGGAGGGGGAGACCGTGATGCTGCTCGGGTCGATCCGGAAGGTCCCCACCGGCGAGGTGCCGGCAGCACTGGCCACCGCGACCTGATAGTTGCGGTTAGCTTCAAGTGCCGGGACAAAGAAACTGATGGAGTTGGGCGACTCGAAGGCGGTGCGGGCGGGCGAACCATTGAACTGGATTACGTCCTGCGGGGTGAAGCCGCGGCCGACCACGCTGATCCGGGCCCCGACCGGGCCGCGGTTAACTTCCAGTGAAAGTACGTAACGGCGCACGATCTGCACGGTCTCGACCTGCGTGTAGGCCTCGCGGGGGGTGAGGACGCCGTTGCCCTCCACGTTATAGGTCACGAGGAAGTAATACGCCAAGCGGTCGCGGCCGGCGGGCAGCTGGTATTCGAACTCGTGCAGGCCGCCGCCGAGCGGGCTGGGCTTCATCTCGAAGTTCTTCCCATCGACCACGATGTTCGGCGTCAGCCCGACCACGGTGCTGGTGCGCTTCGCGATGCGGAGGCTGAAGGTGTAGATCTGGGACGGGTTCTCCGCCATCGATTTGGGCGTGAGGTCCGTGAGCGTCACCGCGTCGCACCCGCTGAGGAGCGCTAGACCGGCGGCGCAGGCCAGCCAGGCAAGGATCTTGGTCGCGACGGGGCGGACGAGGGAGTGCATTTTTTCCTATGAGTGGTGGGAAGAGGCGGCTTCAATGGCAAGCCATGAACGGGTCATCGACAGGGCAGGACCAGGTTAGGTTCCCGACCGCCGAGTGGCCATCGCCGGAGCGAGCCACGGGGCTCTACGTGCACGTCCCGTTCTGTGCGTCCACCTGCGACTTCTGTGCCTTCTACCAGGAACAGCCGGAGGCGGGGCAGATCCGCCGCTACCTCGCGGGCGTGGCCCGGGAGGCGGAACTGGTGCCCACGCCGGCCCGTATCGACACCGTCTTCATTGGCGGGGGCACACCCGGATTGCTGGCCCCCCGCGACCTCGCCCGATTGCTGGAGGTGATCCGCGCCCGTTGCGGTGGAGCTCCCCGCGAATGGAGCATCGAACTCGCGCCGGGGTCGGTGAGCCCCGATCGGCTCGCCGTCCTGCGGGAGGGCGGCGTGACGCGCATTTCCCTCGGGGTCCAGAGCTTCCAGCCGGCCTTGCTCGAGGCCTTGGGCCGCCGACACTCGCTCGCGCAGATCGAACGCGCCTGGGAGTGGATCCACGGGGCAGGCTTCGCGAGCGTGAACCTCGACCTGATGTTTGCCCTGCCTGGGCAGACGGCCGAGGAGTGGGCGGCGGACGTGCGGCGCGCCGTCGAGCTCGGCCCCGATCATCTTTCGACCTATTGCCTGACGTTCGAGGAAGACACCCGCCTGTGGCTGAAGCTGTCCCAGGGGCGAGTGCGCTTGGATCCGGAGTTCGAGGCCCGATTGTACGAGGACACCTGGGCTCAGTTGGCGGACGCTGGCTACGCCCAATACGAGGTCTCGAACTTTGCCCGGCCCGGCCACGCCTGCGCCCACAACGTGGCGACCTGGCGGATGGGACAGTGGATCGGACTCGGCCCCTCGGCCGCCTCCCAACAGGGCGAGTGGCGCGGCAGCAACATCGCCGATCTGGAGGCGTGGCTGACCGCCCTCGACCAAGGGGAGCGCCTGACTGGCGAACGTACCCGACTCACGCCGGCGCTGCTGGCCGAGGATGCCGTCATCTTTGGGCTCCGGATGAACGCCGGGGTGGATCTCGCACCGTGGCGGAGCCGGGTCCCCGAGCTACCGTGGTTGGCGCTCGACGCGGAGCTGGCGACCTTGGAGGCTGAAGGGATGTTGCAGCGGTCCGCCGACACGCTTCGCCTCACCCCCCGGGGACGCCTGCTGGCGGACGCCCTCGCCGTGCGGATTATCGCCGCCCTCGAACCCGGAGTGCCCGCCTAATGCCGCGGGCCTTACTGCTTCTCCTCGCCCTGGCGTTGGCCCTCGGCGGCTGCGCCTCGACCCCGCCGCTGCCGGCCGAGGCGCGGTTGACGGCGCGCTTTCATCTCGAGAACCAGCAGGGCCAAGGTGTACCCGCGACCCTGCCGCGCAGCGGGGTGCGGTTGGGGCTCAATCCCCAGCCGGTGGTCACCGAGGGAGACCTCATCAACGTGGAACTGGTCCAGGTGGATTTGGGCCGCTGCCTAATGTTCCAGGTTTCCCCGTCCGCCGCGCGCGACCTATACCGGATGACGGGTTCAAACCAAGGCCGGCGCCTCGTCCTGTTCCTCGACGGGGTGGCGAGCGGCGTGCGCCGGATCGATGGGCCGATCGCGGACGGGATCATTTACTGTTTCGTGGAGGTGGACGACGAGGCGCTGCCGGGCCTCGTGGAGAAGCTGCGGCGCACCACTGAATTCCTGCAGCGGGAACTGCGGAGGAAGGGATGAGGCGAAGGGTCTTTTTGGGCGCGCTTTCGGCCTGGGCGGGCGCGCGCGGAGCTTCCGCGCCGGGCCGGCCGGGTTTCGAACTCGTCTGGCCCACGCCCCACCCAGGCTGGCGTGAACGACGACCACCCACGGAGTGGCTCCAACACGCCGGTTCCGGAGATCCCGCCTCTGGGGGCTTTGGCGGAGTGCGGAGCGGGGGTAGCCGTTTTCACGAGGGGATCGATATCCAGCCGGTGGGCCGCGACCGTCAGGGCAACGCCACCGATCCGATCTTCGCCGCGATGGAGGGCGTCGTGCGGCACGTCAGCGGGAGCGCCGGTAACAGTGGCTACGGCCGCTACGTGGTGCTGGAGCATCCGACGCGGCAGCCGGCGGTTTACACCCTCTACGCCCACCTCGCGCGGATCGCCCCGGAGGTGCGGCCCGGCGCCACGGTGCGCGCGGGGCAGACACTAGGCGTGATGGGGCATAGCTCCGGCGGCTACCGCATCCCGCCGTCCCGGGCCCACCTCCATTTCGAGATCGGGCTGGCGGTGACGCGGGACTTTGACGCCTGGTACCTGCGCCGTCGCCTCGGCGGACGCAATGAGCACGGGATGTGGAACGGGATGAACCTGCTCGGGGTGGACCCGGTGCGGTTCTTCGAGGAGTGGCGGGAAGGCAAGGTCGCTGAACCGCGCGACTTTCTGGCGCGTCTGCCTGCCGCCGTGCGCTTCCGGGTGGCCTCGTTCCGCCGGCCTGATTTTATCGAGCGGTACCCAGTTCTGGTCCGTCAGCCGCTGCCCCTCGGGCCCGTGGCCGGCTGGGAAATCCAGTGCCACTGGACCGGATTGCCGTTTACCTGGACCCCGCTGACCGCCGCGGAGACCGCGGGGCTACCCGTGAACCAACCTTCCTTCCTAGAAGTCGATCCCGCGATTGGTCGCCAACAGCGCAGTCGCATCCTTGCGGTGCCGTGGCGCGGCGGCTGGAAGGCGGGCAAGGATCTCGAGACCGTGCTGCAACAGCTCTTCGCCTGGGGCTGACCCCAGCGCCGCCCTCACTTAGCTTTCTTGCCGCCCGGGGCGGAAAGCGAAGGACGCGCCTCGGGGTGACGCGCGAGAATCGCGCGCAGCCGCGCCACGACCTCTGGTTGCGCCGCCGCGAGATTGCGCCGCTCCGCGGGATCGGCCGCATAGTCGTACAATTCAAACTCCGCCGTCTCGGGCGCGGCGCCCGGGCGCTTCCATTCCACGAGCCGGTGTTGCTCGGTGCGGATCGCCCGCCCCATCCGTCCGTCGCGGGGGTAACAGTGGTACGCGTGGTCGCGGACGCGCGCGGCCGGATCTCGCAACACTGGGACTAGGCTCACGCCGTCGATCGGCTGGGGTCCGTCCGGACGGGGCAGGCCCGCGAGTTCAGCGAGGGTCGGAAAGACATCCACGGTCTCGGCCGGCTGGCGGGTGAAAGTGCCGGGGCGGGTAACGCCGGGGGCGACAATGACGAGCGGGATGCGGTTCGCCTGCTCGTAATTCGTATGCTTGGTCCAATAACCGTGGTCGCCCAGATGCCAGCCGTGGTCGCCCCAGAGGACGATCAGCGTGTTGCGGGCTAAATCCAGCCGATCCAGCTCCGCGAGCACGCGCCCGATCTGGGCATCCACGTAGCTCACGCAGGCATAGTAGGCGTGGATCAGGGTCCGTTGCAGCGCCTCGCCGCGCAGGTTCTCCACCTCAAGCGGACTGTAGTTCACGATCTCTCCGCCGACCTTACCGGCGTAAGCGGGGGCCCCCGCCGGATCGGCGGTGAACTCCGGGAGGGGCAGCCGCGCCGGATCGTGGAGGTCCCAATAGCGGCTGGGAGCCGTGAAAGGGAGGTGCGGCTTCACGAAGCCGAGGGCCAAGAAGAAGGGCGTGTCCTTCCGGACCGCGGCGGCCTGGAGGCGGCGGATGCCCTCGTCGGCGATCCGCCCATCGGCGTAGGCCGAATCGGGGACCTCGAGCCGTTCCCAGGCGGCGCCACGGGGCAGCGCGCGGATCTCTCCCAAGCGTTGGTTGGTGAAGTAGGCTTCCTCGCGGGTGAGTTGGCCATTGGCCGAATTCGCCGGGTCAAGGTACTCGACCACCTTCTCCACCACGGTGGGCACGCTCCACGAGGCGGCATCGTCGCGGTTGCCGTGACCGGTATGGAGGATTTTACCCACGGCTTCGGCTCGCCAGCCGTGCTTGATGAAGTGCTGAGTGAGCGTCACCGCGCCCGGTACCGCCTGGCGGAAGTTCTGCGCGAGGCCGTAGATGCCGAGGGAGGTCGAGCGGGAGCCCAGCAGCAGGTTATTGCGCGAGGGGGAGCAGACGGACTGGTTGCAGAAGGCGAGATCGAAGCGCATCCCGCGGCCGGCGAGCCGGTCGAGGTGCGGCGTCCGCGCCCAAGGGTCGCCGTAGGCTCCGAGATTCGGCTTCAAGTCGTCAACGCACAGCAGCAGGACATTGGGCCGCGTTCCGGCGAAGGCGCTCACGCTCAGCAGCCAGGGAAGCAGGAGCAGGCGAGGGGCGGGGAGCTTCATCGCGGCGAGCCCAGCAGGGTGGAACCCCGGGTGGCAACGTCTTTGCCCAGCGGACTGCCGGTTCCGGCTCGCCTCGCCGGCGCCGCTCGGCGCACGCTGCGGAATCGCCTATGAAGATTGTCATCACGGGAGTCACCCGAGGCCTCGGCCGGGCGCTCGTCGAGGAGTTCATCGCCGCAGGGCACACGGTCATCGGCTGCGGCCGCACGGGTGGGGCCATCTTCGACCTCCGGATGACCCACGGGGCGCCCCACGACTTCACCTGCGTCGATGTTGGGCTCGATGCGAAGGTGGCGCTCTGGGCCGCCAAGGTGCTCGAGCACGATCAGCCCCCGGATCTGCTGATCAATAACGCCGCGGTCATCAACCGACTGGCGCCGCTCTGGGAACAGGATGACCGGGAGTTCACGCGACTGGTCGACGCGAACCTCCGCGGGGTGCAGAACGTGATCCGGCACTTTGTGCCCGCGATGGTCGCGCGGGGCCGCGGCGTCATCGTGAACCTAAGCTCCGGTTGGGGGCGGAGCGTCGCCCCGCAGGTGGCTTCTTACTGTATGTCCAAGTGGGCGATCGAGGGTCTCACCCGCGCACTGGCGACCGAGTTACCCGCGGGGATGGCGGCGGTCCCGCTCAATCCCGGCGTGATCGACACGGAACTCCTGCGCTCGTGCTGGGGCGAAGGCGCCGGGGAATACCCGCCGCCCGAGGACTGGGCCCGACGCGCTGCACCCTTCCTGCTGGCGCTTGGACCCAAGGACAACGGCCGGCCCCTCACGGTGCCGGGCTGAGTCTTGTCCACCCGCTTGGGATTCAGGCCGGGCGCTCGTCGCCGGGGCGAAACTCGTTTGTCACCGGGCCGCGGAGGGACGCTAACTCGGTCGGCAGGTTCAGGCTCGGCAGCGCGGTCCGCTCGAACGTTTCCAGAAACCGCTGCAGCCGGTGTTGGCGGCGTTCGCGGGTGAAGAGCGGTTCCGCACCTTGGGGGGGGAGGGGGAACGGGGTTTGCATTTTGGTGTATTCACAAGCTCTGCACAGGGCGTGCCAAAGCGTCACTGTTTCATTAAACTTTGCAGGATAGATGGATGGGACTAAATTAGTCTGCGCGCAGGATTCCGAAGTGGGGAATTGTTCCCAA
>NEUZ01000092.1 GCA_002304435.1 Opitutia bacterium Tous-C8FEB | reverse complement strand
GACCGGGGCCCTCTTGGCGCCCGCCCGAGTTCCTTGGGCTCTCCTTCGGTTCTCCTTCGATTCTGGTTCGATTCTCGTTCGATTGGGGATCGGAGCGGAGGCGGGTCATCCCACGGCCTCCGGCGACAAAAAAGCCGCACCCCGCAAGGGGTGCGGCCGGAAGGTCAGGACCGCGGCGCGGCTCAGGTCTGCTCCTCGAGCTTCACCGGCCGGTAACCGCCGATGCCCTTGAAGTAGAACATCATCAGCAGGTAGACGACGGCCATCGTCAGCGGGATGTACGAGTCCACCTTGAGGGTGGCGCGGTCGCCCTGCTGGTTAGCGGCGACGATCGCCTTCTGCTCGGGCGTGCCCTTGTCGCCCGCTTTCTTGGCGGCCTCGAGCTTGGAACCGTCGACGGCGGTCACGGCGTCGAGGAAGAGGAACGAGGAAGGCGCGGCGGCCTTGTTGGCCTCGTAAACCGCGGCGTTGGTGGTCTTCAGGTTCTCGGCGGTGAAGCGGTCCTTGGCGTAGCCGAGGCCGGGGCCGCCGATCAGACCGGCGGAGAGCATCCCGATGCCGCCCATAATGGACATCGCGACGGCGCCGGAGCGGGGGAAGCGGTCCCCGACGACCGCGAGCATCGTGGGCCAGAAGAACGTCTTGCCGACCGCGTAGAGGCCGAGGGCGATGAACGCGATGGCGAAGGAGTTCATCCCGGAGGCCATCTGGAGACCGACCACGGCGAGAATGGAGGACGTCAGCAGCAGGCCGATCGGGGAGAGCCCGAGGCGGGTCTCGATCCAGTGGGCGCAGAAGCGGAGGCCGAACATAATGGCGGAGGTCCAGATGAACAGAATCTTGCCCTGCGTCGGCGTGAAGAGGTTGCCGGTGATGGCCTCGATCCAGCCGTCCGTGCCGAGCTCGACGGCGCCGATCATCGCGTGGGTGACGAAGAGGACGAAGAGCAGGAAGGAGCCGAACGAGAAGCGGGTGAGCAAGCCGACCACGATCACGAGGCCGCCGCCGGCGACCCATCCGATGGTGGGGTTCTTGAAGACGCCGCCGAGGAACAGGGCGAGGAGGTAGCAGGCGACCGCGGCGCCGAGGATGCCGACGTCCTTGAACATATCCGCGTAGCTGGTGCCCTTGGCCGCGGCTTCCGACTTCGGGAAGGACTGGCCCATAAACATCACGGCGTAGGCGATGGTGGGGACGAGGTAGAAGGCCAGCTGGCCCTTCCAGCCGAAGCCCATCACGGTGCCGAGGACGTAAGAGGCGACGGCGCCCAGCACCATGCCGAGGGGCCAGGAGGCGTGCAGGATGTTGAGGAAGTGCGTGCGGTTCTGGGGATAAACGGTGGCGACGAGCGGGTTAGCAACCGCCTCGAGGGTGCCGTTGGCATAGGCGAAGATGAACATGCCCCAGTAGAGGAAGTCGTAGGCGTTCTGCGGGGTGCTCGCCATAAAGGTGACGACCGCGGAGAGCACGTGACCGAGGAGCGCAAGGGCGACCAGCTTACCGTAGCCCAGCTTGTCCACGATCACGCCACCGATGATGATGCCGAAGCAGAAGCCGGTGAACCCGGCGCCGCCGATGGCTCCAAGCTGCGTGGCCGTGAAGCCGTATTCGGAGGCCCAGGCGCCGAAGATGCCGCCGCGGAGGGCAAAGCCGACGCCGGCGGCGAGGATGGCCATAAAGCCCGCCCACAACAGCCGACTGGCGTTGGGCACGGTGCCTTCGTTACTGATCTGAGGAGTACTGGTCATAGGAGGGTGAGGACGGTGGGGGTTGGGGAAGCAGGATGCCCGGGACCGGCCCCGACGGCGGGACCGACAGACCTTGGCGGGGGTAGCCGCCACGGACCGGGGTAGACGCCCGGAGGTTGAGTAGCGCCCCGGGCCGGATCAAGGGCCAAGTGGGAAGCCACCCACTTTCCGAATCCGGCGCGCCGTGGGCGTTGCGCTGCAGGGCAAAGCGCCGCAGCGGCCCCCTTCGGAAGCTTACCGATCCGGCACCAACCACGTCAGCCGGCCCTCGCCCCCAGGCGCCTGCGCGAGGCGGGGGACGAGCAGGTCTAACAGGGATTGGGCGACCGGGGCGAAGCCCCAGGGCGGGTTGAGCACGAGCAACCCGCAGCCGCGAAGCTTGAGCCCGGCCGCTTCGCCGGCGACGGTCAGCTCGGCGGTGAGGCACGGCGGCGGCCCCAAGGTAGAGACCGCGTGGAGGAACTCGTCCACCCGGGCGCGCTGGGTGAGCGGATACCACGCGGCGAACACCCCGGTGGGAAAACGGCGCAACCCCTCCCCCACCGCGGCCGCGAGCCAGGCGAACTCCTCCGGGGCCTCGAAGGGCGGATCCAGCAGGATCAAGCCGCGGCGCTCGGGCGGGGGCAGCAGCGCGCGCAGGAGCGCGTACCCATCGCCCTCCCGGACCTCCGTGCGGGGCCAGCTCGCGGCAAAGGCGCGCAAGGCGGCACATTCGGCGGGGTGACGTTCCACCAGCACGAGCCGGTCCACCGGCCGCAGCAGCGCGCGTAAAAGGCCCGGGGAACCCGGATAGAAACGCGGTTCCACGGCGAGGTTGCCTTGCCCACGGTCGAATTCCCGCACCAGGCCAAGGTAGTCTGCGAGCAGCTCTCCACCCGCGGCGTCCTCGGCGAGGCGACCGAGGCCGTCGGGCCATTCCGGGCGGCGCGCCAGGGAGTCGCCCGCGGCGGCGGCGGCGAGGTCGTACCGGCCCCGGCCCGCGTGGGTGTCGAGCAGCAGGCAGCCCTTGTCCTTGCGCTGCAGCGCCCGCACTAGGGCGACCAGCAGGGCGTGCTTCACCACATCGGCGAAGTTCCCGGCGTGAAATTGATGGCGGTAATTCATTGCCCGGGAGGGCGTGGGCCGGGAGGCCTCAGGCGACGGGCACCTTGACCACCGTCTTGCGGACCAGCACGGCGGCCTCGCCGGCGCGCAAACTCGGCTGATGGACATCCGCGGGAAAGTAGACCGCCACGTCGCCGGGGCCGAAGCGCGCGACCAGCGTCCCGGTAGCGGGCGGATAGGCCTGGAAGTCCCGTTCCTCATGGAAAGGTCCGGCCGGGGCGATCCGGCCGGCGTCGATGACTTCCATCACCTCCTCGCCCTCGACCACCACCTGCACGTCGATGTGGCGGCGGTGCGACTCGAAGAACCCCTCGGCGCGGGGCTTGGTCAGGTAAGCCTGCTCCATCGCGAAGGCGCCGCCGCCCAGCTCGATGCGAGCGGAGGTGCCGGGCGCGAGCGCCGCGAGCCGGGCGCGACCCGCGGAGCCGGGGGCAAGCAGCGCCTCCACGTAGGCGATAGCGGCGGCAAAACCCGGCGTGGCGGGCACTTGCGAGCGGACGGTGGCGAAGGAGCCGAGGATGGCCATTCCCGAGGGCACCGGCCGGCGCCGGCGCTGGCAAGCCCGCAGGCGGCTCAGCGGCGTTTCTCCGTGAGCGGGAGCATCACCCCACGCCGGAACAGCGTGACCTGGCCAGTGCTCGAGGAGACGACGATGGCGATGCAGTTGGCGGCCACGCTGACCGCCGCGGCCGCCGCGTGGCGGGCCCCCAGGCCGCTGGGCAGATCGTGGCCGGGATCGGTCGCCTGGATCAACGAGCCCGCGGACTCCACCACCCCGTCGCCCCGGATCACGAACGCCCCGTCGATCGAAGAGAACTCCTTCACCGTCTCGTCCATAAACGGGTTGAGAATGTTCCGGTCCTCTTCCTTGTACCCGTAGAAAGGATTGAGCACGAGGGGCTTAGACAGCCCTCCGACGCGCTCACTGTCGCCGACCACGAAGAGGCAACCGACGGGCCGGCCCTCGCGGCCTTCCACTGCCAGCTCGGTGGCGACCGCGATCACGCGCTCCAACACCTCCGGCTTCACGTCGGGCGGAAGGAGGTCCGCGGTCGACCCGGTCAGCAGCGTCTGAAACTCGCGCTCGATGTCGACCACCACGAGCGTGTCGAACTGGTTGCTCCCGGTGATCCCGCCGATGCAGCAGATGCGATCGCGGAACGTCACGACCCCGCGGGTGAGGGCGACCAGCATCGCGCTGCGCAGTTGGGCGAGGCGCTGTTTCGAGAACGAGCGGACCTGCAGCGTCTCGTCGAACCGATCTTCGCCCGGATCGCCCAGTTCGAGGGCGGAACGCGTGACGAGAATCGTCTTCAGTTTGGAGCGGAGCACGCCGGGTTGGAGCCCCCCGACGAACGTGTCCCCGAAGATCATAATCGCTCCGCAGCCGGCCCCGGTGGCGACGCGCTCCGCCTGGCGGAAGAGGAGGCGGTTGACTCGATTCTGGCGAGCCTCGACCGCGCCGATCCCGACGAACCCGCCGACCAGTCGTTCGTGCAGCGCGTCGAGGTCGGGCGCGTTGACCAGGTTATCGACTAGGTCCTTCTCCTTCACCTGCCGCGCGATCGCGGCGAGCACCTGCAGGTAGTCGCGGGCGGTCTCGCCGGCCAGCAGCATCACGACGAGGTGGACCCGCTCGTCCCCGAGGGCGCCGTCGTGGCGGATGCCCACGCGGCTGCGGCCGATGGCGAGCACGTAGCGGCGGGGCATCCGGACGCGGACGTGCGGAAGGGCGACGCCGTTGCCCAGGTAGGTGGTCATCGTGCCTTCGCGCGCGAGGAGGCCGCGGAGCAGGGCGTCGGGCTTAAGGTCCGGGAACTTGTCCACGCAGGTGGCAAGCAGCTCCTGGAGGGCGCCCTCGAGGTCGAGGCTGCGCACGTCGATGATGCGGCTCCGGGAGAGGATCTTCTCGAGGCGCATCGGGCGGGGCCGGGACGTGGGCCGGGCGGTCACTTCTCCCACTCCAGCGCGCCCTTGCGGACCTCATAGATGAGGCCGAGGACGAGCACGCCGAGGAAGAAGAGGAGCGGCCCGAGGATGGGGATATGGGCGGCGAGGAACTCTCGGTAGACGAACGTGGCGGGGATGAGGATCACCACCTCGAGGTCGAAGAGCATAAACAGGAGGGCGGTGAGGTAGAACTTCACCGGGAACCGCGTGTGGGGGAGGCCGCCGCCGGCCACGCCGCATTCGTAGGCGGAGTCCTTGATCGCGTTTTTCTTGAAGCGTTGCCCGAGCAGGTGGCTCGCGCCGATCACGGTGCCCGTAATGAGGGCGGCGAGACCGGCCTGCAGGAGGAAGGGCAGATAGGCGGAGGAGGACATCGGAGCGGGGAGAATTGGGCGCGGCGCGCGGGCGGCCGCAAGCGGGAAGTGGGTCAGTCCAGCCGGAGCATGCGGACCTGCGCCGTCTTGGTGGAGCCGACCCCGAGCGTCTCGGCGAACTCAAGCGTGCGGATCTCCTCGTCTACTGGCTCGAAGCCCTGTTTCTTGCGGTGGCCGTTGATGCGGTCGCGCACGAGCGAATCGAGCATCACGGGGTCGTTGCTGAGCCAGAGGAGCGGCTCGGAGACGGTGTAGAGGGAATTGAAGAAGGGGCCGCCCACGAACTGGTAATGCTGGAGGCTGGCGAGGGTGAAGGCCCAGGTCTGGCGCAGCTCGGGGATGGCGCTCATCTCGGCGACGGCGGCGGGGGCGTTGGCGGGGGAGCGGAAGAAGCGCGCCGTGTTGGAGGCGTTCCAGAGGGTTGCGTTGACCAGCGCACCGTTGATGCCGAGCGTCGGATGGTCGGTGTAGACGGGCAGGTTGATCCAGAAATCCGCCTCGAGAAACAGGGGCGTGGCGAGGAAGCTCTTCCGGTCTTGGTCCTTGGTCGTGTCCGGCGAGACGCCCTTGGTCTGCTCCTGGGCGAAGATCGGGTCGAAGCGCTGCGGGAGCGGCGAGTCGTAGAACCAGACCGGGTCATAAAAGCGGCCGGACTCGAGGACGTAGACGGGGTTGCCGGAGAAGGGCGTGCGGCCGGAGACGAGCGAGGGCAGGTAGCCGGTCATCCGGAGCCGGAGGGCGTTGAGGCCGACGAGGAAGATATCTCCGTTGTCGAAGCCGCGGCGGCGCAGGGCGGAGATGACGGCCTTGACGAGGGGGAGCGGGGTGGAGAGGCCGGGGCCGGAGTCAGCGTAGATTTTGAGCCCGGCTTTGCGTTTGGCGCCCGGGGCGAGGCGGCGGCCGCTGGCCTCCTCGTAGGCCGCGATCAGGCGCTCGACCTGGGTCTCGTAGGTGGCCTCGTCGAAGCGGGCGAGCGAGGCCTCCCACACGGGCTCGGCGGCGCGGGCGGGCGGGGTCGGGGCGGCGGCGCGGGCCGCGAGCGCACAGGCGAGGCCGAGCAGGAGGGCGAGCGGAAAACGCATAAGGGAGGGACGGCCGGCGGGACGGGAAAGGAGGCCGCGACGCCACCGGGGGGAGGCGCACGGGCCGCGGAACTTGACAGTGGGGGGACCGGGTTGAAAGTGCATTCTTCTTCGGATCGTCGGGGCCCGCGAAGGTTGGGGAACCGTCCGGACCGCGGAAGTTCCCTCCACCCAATGCCCGTCATCAAGCCCAGCTGCGTGCGCGACCTGAAGCAGCGCGTGAACTTGGCGGACGTGGTGGGGCGCGTGGCCGGGTTGCGCAAGGCGGGCGGCAGCCGGCTCAAGGGCCTGTGCCCCTTCCACCAGGAGAAGACGCCCTCGTTCCACGTCGACCCGGACAAGGGCTTCTACAAGTGCTTCGGCTGCGGCAAGGCGGGGGACGCGATCACGTTCGTGCGCGACACGGAGCAGCTGACCTTCACCGAGGCGGTGGAGGCGCTGGGCAAGCGCTTCGGCATCGTGATCGAGTACGAGGAGGGCAGCGGCGGGCCGACGCGGGAGGAGCGCTCGCTGCGGCAGGAGCTGTTCGACCTGCACGACGCCGCGGCCGACCACTTCCACCAGGCGCTGCTGGCGACGGACGAGACCGGGGAGTTCTTCCGGCGCTATTGGACGGAGGAGCGGCGCTTCGGCCTCGACTTGGCGCGGGAATTTAAGATCGGCGCGGTGGACGCGGCCGGGGGCGGCCTTGGCGGGGCGCTGCTGCGGCGGAAGTACTCGGAGGAGGCGCTGCGGCGCTGCGGGCTGTTCTTCATCGGCGAGCAGGCGCTGCTGACTCCGGCGGCGCTGCGGCCGCGCTTCCGCGGGCGGCTGATGATCCCGATCCGGGACCATCAGGGGCGGGTGGTCGCCTTCACCGCGCGCCAGACCGCGCGGACGCCCGAGGATGATCCGGCGCGGGAGGCCAAGTACGTCAATTCTCCGGAGACCCCGATCTTCACCAAGGGGCAGTTGCTCTTTAATTTAGACCGCGCGCGGACGGCCGTCGGCGAGGGGAAGCCCTTCGTGCTGGTGGAGGGCCAACTCGACGCCCTGCGCTGCTGGAGCGTGGGCCTGCGGACGGCAATCGCACCCCAGGGCACTTCGATCACGGAGGGCCAGCTAGCCCTGCTGCGGCGCTACCACCCTCAGGTGGAATGCCTCTTTGACCGCGACGCAGCGGGCCACAAGGCCGCGCAGCGGCTACTCCCGCTTGCCCTCCAAGCAGGGGTGGAGGTGCGCTTCCTGCAGCCGGCGGGGGAGGGAAAGATGGATCCGGACCTGCTGTTCCTGAACGAGGGTCTGGCGGCTTATGAGGGGCTGCGGGCGGGGGCGTTGAGTGCGATGGCCTTCGCGGCGGCGAGCATTTTGCCGCATCCCGAGCGGGCGGGCGCGGAGGAGCGGGGCCGTGCGGCGCAGGCGGTGGCGGAGATCATCGGGCACAGCGGGGGCGAGGCGGCGCGCGCGGCGCTGGCGCAGGAGGCCGCGGGCGCCCTCGGGCTGCTGCCCCGGGTGATGCAGCAGGAGGTGGCCGCCCACGAGTCCCGCGTACGGCGGCAGGAGCCGCCGCGGCCGGCGGCCGCCCCCGGGCCGGCCGCGGCCGATCCCCTTACCGCGGAGCGCGATCTGCTGGCCCTCTGCCTGCACCACGAGGAGCTCGGGCCCGCGGTCGGCCACGCCCTCCAGCCCGGCTGGGTCGACACCGGCCACACCGCGGGGCGCTTGCTGAACCGGTTTCTCGGGGAATTCGAGCAGGGTTCCTGGCCCGGTCGGGACCATCTGGACCCACTCCTTGAGGACGACGCAGAACGGGCCTTAGTGGCGTCGCTGCGTTTCGAGCCGCCGCGGGTGGATGACCCGGCGCGGGTGGCGCAGGCGGGCCTCTCGCGCCTCCGGTCGCGGGCCCTCGAACCTCGCCTGCGCCAAATAGAACTTGCTTTGGCCAACCCCGGTGCGGAACGTGAATCTGAGTCTCTTTCACTCTTGCAAGAACGCTCCGCCCTGCAACGCCAGCTACGCCAACCCGTGATCCTCGCGCCGCCGGCCTGAGCCGTTCGTCGCCGGAGCCTCCCAACGCCTTTCTCCTATGTCGCGCAAGACCAAGTCCACCGCCGCCGATACCGCCCCCGCCGAGGCGGTCGAGAACGCCCTGGCGAAGCTGCCCGTGCCCGCGGAGGGCGCGGAGGGCGCCGGCGAGGCGATCCCCGCCGGCGGCATCAACGACAAGATCCGCCACCTCATCCGCCTCTCGAAGGAGCAGGGTTACCTGACCTTCGACGACATCAACGAGGCACTCCCCGAGTCGGTGGAGAATCAGGAGGAGATCGATAACGTCCTCTCAATCCTGCAGAATCTGGAGATCGAGATTCTCGAGCCGGACCAGGTCGAGGATTACAAGCAGCGGATGGAGGAAGCGGAGGAGGAGCAGTCGCGCTCCTCGCAGAACGACATCCTCGACGACCCGGTCCGGATGTACCTCAAGCAGATGGGGCAGGTGCCCCTGCTGACGCGCGAGCAAGAGGTGGAGATCTCCAAGCGGATCGAGACGGCCGAATTGAAGGCGCAGGAGGCGCTTTTCCAGGCTTCGGCGATCGGCGGCTACATCGCCGGCCTCGGCGCCAAGCTGATCAACCGCGAGGAGCGTTTCGACCGCCTCGTGATCGACAAGAAGATCGAGTCGCGCGAGGCCTACTTCAAGTCCCTGCCCAAGCTGGTCGAGAACACCAGCACGGCGGAGGCGTCGGTGGCCGAGGGCTGGGAGGAGTACCTGAAGGCCCGCGGCGAGCCGGAGCGGAAGAAGGTCCTCGCCAAGGTGCGGAAGCGGGAGACGACCCTGCGGTCCGGCTTCGGCAAGTTCTACTTCAAGCTCAAGGTGTACGAGGAATACCTCGAGCAACTGCGCCCGGTCCTCGAGGAAATCGAGACCCTCAAGGCCCAGCTGGAGCGCGCGAAGAACCCCAAGACCAAGCGGGACGCCGCCCTCGACACGAAGCCCGTCCACGCCCGCCTGCGCCAGATCGAGGCCCAGCAGCGCATCGCCCCCGATGACCTGCTCGCGGTGGTCAACCAGACGTTCGTGCACGTGCGCGAGGCCCACAAGGCCAAGACCGAGATGGTCGAGGCCAACCTCCGTCTGGTGATCTCGATCGCCAAGAAGTACACCAACCGCGGCCTCTCCTTCCTCGACCTGATCCAAGAGGGCAATATGGGCCTGATGAAGGCGGTCGAGAAGTTCGAGTACCGCCGCGGCTACAAGTTCTCCACCTACGCCACTTGGTGGATCCGCCAAGCCATCACCCGCTCGATCGCCGATCAGGCGCGCACCATCCGCATCCCGGTGCACATGATCGAGACCCTCAACAAGGTGATGCAGGTGCAGAAGCAGCTCCTGCAGGAGTACGGCCACGAGCCCACCCCGGAGGAGGTCGCGGACGAGATGAACCTGCCCGTCGAGCGCGTGCAGCAGATTATGAAGATGGCGCAGCAGCCCATCTCCCTCCAGTCCCCGGTCGGCGACGGCGACGACACCAGCTTCGGCGACTTCATCGAGGACAAGTCCGCGGAGAACCCGTACGATATGACCGCCTACTCCCTGCTGCGGGAGAAGATCATCGACGTGCTCGACACGCTCACCGAGCGCGAGCGCCGGGTGCTTTCGCTGCGCTTCGGGCTGGTCGACGGCTACAGCCGGACGCTTGAGGAGGTTGGCAAGCAGTTCAAGGTCACGCGCGAGCGTATCCGGCAGATCGAGGCCAAGGCGCTCCGCAAGATGCGGCACCCGACCCGTATTCGGCAGCTGCACGGGTTCTTCGACGCCGAGCAGATCGACAACGCCCAGAATCTGATGAAGGTCGCGGCGACGGCGCGTCCCCCCGGCGCCCCCCGCACCGGCACCACGGGCGTCCCCTTCCCGCCGGCCCCCACCCTCCCGCCGCGCCTGCCGGGCGGCCTCGCCTTCCCTCCCCCGCCGAAGCCCTGACCGGGGCCCAGCGGCCCC
>NEUZ01000091.1 GCA_002304435.1 Opitutia bacterium Tous-C8FEB | reverse complement strand
TTGATGAGCTGCTTCAGCGAATCGATGCCGATCCGCAGGTGGTCCGTCACGAAATGCTCGTCCACGTGGCGGTCGCTCTCCGCCGTTTTCATGCCCTCGGGCTCCATCGGCTGGTCCGAGACCAGCAACAGTGCCCCCGTCGCGATCTCATTGAAGAAACCGGTCACGAAGATGGTCGCCGTCTCCATATCGATGCCGAGGGCCCGCACCTTGCGCAGGTACTGCTTGAACTCCTCATCGTGCTCCCAGACGCGGCGGTTGGTGGTGTAAACGGTGCCCGTCCAATAGTCGCGGTTACGGTCGCGGATGGTAGTCGAGATGGCCTTCTGCAGGGCGAAGGCGGGCAGGGCGGGAACCTCCGGCGGCAGGTAGTCGTTGCTCGTACCTTCCCCGCGGATGGCGGCGATCGGCAAAATCAGGTCCCCGAGCCCGGCGCGGTGCTTAAGGCCGCCGCACTTACCGAGGAAGAGCACCGCCTTCGGGTGGATCGCCGAGAGCAGGTCCATAATCGTCGCGGCGGTCGCGCTCCCCATCCCGAAGTTGATGATGGTGATGTTGTCCGCGGTGGCGCTGGGCATCGGCTTGTCGCGGCCACGGACCGGGACCCGGTGCCACTGGGAGAACAGGTGGACGTAGCGATCGAAGTTGGTGAGCAGGATGTACTCCCCGAACTCGTTTAGCGGCACGCCGGTGTACCGGGGCAGCCAGTTTTGGACGATCTCCTCGCGGGTCTGCATAGCGGACGCTGGCCCGGAACGAGTGGCGGGGCACGCCAATTCCGGGGAGGACGCGGTCAGAAGAGGCCGTTGGCGACGACGCCCACGGCGGTGATCGGGCCGGTATCGTCGAGGTTGTCGATCGCGCGGTCGGCCTTCTTCAGGAGGGCGCGGGTCTCGCGGACGAGGGAGTCGTCCTTGAGGAGCTGGCCGAGCGTGCCGCGGCCTTGGGCGAGCTGTTCGGAGACTTCGCGCAGGCTGGCGAGAGAGGCTTTGAGGTCGTCGGCGGCCTTCTGGTCGTAGACGAGGGCGCCGAGGGTGCCGCGGCCGCGTTTCACCTCGGCTACGAGCTCTTCCGCATTGGCGAGGAAACTGCGGGCCTGGGTGGCCCCCTGCTTCAGTTCGGTCACCCCGGCCAACAGTTCATCGTGGAGGCGGGAATCGTTGAGGAGGCGGCCGAGGGTGCCCTCGCCGCGGTTCACCTTATCGGTGATCTGCTGCAGGTTGGCGGTGGTGCGGCTGAGGTTTTCGCGGTTCTCGGTGAGGATGGTGTCGACCTTCTGGAGGAGGCCGGGCTGGCGGCTGTCCCCATTGAGGGAAGTGCCGAGGCCCCCGAGGGCGCCCTCGAGCTTGCGGCCGAGGTCGCCGAGCTGGGCCATCACGCTGTTGAGGTCCGCGGTGGCCGCGGTGCGGATCTCCCCGCCCGCGGGCAGGAAGGGCGCGGCCTCGGTGCCGAGGTCGATGCTGACGTAGCCCGTGCCGATGAGGCCTTGGGTAACGATTGTGGCGGTGGCATCGGCTTTGATCCGCTTATCGGAGTCGATGCGGAGGACGGCCTCAGCGCGGCGGCCGGCGAGGCGCGTGAGGGCGACGTCGCCGATCTTCACCCCGGCCATCCGGACGTCATCGCCGGCCTTGAGCTCCTTCAGGCTATCGAAGCCGGCGACCAGCTGGTAGCCCTTGTCTTTGAACCAGAGTTTGCCACCGCTGAGCGTCTCGTAGGTGACCCAAATGAGGGCCATCCCGAGGAGGAAGAACAGGCCGACGCGGGCGGTTTGTTGCGGGTTGGTCGTCATATCAGGTCTCCAGGTGCTTGAAGCGGGGATGTTCGAGATCGATGCGGGGATTGAGGAAGTCAGCCACGCGGGGGTCGGTGGGCTGGCGGAGGTCGGCGGGCGGGCCGAGGAAGATCAGTTCCCCGCCCATCAGAATGCCCACGCGATCTGCGATCGCGAGGGCGAGGTCGCGGTCGTGGGAGACCACAATGGACGTGACTTGGTAACGCTGCCGGAGGGTGGCGATGATTTCCGTGATCGTGGCGGACATCACCGGGTCGAGCTCGCTGGTGGGTTCGTCGTAAAGGAGGAGCTGCGGCTCCATTACGAGGGCGCGGGCGATGGCGACGCGCTTCTTCATCCCGCCGGAGAGTTCGGCCGGGAACTTATGGGCGGCGTTCTCGAGCGAAAGGATCTGGAGGGCGCGCATCACCCGGTCGCGGATGGCGGCCTCGTCGCCCAGGCGGTGCTCGCGAGGGTAGAGGGCGAGGTTGTCGTAGACCGAGAGCGAGTTGAAGAGGGCGCCGGCTTGGAAGACTAGGGCCATCCGAACCCGTTCGCGGGTGGTGGGGTCGGCGCCGTCGAGGCCGGCAACCGTGGTCTGGCCGGCGGAGGGGCGTTCGAGGCCGACGAGGTGCTTGAGCAGCACGCTCTTGCCGGAGCCGCTGGGGCCCATCAACACGAAGATCTCCCCGGGTTGGACGGTGAAGGAGACCCCGCGCAGGACCTCGAAGGTCCCGAAGCGCTTGGAGAGGCCTTCGACGGTGACGCCGACCGCGGGGGCCGCGCCGGGCAGGGGGGAGGTGGAGTTCGCGGCGGGCATCACATCAGCGCCTTGGTGACGAAGAAATCGAGCACCAGAATGAGGATCAGGGAGGTGACGACGGCGCGCGTGACGGAGGCACCGATCTCGCGGGGGCCGCCGCGGGTATTGAGGCCGATGTTGCAGCAGACCAGGACCACCGTGAGGCCGAAGACCTCTGCCTTGATTAAGCCGTTCAGGACATCGCCGAAGTCCATATATTGTCGGAGGTTGGCGAAGTAGGAAGCGGGTTCGATGGAGATGAAGTGGGTGTATTGGGACACGATCGCTCCCCCGAACCAGCCGACGAGGTCGGCCATAATGGTGAGGACGGGCATCATCGTGAGGACGGCCGCGATACGGGGGAGGACGAGCATCCGTTCGGGGGGGATGTTCATCGTTTCGAGGGCGTCGACCTCTTGGTAGACCTTCATCGAGGCCAGTTCGGCGGCGATGGCGGAGCCGACGCGGCCGGCGAGGAGGACGGCGGCCATTACGGGGCCGAGTTCCCGGGCCATCGTGAGGCCGACGAGAGCGCCGATAAACTGTTTGTAACCAACATTTTCACCGGCGTGTCCGGACTGGAGCGCGAGGACGCTGCCGATGAAGAAACTGAGGATCCCGACGATCGGCATCGTGGTGTAGCCGATCAGGTGGCATTGCTCGATGAACCGGCCGAATTGCCGCGGGAGGCTGGGGACATGGCGCAGGGTACGAGCGAGCAGGAGGAGGGTGCTGCCGGTGCCGTGCAGCACCTGGAAAACCGGGGTGGGGAGCCACGTGAGCAGGCGGTCGGTCACCGAGGGGGTGCCGACGGCGGCGGGCGGGGAGGAAAGGGAGGTGGTGGACACGGAGGTCAGGGCTGGGACGGCGGGGTCCGCTCGAAGTCACCGAAGGCTAGGCGCCAGGCCCCGTTGGCGGAGCGGTGGAAGGCGAGGAGGCCGGCCCCGAGGCTGAGGCGGGTGGCCTCGCCGCTGTGGACGACCCCGAGGATGGGTCCGAGGTGGAATTCGTGGTGGCGGGCGGGTTTGTCAACCTGCCAGGTCACGGCGTCCCAGAGCAGGGAGGTCCGGCTGCGGCCGGGGGCGGGGGCGTCGTGGCGGGCGAGGGCGAAGAGGGGGCCCCAGGTGCGGCGGACGCGGGGGTCGCCGGGGAGCAGGGGTTCGAGGGGGCTCAGGAATTGCCATTGGCGTTGGCCGGCGCCGTTGTCCCAGCCGCTCCAGAGGGGCCAGAGGTGGGTGAGGGAGGCGGCCGGGACGGCGGGGCGGTCGGGCCGGGTCTGGGTTTCGCGCCAATAGGGTAGGTAAAGGAATTGGTGGCGTTCGCGGAGGACGCCGTGGTCCAGCCAGCGGGCCTGGCGCCAGAGGGGCCAGAGGATCCACGTCTTTTCGGCGTCGGGCTGGCGGGAATGAGAGTAGAAGGGGGCCCAACGGTTGATGGACTGCTGGTCGCCGCGGCCTTGGACGAGCAGGGGCCAAAGGTAGCGCGTTTCGGTGTAGGCGGGGAGGGGTGCCTGATGGCGGGTGCGGCCGAAGAGGGGCCAGAGGAAGTCCTCGTTGTGGAAGCCTGGACCGCTAGCGGTGGCGTAAAACGGCAGGAAGCCTTCGTTGCGACGGGGTGGGGTGCCGGCGGGAGCCTCGGGCGGGGGCGGCTGCAGGCGGGTGAAGCCGAGGGGCCAGAGCACGTGGGTGCTGGTGCCTTCGGGGCCGGATTCCGTGCCGTAAAGGGGCCAGAGGGCCCAGCCGGAGCGGGTGCCGCGGGTGACGCGCACGAAAGGCCAGGGGAGGTAGGTGGTGGTGGCGCCCCGGCGCTTCACCTCGGCGTGGAGCGGGAAGAGCGTCCAGGACGCTTCCTCGAGCCACAGTTTATTGCGGATAGTACCGTGGAGGGGGAAGAGCGCCCGATAGTTCAGGTCAGGTTCGGCGGAGGTGCGCTGGAACCAGAAGGGGTAGACGTCCAGTTCGCGCTCGGTCGCGGGCCCGGGGCCAGTAGCCGCGCCGCCGTGGCCGCGGGCGACTTCGAAGAGGCTCCAGCGGTAGCCGCCGGGGTCCTGGCGGACGCTGAAGAGCGGGAAGAGCAGGTGCGTCTCGTGACGTAGGCCGCCGGGGGCGGTGGCTTGGGTGAAGAGGGGGCGCCAGCCGCTTTCCGCGCCGGAGCCGGGACCGCCGTCACGAGCGAAGAAGAACGGCCCGAGGGCCTGCATTTCCTGGAGGGCGGCGCCGGGAGGGTGGCGTTCGACGATCAGGGGCCAGAGGTTGAGCTCGCGGGGCCGGGCGGCGTCCGTGCGCGGGTCCTCACCGGCCGGGAGGGACCCGGCGAAGGGCAGGAGGGCAAGGGCGAGCAGGCGGCGCATTGGGTGCGGCGGAAGGAAGGTGCGGAAGGGTTAACCTCAACCAACGGGAGGCAGGCGGCAAATCCTATGTCGCACGCAGGGAAAGCCGCGGGGGCAAGGAGTTCCGCGCGGGCGGGCCGTTCGACGTGGAATCCCGTTGCGCGCGGGGTGGGGGCTCTGGCAATCCGGGGCGATGCCGTCCGTGCCGTCCGCCGTTTTCGCCTTCGGGTGCAAGGAGGCGGGATGCGCCTGAGCGGCGGCGTGGCCCGGGGGATCCCGCTGGTGGTGCCGCCCGGCGACCGGGTGCGGCCAGCGACCGACGGGATGCGGCAGGCGGTGTTTTCCAGCCTCGCGGCGCTCGTGCCCGGCGCAACCTGCCTGGACCTGTTCGCGGGCACCGGCTCCTACGGCCTCGAAGCGCTGAGCCGGGGGGCGGCGCGGGTCGTGTTCGTGGAGCGTAACCCCAAGGCGATCGCCTGTTTGCGTCGCAACCTGGCGGCCGTGGAACGCAGCCTCGGCACCCCGCTGGAGGCCGCCGGCCGGGCCGTCGTCGTGGCCGGCGACGCCACGACCTTCACGCCCCCCGGGGACCCGCCCGACGTGGTGTTCATCGATCCGCCCTACGAACTCATCCCGGAGCTGGCGCCGGCCCTCTTCGCCCGTCTAGCGACCCTGCTTGCCCCAAAGCCGGATGCAGTCGTGGTCTTCGAGTATCCGGGGGAACTAGAACTGGCGCCGGAGGGATGGGTACTCCGGAAACGGCTCGGCCACGGCGCCCGCCAGCCGACGGCCGGCTTCTTCCGCCGCTCGCCGCCCGCCGCCTGACCGCGGCGTCAGCGCGCGTGGTCGGCTTAGGATTGCAGTTGTCGCTTCCGGGCCTAGCCTGGGCCGCGGTTTCCCCGTCCCTGATGAGCACTCCCACCCCGGTTGCCCGCCCTGCGTTGCCCACCCTGCGTTGCCGTCTGTCCGTGTCTCGACGCAGCGGAGCGGGTCGCGCCGCCGCTTGACGCCGGTGGCCCCGGCCGCCATCCCGGCCTGTAGTTCCTGTCCGGGGCAACCCGCCAACCCGCCAACCCGCCAACCCCTTTCACCATGACACCCAACCCTAACCCAATCCCGACCTGGCTGCGAACCCTGGTCGTGTTCTCTACCCTGTTCGCCTTGCCCGCCGCGCTTCGCGCCCAAGCCACGGGTATCATCCAAGGGCGCATCTTCAACCCTGTCAGCCAGGAGTACGTCCGTGACGCGCAGATCGCCCTCGATGGGACCAACAAGGTCACCTTTTCCGAGGGCGACGGCTCGTTCCAGTTCATCGAGGTGCCGGCTGGGTCGGCCTCGATCACGGTCAATTATACTGGCTACAACACCGTCAAGGAGACCTTTACCGTGGCGGCCGGGCAGACGGCCGTGCGGGAGATCCGTTTGACCAGTACGGCGGCCGGTGCGGCGGCGGGGGGGGGCGTCGTGCAGCTGCAGGCGTTCACCGTTTCCTCGGAGCGCGAGGGCAACGCCAAGGCCATTATGGCGCAGCGGCGTTCGATGAGCATCACCACCTCGGTGGCTTCGGATATCTTTGGCGACGTCACCGACGGCAACGTCGGCGAGTTCCTGAAGTATCTCCCCGGGGTCGACCTCGACTACGTGGAGTCGGAGGCGCGCGGCCCGCGTCTCGGCGGGATGGATTCCCAGTACGTGGGCGTCTCGTTTGACGGCATCCGTTCGGCAAGCGCGGACGCGAACCGCGGCGGCGGCACCAACTCGCGCGCGACCTCCTTCGAGGGCTTCTCCATCACCGCTATTGAATCTATTGAGATCAACCGCACCTCGGCGCCGGACTCGGATGCGGATAATCCCGCGGGCACCATCAATATGCGGACCAAGCGGGCCTTCGAGCGGAAGGGCCGGACCGTGGCTTATAACACGAGCCTCAACTTCAACGCCGAGGAGTTCACTTGGCGTAAGACCAAGGGCCCCCGCGACGGCGAGTCCTACAAGTGGAAGCCCAATTACTCCTTCGACTATGCGGAGTCCTTTCTGAACCAGCGTTTCGGCGTTCTGCTGTCGGCCAGCCACGCGCATTCCTACACCGAGCAGTATGTGGTGAACAATGCCTACAACCGTTCGCCGAACGCGGCGGATGCGCGGCCGATGGTCGTACGCCAAATCGATTTTAAGGACGGTAATAAGACCATTCTCAAGGACGCGGTGACCCTGACCGCGGACTGGAAGGTGACGCCAAGCTTGGTGGTGTCCCTGACGGGCATCTACACCTACACCGAGGGTGAGTTCTGGAACCGCAACTTCACGTTCGTGGCGGCCAATGACAACGCGAACGTCAACAACGGGCGTGCCTCCGTCGGCGGCGACGGTCTGACGACCATCATCGCGCGGCGCGAGGGCACGGCCAATGCGGCCCAGTTGAACAACGGCGGCGGCACTTCCGCGAAGCTGACCTACACCCGGACCTTCTCCCCGCGCTTCGAGTACAAGGCGGGGCGCTGGGTGGTGGACGGCGCGCTGGGCTATTCCCGCTCGGTGAACAACTACGAGTCCCTCGAGCGCGGCTTCCTCAGCAGCGAGGGCGGCAGTGCCCAAGCGGGCTTCATCGCGACCCGGCCGCACCAGGAGTCGTGGGAGTGGTCGATCCGCCAGACCTCGGGCAACGACTGGTTCGATCGGGCGAATTACGTCGACACCAATAACCGTTCCGGCGGCACGCGGGTGAATAACGACGACCGGACTTGGATCACGAAGGTCCAGAGCGCGCAGCTGAACGCCCGCTGGGCGGTGCCGTTTCTGGAGCGCTTCCCCACCTCGCTGAAGGTCGGCGGCAAGATGGCGGTGGAGGATCGGAACAACAACATTCGGAGCGACTGGAACATCTGGTCGTACACCGGTCCGGGCGGCAACACCGTGGGGGTGAACCCGACCAACGGGGCCAACATCAACACCGCGTTCGGCAACTGGGCGAACCTCGGGCCCAAGTTTATCTCGCCGCACCCGTTTGATATGGGCACGACGAACGGCCTGACGGTGTTCAACGTGAACGGCCAGCAGGGGATGCCGCAGCGCGTCAACCGGCAGGCGGTGGCGCTGCTGTTCCGCGACCAGCCGGGCTGGTTCACGCATATGGGCACGCCGGAGAACTATTACACCTCGTTCTTCGCCAATCCGCGGGACTTCCAGCAGACGGTGACCTCGGGCTACGCCCAGGCGACCGTGCGGCTCTCGCCCAAGCTGACGATGCTGGGCGGCGTCCGAATGGAGGAGACCCAGAACGACGTGCGGGAATTTGATCCGCTGACGCGCGCGCAGGTGCTGGCGGCCGGCTATCCGGTGAATGCGCCGGGCACCAGCGGCGGCCGGGCGCTGACCCTGCCGGGGATGATCTACCAGTACACCCACAATCCGCGGGTCACCCGCTCCTCGGTGTACCGGAATTATTTCCCGTCGATCATGTTCAAGTACTACATCCTGCCGGACTTCGAGTTCCAGATCGGCTTCAACAAGTCGATCTCCCGGCCGCCGATCGACAACATCACGGGCGTGTGGGGCATCGATGAGGTGAACCTGCGCGTGTCGGCGCCGAACGCGGCGCTGCAGCCCGAGTACCACAAGAAGTTCCAGTCGCGCCTCGCGTATTACTTCCGTGGGCGCTCGCCGGGCCAGTTGACCCTCGACCTGACTCAAGTGAAGGCGACCAACTTCCGCCAGACCTTCGACTTCACGGCCGAGGACTTCGGCGTGGATGATCCGGACTTCGCGCCGTATACCTTCCGTACGACCGTCAACAGTCCGGACGAGCAGACCTTCCGTTCGATGGACCTGGCATACAACCAGACCCTCGGGTTCCTGCCCAGCGAGTACCTGCGGGGCCTGAACTTCAACGTGGCCTTCTCGCGGGCCTACGCGGACCGCCGCCGCGCCAACCTGGCGCCTTACCGCGTGTCCTCGCGCCTCGGCTACGCGTACAAGAAGTTCAATGGTTCTGTCGGGATGGTCTGGCGGCCGGATACCCCGGACAGCACCACCTATGGTCAGTACCAGGGGGAGAAGACCCAGTTCGACCTTTCGCTCAACTGGCGCCTCACCCCGCGGCTGACCCTGTACACGCAGGTCCGCAACATCACGGGCAAGCCGGTGCTTTGGTACCACACCGCGCCGGGCGTGGTGGAGGGTCAGCAGCGGGCCCTGCGGCAGCTGCAGGAGTACGGGGCGAACTGGGTGTTCGGCCTGCGGGGTATGTTCTGACCTAGGCGGATTTCCGCCCTTTGCGCCGGCGCGCTTACCTGCGGGGGCGCGCCCACCTTCGCCAAGGCTTCGGCGGGCAGGCCCACCCCGGCCACACCAAGCCGCTCCAGCTTCGACCGAACTTCAGGCTGGATCGGCCGCGGCTCGGTGTAGCCGGGGCATTTTGCCCCAGTCCTGCAGACTGAATCGCCTGCGGAATCATCCGGGGCTCGATGTAGCTGGGGCGCGTCGCCCCGGTTTCAGCCCGTAGCCAAGGTGGCGGAGCAGTCCCTGCTTGGGGTTGGCATTGGTTTTCGTCAGGCAAGACCGGGGCGGCGCGCCCCAGCTACACCAAGCCGTTCCCTCTCGGACTGAACTTTGGGCTGGATCGGCCGCGGCTCGATGTAGCTGGGGCGCGTCGCCCTGGGGTGAAGAACGAGTGCGGCTTGGTCCCGGCGCGGGACAGCCGGGATCATCCATCGGCGGTCCGCCGCCTAGATCACTTGGCGGCCATCACGGGTCCACGATCGAACGAGAATCGAAGGAGAATCGAATGTGAATCGAAGGAGAGCGCCCAAACCGGGTTCGCGCCCTGGCGCTGGCCGAGAGCCGCCTCGCGGCACGCGCACGTAAGGAACCACCCGCCCCGCTTACGGCACGATCAGCGCGAGCTGTTCGCCGGGGCCGTGGACGCCCTCGATTAAGATGCCCTCTACATCCGCCGTCTTGGAGGGGCCCGTGCACCAGACCACGTTGCGGTCCTCGCCCAGCGCCGCGACGGCCTGCGTGACATCCGCGAAGATGTTCGCCCGGGAAACCACGGCGACGTGGACCCAAGGAGCGAGGGCGCCGAGGCGGCTGGAGGTGGTGCGATCGTTCAGGATAATGGTTCCCGACTCGGCGATGGCACCGGCGGCGCGGGTGATGCCGAAAGCGTAGTCGTCCACGCGGGTGCGGTCGAAGCGGGTTTCGACCGTGAAGCCGTCCGCAAAATGCGGGGCGAGGTCAGGCCAGAGGGCCGGGTCGCAGTAGCCGTGGCGGTGGCCGCCCGCGCGGAGGTGGGCGACGACGGCGGCGGGCGCAGTGAGAGCGAGGCCGTTCACGCGGCGCATCCGTTCCGCGAGTAGTTCGGCGAGGTCGCGGCCGACGAGGAGGTTGCGGAGGACCGCGATCTCGGAGTCGAAGGAGGGGAGCGGGGCGCGCTCGTGCAGGGGCGCGAGGGCGCCCCGGACGCGGGAGAGGATGGACTCGCGGTCGTCGTTCAT
>NEUZ01000090.1 GCA_002304435.1 Opitutia bacterium Tous-C8FEB | reverse complement strand
CGGTCCGCCGGCCGTGCTGGCCGCCCTCACGCTGCAAGGGGTGGCCGCGGTCGCGTTCACCGGCTGGCTGCAGCGTCGGTTTCGCGCTGACCTCGCGCCGGGCCGCATCCCCCTCGGGAGCGCCGCCCACGCCCGGCTCTGGCTGCTGCAGCGGGCGGCGCACGCGATTCCGTGGCGCCTGCTCGAGGGCACCGAACTGCAGAACGCGGCCCTGCGCGCCCTCGGCGCCCGGATCGGCGAAGGGGTGCGGCTGCATCACGGGGTCGACCTCACCCGCGGCGGCTGGGAACTGCTGGAGATCGGCGATGGTGTCACCGTGGGTCGGGACGCGACCCTCGAGCTGGTCCGGCTCGAGGCGGGCGAGATCGTGCTCGCCGGCGTGACGCTCGAGGCTGGCAGCACGCTGGAGACCCACGCGCACGTCGGGGGCGGGGTAAGGGTGGGGGCCAACGCGTTCCTGACCGCGCGATCCGCCTTGGCTCCGGCCGCCGCGGTGCCCGCCGGTGCACGTTGGGATGGGGTGCCTGCCCGCCCGGCCGGTCAGGCTCCGCCCGCCCCAGAGCTCCCGGCGGATGGGTTCGCCCCGGGAATCCACGCCGTGCTGCTGGTGCTGGCGCGGCTCGCGCTTACCGCGGCGCTGTGGGTACCCGCCGAGTTGGCCGCCCTCGCGGCGGCTTCGGCCACGGGCGTCGATGCAGCTGCCCTGAGCGAGTGGCTGTCGGCGCCGGAGTTTTCCCCCGGCATCCTGGGCGCGGTCGCTGGTCTGATCCTACTCGCCGTGCCGCTGTGGTTGCTCGCCGGGGCGCTGGCCTGCCGCCTGCTTGGCCGCCTGCCGGCGGGCGTCCACTCCTGCTGGAGCGGGGCGGCGCTCCGTGTCTCGCTGAAGGTGGGTGTGGTCGACGGGGCCAGCCGCTGGCTCTACGGCACGCGGTTATGGCCCGGCTGGCTCCGGCTGTCCGGGATGCAGGTGGGCGCCGGGTGCGAGGTGAGCAGCCTGATCGACTGCGTGCCGGAGCTGACGGCGATTGGCGACCGCACCTTCTGCGCCGATGGCATCTACCTCGGTGGCCCCCGGCTCCACCGCGGCACGCTCACCCTCGCGCCCGCCCACCTGGGCGCAGACAGCTTCGTGGGGAACGGAGCCGTGATTCCCGCCGGAGTGCGGTTGCCGGACGGCATTTTGCTCGGGGTGGCCACGGTGGCGACGGAGGGGATGCCCGCGGGCTCATCGTGGTTCGGGCATCCGCCCTTCGCCTTGCCGCGCCGGGCGGAAACGCGCTTCGCCGCCGGCCTCACGCATCGGCCGAACGCCGCCCGCCGGTTGCTCCGCCTCGGCTGGGAACTCCTCCGCTTCGCCTTGCCCGCGGTGGCGGCGCTGCTGCTCGCGCTCTGGCTGCCGCTCGTGACCTACGTGGTCGCGGTCGCCCCGCCGCTGCTCGCCGTGGCGCTGCTGCTCCCGCTCCTCAATGCCGGGTTGCTGTTCCTCGCGCCCGCCGCGGCCGCGGTTGCCCTCAAGTGGCTGCTGCTGGGCCGCGTGCAGCCGGCGGCGCACCCGCTGTGGTCCGCGTGGGCGAGCCGCTGGGACTTCCACTGCGTTTCCTGGAACGTCCTCGCCGCCGAACTGGCCGGGTTGCTCGACGGGACCCCGTGGCTCGCGCACCTGCTGCGCGCCGCGGGGGCGCGGATCGGGCGCGGGGTCCTCGTGGGGGGCGGCTTCGGCGATGACCTCCCGGATCCCGACCTGCTCGAGATCGGTGACGGCGCGGCGGTCGACGGCTTGTTCCAAGCGCACACGTTCGAAGATCGGGTGCTAAAAATGGACCACGTCCGCATCGCCGCCGGGGCGACGATCGGGCGCAACGCGATGCTGCTGTACGGTTCCGAGATCGGGGCCGGGGCGCGGGTGGAGGCGAACAGCGTCGTGATGAAGGAGGAGCGGCTCCTCCCCGGCGGCAGTTACGCGGGCGTGCCGACCACGCGGGTTTAGCCCACGGAGGGCAAATTCCCCGCTGGCCCGGCCCCCATTACGTTCTCCGGAAGAACACCGCGCCTCGCCCCGGCGTGCCTGCAGTCTGCCTCCAGTGTGCTTCCAGTGTCGCTACAGTCCTCGTAGCCCCGCACCAACCGCAGGATTCCGGGGGTTGTAGCGGTCCGTGAGGTGAGGGGAGCTGTCCGCGGGCACGGTGACGCCGTGCGGCCGGTTGCGTTCGCCCGCGAGCGGGGGCCCGCGCCGGACTCAAGGCCGCCACGTGCCCCGGGCGACGGCGGGCACGAAGCGTTCGATGCCCTCCGGCGGGAACTCGAGCGTGCGGCCCTGCTCCGCGCTGAGGTAGGCGGTCATCAACAGTTCGACCACCTCGACCCCGGCCTCGAAACCCAGTTCGGGCTGGCGACCGGCGCGGAAGCATTCGGTGAAGTGGCGGTTCTCGTTCTCGTAGCCGTATTCGGCGGCCTCGTTGCCCAGCAGCGGCATCGAGCCCTGCTCGGCATTCTGTTTTTCCACCAAGTCTTCGCCCGCGGCGCCGGTCACCTGGCGGCTGAGGAACAGTTGGGCGCCGGCCTGGAGCGAATTGTAGGCGAAGGAATATTCGGGCCCGAGCAGCTCCGTGCTCAGCCGCAGGCCGGGGCCGACGAAGCCCCACGAGGTCGTGACCTCCGCGATCAGGGGCCGGCCGGCCTCGTCGGCGTACTCGATCGTGGCCCGGGCGAAGTCCTCCGAGGGCCGCCGCGTGTAGTCGACGGCCGGGCCCATCCGTTCGCGCAGCTGGCGGGCGTGCTCCGGGCGAGACCACTTGAGGCTGTGGATGTGGCCGGTGACGCGCACCGGCCGGATGCTGGCGCGGGGCTTGGCGGGGTCGGTGAGCAGATGGCGAGCGACCTCGACGCTGTGGCACATCATATCGTTGAGGACTCCGCCTCCCTGCAGGTCCCCTTGCCAGAACCAGGGGGCGTGCGGCCCGCTGTGTTCCTCCGCGGCCCGGGCGAGGTAAGGCCGGCCGCTCAGCGCCGCGCCACGGGCCCAGGCGAGGGACCGGCCCTTGACCAAGGCGGGGATAAACAGCTGGTCCTCCAAATAACCGTGCAGCACCCCGGCTTGGCGGATGAGCTCAAGGCAGCGCCGGGCCTCAGCCGCATTGCGGGCGAGGGGTTTCTCGCAGGCGATGCCGACGAGGCGGCCCCGGCCCGAGGCGAGGGCGGCGACGATTTCCTCCAAGTTCTCCACCCGCCGGTGATTGGGGCCGCAGAGCCAGATCGCGTCGATCGCCGGATCCTCGACCATCTCGGTGATCGAGCGGTGCACGCGCGTGTCGCCCAACCCCAGCCGCCGCGCCAGGGCCGCCGCCTCACCGGCGCGCTCCGGGTGCGGGCTCCAGATGCCGCGCACATCCGCGTGGCGCACCGCGACCCAAGATTGGAGGTGAAAGCGGGTCATAAAGCCGCTGCCGACAAAACCGACGCCAAGGGGACGGGAAGTGGTCATAGAAGGATCGGGGACTGGAGGGTGAAGGGCTTTGGCGCCGTGGGTCACGCCGGCTTCAGCGGACGCGTTGCGACCAGCGCCAATAGAGCCAGGAGGCGAGGGTGGTGAGGGCGAGGGTGAGGGCGGCGGTGCCCGCGGAATCATCGGCGGCGAGGGCGTAGACCGCCGCGACGATCGCGTTCGGCAGCAGCGTCACCCGGAAGATCCGGCCCGGCGGGATGCCCATTGCCGCGGCCACGAGCACGGAGGTCTCGGCCAGCACGGGAATACTGCGGCAACAGGCGAGGGTGACGCCGAGGCGCTCCTGCAGCGCCCGCCGGAGGCGCTCCAGTTCGGCGTCGGGCAGGAACCGCGGCGCGAGGCGACCCACTGCGTGCCGACCGAGCCAAGCGGCGGCGAGCACGCCCAAGCTGAGGCCCACGGCGCCGCCCACGAAACCCCAGAGCGGCCCCGCCTTGGCCCCGACATACAGGATCACCAGACTTGAAGGGATCGGCGCCACCGCGTCGGCCGCGAGCAGGGCCGTGGCCGCGAGGGTCAGGGCCCACGCTTGCTGCGCCCGGGTCTGCAGCAGCGGCAGAACGAATTCCTCGCCCAAGATTGCGAAGGGCAGGCAGACGAGGGCCATCACCACGAGCACGAACAGGGTGATGCGTACGATGCGGTTCGAAAATACCGGCATCCTCAGTCCTCCAGTTTTCCCGTGAGCCGGCCCAAGAATTTCAGGGCGTACAAGTAGGCACGTTCCCGCACCAGCGTCACGTCGCCCACGGCCCCCTCGATGCCCAGTTCGGCGATCGAATCGACCACCGGGCCCTCCAAGGGGTGTTGCGCGATGTAGGTGAGGATCTGCGTCAGCTCACCGCGGGGGTAGCTATCGAGCAGGTACTGGTAAACCATCCGCGGCAGGTGGCGCTCCACCGGCAGCTGAATCGCGTCCGGCACCGCTGCCACATAGAGGAGATTGCGGATGCAATACAGCGCATCCCCATCTACGCCCGGAGACCACGTCGCGAGCCCGTTGCGGACGCGGTCCAGTTCCGCCCGCAGGAAATCGTCGGGTTCCTCATCTAGGGCGGCGATGGGCGCGACGATGCCGTGGTCGGGCGGTAGGCGGTAATCGAGCGCGTCCCAGTCCGCGGCAGTCAGCTTGGCCCATACGGGCGGTGGCGGTGGGGGCCGGAGCGTGGTGGAGGGCGGCGGCGTGGCGGCGGGAGCTGGGGAGGTGGCGGGCGCGGAAGCGACCGGGGCTGTTGCGGCCACGGGAGCGGGAGCCGAGGCCGGAGCGGCCGGGCGCGGCGCGGGTGCGGCTTCGGCGTCCGCGGGCACGGCGATGCGGCCGCGGATCTCGGCCACGATCCCGACCGCGATCCAAGTGCCGAAGGCGACCACCAGCCAGCCCTTGCCGGGCACTTGGCGGAAGCGCTGCTGCGCGTCCCACCGGAATAGCTTGGCCCCAGCGAGGCAGCCCGCGATCCCGGTCAGGGCGAGCGCTAGCAGGCTGAAGCGGGCGCCCTCCAGTCCGCGTCCATTCACGGCCGCTTGGATCGCCTCGACGGCGTAGCGGCCCGGGAAGAAGGCGGAGACGTGCTGGGCCCAGTCCGGCAGCGCGGCGAGCGGCACCGCCACGCCCCCGATGATGAGCATCGGCAGGAACAGACATTGCCCGAGCGCTTGGACGGCGGGGACGGTATCGGCGAGGGCGGCGAGCACCAGTCCCAGGCCAAGGAAGGCGAAGCAGGTGAAGGCGAAAGCGACCAGCAGGGCCGTGGGATGGGCGGGGGCCGTCATCCCCAGTCCGAGGGCGAGTCCCAGCTGGAGCAGGCCGGCAGTGGCGAGCAACAGCGCGCGGGCGCCCACCGTACCGAGGACAAAGGCCCAAGTGGGGACGGGGGTGAGCCGGTAGCGACGCCAGACGCCGCGTTCGCGTTCGCCAACCAGCGTGGTGGGCAGCCCGAAGCAGGCCCCGCCCAGCACTCCTACCGTGAGCAGTTCGCCCATATGCCGCAGCAAGGGCACGCGCTCGTGCCGATAGAGCACATAGAAGGCGATCAGGAAGATCACCGGGAACAGGTAGCCGTACAGCAGCGCCATCCGGTTCCGGAAATGGAGCCGCAGTGACATCCCGAGATGGGCGAGAAAGGCGTTCATTGGTGCTCCTCCCGGGTCAGTTGTAGGAAGACCTCCTCCAAGGAGGCGCGGCGCACCTGCAGTTCCAGCAGTTCCACGCCCGGCGCGGCGAGCAGCGGAGCCAGCCCGGCGAGCGTCGCCGCGGGCGATTCCGTCTCGAACGTGAAGCCCTCCGGCCTCGTCTCCAGTCCGGTCACGCCAGGCAAGGCGGCGAGGCTGCCGGCGGCGAAGGGGCCGCGGACGCGGAGATGGACCGCTTGCCGCCCGCGGGACCCCGCGGCGAGGTCGCGCGGGGCTCCGGTGGCCACGACCTGGCCGCGGTCGATGATCGCCACCCGGTCGCAGAGGGTCTCGGCCTCATCGAGCAGGTGGGTGGTGAGCACCACGGCGCACCCGTCGTCCCGCAGGCCACGGATGAGCGCGTGGAGGTCGCGGCGGGCTTGGGGGTCGAGGCCGGTGGTGGGTTCATCGAGGAACACGACGGCCGGTTCGTTCAGGAAGGCGAGGGCGAGGGCGAGACGCTGCCGCTGGCCGCCCGAGAGGCGGTCGAAGGCCTGATCGCCCTGTTCCGTCAGGCCGAAGCGCGCCAGGAGGTCCTCCACGGGCCGCCGGCGGGCGTAGAACTGGCCGAACAGCCCCAGCGCTTCGCGCGGCGTCATCCGGTCCGGCAGCGCGGTGCTTTGGAGAGCAACCCCGAGGTGTTGGCGGATGGCGGCCGGTTGGGCGCGGGCGTCGAGGCCGCAGAGGCGGATCTCGCCGGCGTCAGGCGCGCGCAGGCCCACGAGACACTCGACGGTGGTGGTTTTGCCGGCGCCATTGGGGCCGAGTAGGCCGAAGATCTCCCCGGCGGCGACCTCGAGGTCTACCGTGCGCACGGCCGGTTTGCCGGCGTAGGCCTTGCTCAGGCCACGGACGACAACGGGCGGGGTGGAGGAGGCGCTCACGGGAGGCGAAGGCGTAGGCGGGCCCGGAGGAGGGAACAAGCCGTTTCCGGTGCCGGAGCATCTCCGGGCTTCTCATCGCCTGTCGGATTCGCCAGCGTGCGGTTGCGTATGAAACCCCTCGCCCTTGTTCTTGCCCTTGCGTTCACCGCCAGCCTCGCCCCGGCCGCCGAGAATACCCTGACCCCGGAGGAGCGGAAAGCCGGGTGGGAACTGCTCTTCGACGGCCGCTCGTGGACCGGCTGGCGCGCCTACCGGAAGCCGGCGAGCGAGCCCATTAAGGGCTGGGAAATCGTCGACGGGATGCTGCGTTGCCTACCCAACGCCAAGGGGGACCAGCCCATCACCGCGCGTAAGTTTCGCGATTACGAGCTGAGCTGGGACTGGAAGCTCCTCGCGAAGGGCAACAACGGCCTGAAGTACCTCGTGACCGAGGACCGGCCCAAGTCGCCGGGACCGGAGTACCAGATGATCGACGACGCGGGCCATCCCGATGGGAAGCTGGGGCCGCATCGCCAGACGGCGTCGTTCTACGAGGTGCTCGCGCCCGCCGCGGACAAGCCGCTGCGCGCCCCGGGCGAATGGAACACCTCGCGCTTGGTGGTGCGTGGCCAGCGCGTCGAGCATTGGCTGAACGGCCGGCAGGTGCTCGCTTTCGAACTCGGCAGCGCCGAGGTCAAGGCGGGCCTCGCGCGGAGCAAGTTTAAGCAGGAGGCGGGTTTCGGCGATAAGATCGACGGTCACATCCTGCTGACTTACCACAACGACGACTGCTGGTACCGGAATATTAAGATCCGGGTCCTGCAGCCCTGAGCGGAAGCGCGGGGTGGGACGGGCCGCTACGGCCTCGGTTGTAATTTGGGCTTCCGCGGGTGGCGGCATTCGTGCTCCACTCGCGGGATGCAACTATCCGCCCTCGTCCGGCCCGCGGTGCTCACGCAGCCCACGTATGAGCCGGGCAAGCCGATCGAGGCGGTGGCGCGGGAGTTGGGGCTCGATCCGGCGGGCATCCTGAAGCTCGCTTCGAACGAGAATCCCTGTGGGCCTTCACCGCGGGCGGTGGCGGCGGCGACCCGGGCGCTGGCCCAGGGAGAGCTTTATCCAGATGGGGGATGCTATGAGTTGCGGCACCGTTTGGCGGCCGCGCACGGCCTAGCGCCGGAACAGTTTGTCGTGGGCAATGGTTCCAACGAAATCATCGAGTTGCTTGGCCACGTGTTCCTCGGGCCGGGTGATGAGGTGGTGATGGCGAATCCCGCCTTCGTCGTCTATAGGCTGGTGACGTTGCTCTTCGGGGCGCGCCCGGTGGAGGTACCGTTGCGGGACTGGCGGCACGATCTGCCGGCGATGGCGGCTGCGATCACGCCGCGGACGAAGCTCGTTTGTGTCTGTTCCCCGAACAACCCTACGGGTACCGCCAACGAGGCGGCGGAACTGCTGGCGTTCGTGCGCACGCTGCCGCCGCACGTGGTGGCGGTGATCGACGAGGCGTACGCGGATTATCTGGAGAATCCGCCGGACCTGCGGCCGCTGCTGGCGGAGGGGCGCAAGGTCATCGGCCTGCGTACCTTCTCAAAGATTCACGGCCTCGCCGCGTTGCGCATCGGCTACGGTTACGCTGGGGCGGAGTTGGCCGGCCTGCTGCAGCGCGTGCGCCAGCCCTTTAACGTGAACGCCATCGCGCAGGCGGCGGCGCTGGGGGCGCTGGAGGATGCCGAGTTCCCGGCCCGCTGTGCGCGGGAGAATCGTGCGGGGCTGCTGCAATTGGGAGGGGCCTTCGCGCGTCTGGGCCTCGAGCAGGTCCCGAGTGTTGCGAATTTCATCCTAGTGCGCGTCGGCGACGGCGAGGGGGTTTTTCGCGCCCTGCAGGCCCGCGGCGTCATTGTGCGGCCCGTTAAATCGTACGGCCTGCCTGAATGGATTCGGATCACGGTCGGCAATTCGTCCCAGAACGCGCGCGTGATTCTTGAATTGGAGCGTGTCTTGGGTGCGCGCCCGCGGGCCTGAGCCGACCTAGGGGCTTGATTCTACCTAGACGCCTGCGCGGCGGCGGCTAGATGATTCCTGCCTCGTCTCTCAGACTATTCGCCTTTTGACGCAATTAATTTGCTCAATCTTAACAATCTAGTGGCCAGCGTGTTGCCCCGTTGATGGGGCCCGATCTGCGGGAAGTCAGCGCGATCGAGTCGCGGAAGAAAACGCTTGCCTGTCGGCGGGGGGGAGTTTTTCTTGGCGGGGTGGAGGAACTTCCCTAGATAGCTGGATCCCTCGGGCATCCGGGTAAATCTTTGGATAATTCCTCCCGCAGTTCGATTCTTTACTTTCACTTGTAGCCCTCAGCCGCTCGTCTTCGTCCCAGAGCTCACCTCACCATGAACGTCACCTTCCGAACCACTTTCGTTTCCGTCGCCTTGGCGGCCGCTGTGCAGGCGGCCCCCTTTATGGCCATCGGCGATGGCGCCGAGTTGTTCCTCACGGGCAAGCTCGGGGTGCGCGCTGACGACAACGTGCTGCTCGCATCCCGGGCCGAGAGCGACCTGATCTTCGAATTCGCGCCGGGCGTCGACCTCACCTTTGGCAAGAACGCGCAGCTGCAGGGCGTGCTCAGCTTGGTCGACACGTTCACGAGCTACTCGGACAACAGCAATCTGAACACCAACCTCTTCGCGGGGAACTTCCGCTCGGTGTTCGACGACGGGAAGATGCGCCTCGGCCTCGATGTGGGCTACACGGAGCAGAATCAGAATTCGGCCTTCGTGCGGGGCCTGATCCGCCGCGATGTGTTCAACACCGGCGCCACCACCGAGGTGGAGGTCTCGCAGCTCACCCGCATCGGCGCGGGGATCAATTTCTCCCACGAGAACTACAAGCGCCGCGGCTTCACGGACTCCGACAGCCTCAGCGTGCCGGTCGATATCTTTTACAAGTGGACGAACAAGACTGACCTCAGCGTGGGCTATCGCTACCGCGATTACCGGGTCGACCTCGGCTCCGACTCGACGGACCACTTTTTCAACATCGGCGCCCGCGGTGAGTTCTCCCCGAAGCTGAAGGGCCGCTTCGCGATCGGTCTGAACACCCGCAAGCTGGATCGCGGCGGGGACGACACCCTGTTGGGCGTCGAGTCCGGCTTCACCTACGAGGTTTCGCCCAAGACGAACGTCGATTTCAATCTCTCGAACGACTTCAGCACCAGCCCCCAAGGTGAGCAGTTGAAGAACTTCGTAATCGGCGGTTCGGTCTCCAGCGCGCTCTCCGCTGAGTGGGCGGTCAAGGCCGGCCTGAGCCTTCGCAGCTTGGAGTATGCTCGCCGGACGGATGACTTCTTCGAGGGCGAGCTTGGGGCCATTTACACGGTCAACGCCAACGTCCGCGTCGGCGGCTCCTACCAGTACCGGAAGTATTCGTCGCCGATCGCCGGGGCGGAGTTCAAGAACAACGTCTTCGCGATCACCGCGAACTTCCGCTACTGAGGTTCTTCGGACGAAGGCTCGCGTTGGCTTCAGTTTTTCCTTTCCGGCGGGAGAAGATCGTGACGATCTTCTCCCGTCTCTTTTTTTAATGAGCCTGCTTCCCATCCTGCGGTTCTTCGTCCCGGCGCTGATCCTTGCGGCCGCGTCGACGGATCCGGCCCGGGCGGCGGAGCCCGCGGAGGCGGGCGCACGGGGTGGCCGAGCCGAGGCCCCCGCCGCGACTCCCGATCGGGAGTACCTGCTGCAGCCGCAGGATATCCTGCGGATCTTCATCTTCCAGCACGACGACCTGAACAAGCAGATGGAGGCCGTGCGGATCAGTGATACGCACACCATCAGCCTGCCGCTGGTGAACAGCATCGACCTGCGCGGCCGCACGGCCCGGCAGGCGGAGGAGGCCATCCGCCTCGCCTATGATCGCGACTACCTGGTCAATCCGCAGGTCAGCGTGATCGTGGTGAAGTATGCCGAACGCAGCGTGAATGTGGTGGGTCAGGTCAACAATGCGGGGCGCGTGTTGTTCCCGCAGGAGAAGGGGTTGACGATCGTGGAGGCCATCGCGCTGGCCGGTGGCCAGACCCGGTTGGCGGACCTGAAGAAGGTTCGCCTCACCCGCAAGACGGCCGACGGTGAGACCGTGGTCGAGGAGATCGACGTGGACGCCCTGATGAAGCGGGGCGGCCGTGACGCGGTCCAGTTGCAGCGGGACGATGTGCTCTTCGTGCCCGAGCGCGCCTTTTAACGATCTTCCCGATGTCCAAGGAAACCGGCGATAAGCAGCTCCAGCAGACCTCGGGCGCCTACGGCTACAGCTATGGCGGCACTTACGCGGGCTACTCCGCCGTGGGCTACGGCGATGCTGGGGAGTCGGGTGCCGGCCAAGTCCAGCGGACGTTCCAGGATTACCTGCTGATCCTCCGCGAACGCATCTGGTATATCGTGGTGGTCTTCCTCGTGGTGTTCTCCAGCTCGCTGGTCTA
>NEUZ01000009.1 GCA_002304435.1 Opitutia bacterium Tous-C8FEB | reverse complement strand
TTTCCGGAAGTAATTTGGGCGTAGTAGGTTGGCAGTTTTTTTAGTGCTCTCGATCGCCTTCGGCGGGTTTTCCGCCGCGCCGATGGGCATCCTTCGTTCTGCCTCCAATCCTGATCCAATCCTGCTCCAGTCCTGCCGCTGACCCTCGGGCCGCGCCCGGCGGAGGCCGGAAAAGCAAAGGCCCCGCGTCCCGGGAGGGACGCGGGGCCTCGTGGTCGCGCCAGGCGCGATTACTTGCGGGTGGCCTTCAGGTCGGCCACCGCCGCCTGCGCCGCCGCCAGCCGCGCCACGGGGACGCGGTAGGGGGAGCAGCTGACGTAGGTGAGCCCGAGGCGGTGGCAGAACTTCACCGAGTCCGGGTCGCCGCCGTGCTCGCCACAGATACCCAGCTTGATGCCCGGGTTCTTGCTGCGGCCCTTCTCGACCGCGATCTTCATCAGCTGGCCGACGCCGGTCTGATCGATCGAGGCGAAGGGGTTCTTCGTCACGATCTCGGCCTCCTGGTAGGGCGGGAGGAACGAGCCGGAGTCGTCGCGAGACATCCCGAGGCAGGTCTGCGTCAGGTCATTGGTGCCGAAGCTGAAGAACTCGGCGGTCTCGGCGATCTCGTCGGCGGTGAGGGCGCCGCGCGGGATCTCGATCATCGTGCCCACGGAGTACGCGATCTTCGTCTTGCGCTCGGCCATCACGGCCTTGGCGACGTCGTGGACGATCGCGACCTGCAGATCGAGCTCCTTCTTGAAGCCGACCAGCGGGATCATAATCTCCGGCTTGGCCTTGTAGCCCTGCTTGTTGGCGTCGGCGGCGGCCTCGAAGATCGCGCGCGTCTGCATCGCGGTGATCTCCGGGTAGCGGATGCCGAGGCGGCAGCCGCGGAAGCCGAGCATCGGGTTGAACTCGTGGAGCTCGTGGACGCGGCCCATAATCTTCTCGACGCTGATGCCGAGTTTCCGGGACAGGTCCATCTGCTGCTCCTTGGAGTGGGGCAGGAACTCGTGCAGCGGCGGATCGAGGAACCGGATGGTGGCCGGGAAGCCCTTGAGGGCCTTGAAGATCCCGAAGAAGTCCGCCCGCTGGTAGGGCAGGAGCTTGCCGAGGGCCGTCTGGCGGGCCTCGAGCGAGTCGGCGAGGATCATCTCGCGCATCGCGTCAATCCGGTCGCCCTCGAAGAACATATGTTCCGTGCGGGTGAGGCCGATGCCGGTGGCGCCGAAGGCGATGGCGTTGGCGGTCTGCTCCGGGGTGTCCGCATTGGTGCGGACCTGGAGCTTGGTGACCTGGGCGCACCACTTCATCAGCTGGGCATAGCTGCGGAACTTCTCGGTCGACTGGGCGGCCTTGTCGCCGTTCAGCAGGCCGGAGATGATCTCCGACGGGGCGGTCTTGATCTGGCCGGCGTAGACGGTGCCGGAGGTGCCATCGATGGAGAGGTGATCCCCCTCCTTGAAGACCTGGCCGGCGATGGTGGCGGTCTTGGCCTCGTAGTCGATGTGGACGGAGGAGGCGCCGCAGACGCAGACCTTGCCCATTTGGCGGGCGACGAGGGCGGCGTGCGAGGAGACGCCCCCGCGGGCGGTCAGGATGCCCTCCGCGGCGATCATCCCGCGCAGGTCCTCGGGGGAGGTCTCGACGCGGACGAGGAGCACCTTCTCATTGCGGCCCGCGGCCTGGACGGCGCGGTCGGCATTGAAGTACACCTTGCCGGTGGCGGCGCCCGGGCCGGCGGGGAGGCCGGTGGCGATCACCTTGGCCTTCTTGACCTCGGCGGGATCGAAGATCGGGGCGAGGAGTTGCTCCAACTGGTCGGCCGGGTTGCGCAGGATGGCGGTCTGCCAGTCGATCAGCTTCTCCTTCACCATATCGATGGAGAACTTGAGGGCGGCGGCCGCGGTGCGCTTCCCGTTGCGGGTCTGCAGCATAAACAGCTTGCCTTCCTGAATCGTGAACTCGACGTCCTGCACGTCCTTGAAGTGCTTTTCCAGGATCTGGCGGACCTTCAGGAGTTCCGCGTAGGTCTTGGGCATCTGGTCCTTGAGCTTCAGGACGGGCTCAGGGGTGCGAACGCCGGCGACGACGTCCTCGCCCTGCGCATTGATCAGGAATTCACCGTAGAACTCGTTGGCGCCGTTGGCGGGGTTGCGGGTGAAGGCCACGCCGGAACCGGAGGTGTCCCCGGTGTTGCCGAAGACCATCGCCTGCACGTTCACCGCGGTGCCCCAGGCCTCCGGGATATTGTACTTGCGGCGGTAGACCTTGGCGCGGTCGTTCATCCAGGAGCTGAAGACGGCCCCGGCGGCGCCCCGCAGTTGGTCCCAGGGATTGTCCGGGAACACCTTGCCGGTGCGCTCCTTGACCAGCTTCTTGAAGCGGCGCACCAGCTCCTGCTGGTCCGCGGCGGTCAGCTTCGAGTCCTCGAGGTCGGCGTGGTAGACCTCGTGCTTGTAGGCGTGAATGACGGTCTCGAACGGCTCGTGGTCCTCGTTCTCGCGCTTCTGCACGCCGAGGACGACGTCCCCGTACATCTGGATGAACCGGCGGTAGCAGTCCCAGGCGAAGCGCTCGTTCTGGGTGGCGCGCACCAGCGCGAGCACCGAGGCCTCGTTGAGGCCGAGGTTGAGGATGGTGTCCATCATCCCGGGCATCGAGTCGCGGGCGCCGGAGCGGACGGCGACAAGGAGGGGCATCCCATTGGTCGCGCCGAAGCGGGTGCCCATAATGCGCTCCATATTGGCGACGCCGGCCTCCATCTGGGCCTGGAGCTGCTGCGGGTAGGTCTTCCGGTTGGCGTAGAAGTAGGTGCAGACCTCCGTGGTGATGGTGAAGCCCGGGGGCACCGGCAGGCCGATGCGGGTCATCTCCGCGAGGTTGGCGCCCTTGCCGCCGAGGAGGGCCTTCATCGAGCCGTCGCCGTCAGCGCGGCCGGCCCCCCAGGTGTAGACGTACTTCGGGCCTTTGGAGGCGGGTTGCTTGGCGGAGGCCTTGGCCTTCGTCGCGGTTTTGCGGGCGGTTTTTTTGGCAGCCATCGTGGTTGGGTTGAGGATTGGGAAAGGGTCGCGCCCGCGCGGACGCACGGGCGCCAGACGCAATACGGGGGCACCCCGGAGTGTCAACGGTGCAGCAGGCCCCGCGGTGCGTTCCCGGACGGATCCCGCACATCGCGCTTCCGTTTTCCGGGAATTCCGCCAGCGTGGCGCACCTTTCGACTGCTGTGACTTCACCCAACCCAGTTCCTGACGATCCCTACGTTCCCGCCGAGGCCCTGCCGTCCACGCGCGAGAAGCCGATGGGATTTTGGCAGCACCTCGACGAACTGCGGGGGGTGCTGATCAAGAGCGTGGTCGCATTCGTGATCTGCGCGGTCATCGTGGGCAGCTTCGCCACCAACTTTATGGAGTGGCTGAAGTGGCCCCTGATGACGGTGGCTAAGGATTACCCTGCCTTAGACACTAACCTCGGCACTCTCTCGATCCTAGAGGTGTTCAATATGATCATCCAAATGTGCGTGTTCGGGGGACTCCTCCTCGCCAGCCCGCTCATCCTCTTCTTCATCAGCCAGTTCGTCTCCCCGGCCCTCACGGATCGCGAATTGCGCGCGGTCAAGCCGATGTGCCTCTCGGCCCTGTTCCTCTTCCTGATTGGCGCGAGCTTCAGTTTCTTCCTGCTGATGCCCAGCACGGTTCGGATCGCGATCGAACTCAACCAGGCCTTCGGCTTGGAGACCCGCTGGACGGCCGGGAACTACTTCTCGACAATGAGCTGGCTGGTCCTCGGCTCCGGCGCCGTGTTCGAGTTCCCCTTGGTCATCGTCCTGCTGGTCTGGCTGGGCGTCCTGACGACCGCCTTCCTGCGCAAGTACCGGCGGCACGCGATCGTGCTGATCTTCGTCATCGCCGCGATCGTCACGCCCACCCCGGATCCGCTGACGCAGAGCCTTTTCGCCGGCCCTCTGTACGCCCTCTTCGAGATCTCGATTCTGGTCTCCTCCCGGGTCGAGAAGCGCAAGGCCGCCGCCCGCGCCAGCTGAGGCGCGGTCCGCCGGAGGGACGCCCAGGTGGATCCCGGACGTCCCGCGTGGCCCCGCGATGCCTCCAACGGGGCTCAGAAGGTGCCCCGCAGGCCGAAGGAGCCGAGGGCGCCGTAGGAGTTGGTCGAGGACCGCCGCGCGTAGGCGGGGGTGTCCGCTTGGTAGCGGGACTGGTTGAAGTGCACGTTGGCCACGTTGCGGCAATTGATGAACAGGGAGATGCGCTTGGAGGCCTGGTAGGTCAGGTTGAGATCCAAGGTGGTCCGGGCGTCCTGGTAGACGAAGGCGAGGGGGCCTTGGGCCGTGGCGAGGCCGCGCTTCTGTTCGCCGCGGTGATGCCACTTCGCCATCAGGGTGATTGGGTTGCGGGAGATGGTGACGCCCCAGTTCATGCTCTCGGGGATGAAGCGGTTAAAGTCCGCGGTGCGGCTGCCGGCGAGCCGCAGCTTGGTGTAATTGGCGAAGACCGTGAAGTGTCGCCCGAAGGAGCCCAACGGGGCGAGGGCTTGGCGGACATTGAGTTCGTAGCCGGAGACCTCAGCGTCACCCGAGTTGATGGTGGTGTTGAGCTGCCAGCCGACGTAGCGGGGATCGAGGCCGAAGTTCTCCAAATCCTCCGCGGTGGCGAAGGTCTGTCGGGTGCCGAAGAAGTCGGCGATGTCCTTGCGGAAGGCGCCCGCCGTGAACATCCCGCCGCTATCGGTGTAGTATTCGGCGGAGAGGTCGTAGTTCTGGGCGGTCCAAGGCTTCAGGCCGGTGTTGCGGACGGTAATATTGCCGCGGATCGCGCTGGGGTCCGCGTTTTCATCGAGATCGGCCTCGTTGATGGTCGCGTTGGGGACGATGTTGGTGAAGTCTGGTCGACCGTAGGTCTGGGCGTAGGCGGCCCGGAAGAGGAGGTTGGGGGTCGCGTTGAAGGTGAAGTGAAGGCTCGGATAGTAGCCGTCATAGGAGCGCTCGGCGCGGTTGGCCCGCTCTTGGCGGATCAGGCGCAGTTCCTCCATCGAGCCGACGGCGCCGGCTTCAGGGCGACGCACGCGCTGACCGGCCGCGTTGCGGACGAAGGCGCCGGAGGCGGTGCGCTGCCAGACATTGGCTGGCTCGAAGACCGGGCCCTGGCCGAGGTCGGTGGTCTCCTCGTAACGCACGCCGCCGAGCACGATCAGGCGGTTGCTGAGCAGCCGCGCCTCCGCCTGCAGGTAGAGGGCCTTGACCTGTTCCCGCAGCCATTCCGAAGCCACGATCCGGCTCTGTTCCTGGGCCACCACCTGGGCGGGGGTCTGCACAAACAGGCTGGGATTCTTCTTCCAGGCTTCGACCGCGACGTTGGTCGAGGTCCAGGGAATGTTATCGAAGCCGAAGTAGTTCGGGCGGTTCTTGTAGACTTGGGCGAGGAAGGGGGCGGGGGAGAAATTACCCGGGGTGGCCGGATTGTAGGTCCATTGGCGGTTCCACTCGCGCCGGTCGCGCTCCTGCGAGCGGAACAGGCCGCCCGCCTGCAGGGACGAGTTGATGCCCAGAATCGTCAGGTTGCGCCGCAGGAGGGCGTCGCCGCCCCAGAGGTTCTCCTTATGATCCCGGTAGGCGTTGGAGGTGGCGGTGGTCAGCCGGTAATTATTGATGTCGTTCAGATCCAGTTCCCGGTTGTTGTTATCGAAGGCGCGGATGCGCGCCGGATGGTCGGGCGCGATGCCCTCGAAGGTCACCCGCACGGGATTGAGCATCGAGATGTTCAGCTGGTTGAAGCTGCCCTTCTCGTGGTAGCGCCGCCAGGTCTTGGAGGTCGAAAGGTGGGCGCCGGAATCAAAGCGCCAGGTGCCGTTGTCGAACCGGTAGCGGGCATTGGTGCCCAGCGTCCGGGCGGCGATGTGGATGGCGTTGCCGGAGAAGGTCACCCCGCCGCGGCCCGTGGCGCCGATCGTGGTGTCGGGGCTGAAGCTCAGAGCAGTGCCCCCCGCCACGGTGGGGGTGGGGTTGGTACCGGTCGTGGCCGAGCGGTTCACATTGCCGTTCTTGTCCCGGTAATAGGTGGCTTGGCCACCGAGGGAGAGGACCGAGTTCGGAGTCACGCGCCAATCTGCCTTCAGGCTCGTCGAATCGCGGGTGTACCACTTGGGGGCATCGATGATCTGGTGCGTCTGCAGGAACGGCCGGGAGGGCGAGGCGCCCGTGTTCGCGGCCGTGGCGTTCCAGGTCCGGCCCGAGATGTTCTGTTCGTTCCACTGCTGCGAGGACAGGCCGGTGAAGACGATGCCGAAGTCCTTGGAAATGGGGAGGGTGTAATCGAAGTCGAAGCCGGGCTTGATCCGGCGCTCGCGCGTGTCGAAGGGGAAGGGCTGGCGCTTCCATTGCAGGCCGTCGCTGCTGGCCGTCATCGTCACGCGGTAATTGAACTGGGCCCGGCTGCGCTCGAAGGCGCTCTTGCTCACCATATTCACGGTGCCGGAGATGCCGTCGGCCGGGTTGGCCGGGGTGGGGACCTTGGTCACCTCGATGCGGGAGGTGTTGTTGATCGAGACCTGGGTGAACAGGAAGGAGCGGTTGGCGGCGCTGCCCGAGGCGTTGGCCAACTGGGAACCGTCCATCGTGACCGCGGTCAGGTTCGGATCGAAGCCGCGGATGGCGACCGCATTGGGCGAGGCATCCGAATACTCGATGGTCACGCCGGGCAGGAACTTCATAAACTCGGCCACGTTGCCCTCGGCCACGTCGCCGAAGGCGTCAGTCGCGACCACGTTCTTGATGTTCGGGGCGAAGCGCTGCTCGTTGGTGGCCAGCGCCTCACCCTCGTTCAGCTTGGAGGACGAGAGGACGAAGGCGTCGAGCTTGACCACCCCGCCGGCGGCCGCGCCGTAGGCGGCCTGGTTGGTCAGGTTGAAGTCGCGCCGCGCTGACTCGCCCGCCCGCAACTCCACGGTGGCGGTGACCGGGTCCAGTCCCGAATAGAACGCCTCCACGGTCACGCGGCCCGCCGGCAGGGCGGGGAAGCGGAAGGTTCCCGTCTCGTCCGTGAAGGTGGTCTGGTCGGTCCCGCGCACGCTCACCCGCGCATTGTTCAGGAACTGGCCCGTAACCTCGTTCTGGACGCGTCCGCTCAGCGCGGCGGTGCCGCCCGGGGCCTGCGCCAGCAAGGCGCCGGTGAGCAGGAGGAACGTGGCGATCAGGCGGCGCCCCCAGGCGCGCGCAGAGATGGGCAAGCCGTCCGGGGGTAGGGTGGTCATCCGGCAAGAAGAACGCGTTCGCGGCCCGGGAGTCCAGCGCGATGCGGGGTCCAAGGCGCGATGGCCCTTGCCCGCCCTCGGGGCTTGGGGCTAGGGATCACGTCGCCGCTTTCCGCCCCTATGCGTTTCCTGCTCCTTTCCTCCCTGCTGCTTCTCCCACTCGGCCTCGCTTGTGCCGGTCAACCAGGGGAGGGCGCGACCGCCGTCACGCTCCGCGTGGGCGCCGCCCGGGCCGACATCACGCCCTCGGTCGAGGTCCGGAACTGGGTCAGCGGCAAGCCCTATGCCGTGGTCCACGATCCGCTGCTGGTGCAGGCGCTGGTGCTGGACGACGGGCGCACGAAGGCGGTACTGCTGCGGTGGGATCTGACGGACATCTCGGAGTCGCTGCGCGATGAGGTGCGGGCGCGGGTGGGGCGGGCCCTGAGCATTCCGAGCGGACACATCTTGCTCAATGCGAGCCATACCCACTCCGCGCCTTGGGCGCCGGTGTACCAAGGGGGGCACCGCGGCCGGGAGCGGGATACTTGGTGGGCGATCCGCCATATGCCGGCGCAGAACGACTATCCGCCCTACCGGGCGTGGATGGAGCGGTTGCTGGCGGCGGCTGAGGAAGCCTCACGTGCCGCCGCGGCGGCCGCCGAGCCGGCGCAGCCGTGGATCGGCCGGGTCGGGATCCAGGAGTACCTGTACAATCGGCGGCCCCGGGCCCCGGCGTGGGGTGTGGCGGGCAAGCCGCCGGCCGCGATCGGCTACACGCAGGAGGGCTGGGACGCGCACGTCCTGCAGGGCGGGGCCAGCTTCGGCCCGGTGGACCGCACCCTCGCGGTGGTGGCCTTCCGGTCCGCGGGGGGCAAGACGGTGGCGACCGCGTTTCACGCCGCCTGCCATTCCGTCTCCATCTATCCGTTCCAGCCGGGCATCTCGGCGGACTGGCCCGCCCCGGCCGCGGCCGCGCTGACGGCGGCGTTCGGGGGGGAAAGCCTCTTCCTTCAAGGTTGCTCGGGCGACATCACCCCTTGGCTGCGGGGGGCGGCGGCCGTGCAGGAGATGGCGGGGGGATTGGCCCGGAAGGCCGCGGCGGCGGTGCGTTTCGCGGTGCCCTTGGAGACTTGGCCGCTCCGGTTTGGACAGGTCAGCGTCGATTTGCCCCTGCAACCCGCCGCCAAGGAGCGCACCGGCACCGATACCGTGGCCGCGGAAGTGCAAGTCATCGCCTGTGGCCCGCTGGCCTTCGTCACCCTGCCCGGGGAGCCCCTGACGGACTTGGGCGTGGCCATCCGCGATAAGTCCCCGTTCCCGCAGACCCTCGTGCTCGGCTACAGCAACGGCAACGGCGTCCACTACGTGGGAATGCCGGGTGAGAAGGCGCGGGGAGGCTACGAGATGGGCGTGGCGGGCGCCGGCACGGACGAGTGCGGGGCGCTGCTGGTCGGGGCGGCGACGCGGCTCCTGCGGCAGGTATACGACGAGTCCGGCTACCCCCGGCGCTGACCGGAGGGGCCGGGCTTGGCCGGACCAGGGATCCGGTCCCATGCGATTGGCGGCGGAGCCTCGGGGCGCCCCCGCCAACTGAAGGAGCCCGGCTTAGAAGCGGACGGTGACGTTCAGTTCCGTCTGCAGGGGGACGACGTAGCTGAAGCGATAGACGTTCCGGCCGTCGTTCATCGTCGTGAAGCTGGTCTTGCGCAGTTTACCGTTCTCCAAGTCGGTCAGGTTGCGGAAGCCGAGGCGCACGCGCACCTGCTGGTTCCAGACCTTCTGGTCGCGCATCACGTAGCCGTGCACGAGGTGGGTGGAGCCGCCAACCATCTCCTGTCCATTCGGGATCCCGAAGAGGTAGTCGTCGCGCCAGCTGCCGTTAAGACCAACGCGCACGCCGCGCAGCGGGGCCCACGTGTCGCGGGAGAAGGCGTAATCGGCAACCCAGCTGGCGGACCACGGGGACGCGCGGGGTCCGGAGGGTTTGGTGTCGATGTCGAGGGTGTCGAGGAGGAGTTTGGCTTCCGTGAGGAGGGTGGGGAGTTCGTTGCCCCGTTGCACCGCTGCCTGATAATAGCCGCGGAAGCGGTCGAGGTCCGGCTGGCCAGTCACTTGCGTGCGAGCGAGGGTGAACCGCAGTTGGAGCCCGCGGACGGGGCGCAGGTTGAGGGTGAGGTCAGCGCCGCGGGAATTTTCGGTCGACTTGTAGTAGCGGGCGGCGCTGGCGGTGCCTTCCTCGCCGTACTTGTAGCGGGGATCACCGGGCAGGATGTCGTTCGGATTCATCAGGTCCTCGATCTCCGCCGTGTTAAAGTCGACGATGTTGTTCCAGCTCAGGGCCACATTTTGGCGATCAATATTGAAGATCCCGAGGTTCACGCTGGCGCGATCCTGCCAGAAGCTCCCCTTGATTCCGACCTCCTGATTGACGCCGGTGATGGGCGGGAAGCGTTCGCGATCGAAGGTGCGGAGGCCTTGGAAGCGGAAGGACTCCGAATAGACCCCGTACAGGTTCAGGTCCCGCGTCAGCATTAGGGTTAGGCCAGCGGTGACACTGGTGTTTTCCAGTCGCAGTTGCTGGTTTTGGACGTATTCGCCAGGGAGCGCCTTGGCGCGCACGGGCGGCTCAATATCCTCGCGGTAGGGCCCGAACTTGCGCGTACCCTCGTACTCGTAGTTCCGGTTCCAGTCGTGGCGGGCCCCGATCAGCGACTGGAGGCGGCCATTGAAGTAGCGACCACTGGCCGAGAAGGCGACGGCGGAGGCCTGGCGCCATTGGGTGCCATCGGTGGCGCTGGTGCCCGAGGGGAAGAAGGCGAGGGTCTTGGGGGTGATGTCGGGCGTGGTCGGCAGGTTGGCCGGCTTCATCGCGTCGAACAGGGCGCGCGAATAGAAGCGCGGATCATCGAAGAACAGGCGCAGGCGAACGCGGTCCAGATTGGTGTTCAGACCTGCGGCCGTGCCCCGGTCGACGTTGCGGGTGTTGAAGGTGTTGAAGCGCCAGTTGATTACCTGGTCCTCCCGGTACTCCGCGCTGGCGACGAACAGCTGTTGCATCCACTTCCAGCGGTCGAACTTATACACCGCCGTGCCGCGGAAGGAATCCACGATGTTGCCGAAGCGCTTCTCATCGAGCTCCGACTCGACGTAGGGGCGGCCGTCGACGTCGATGCTGATGGTGCTGGAGAAGAAATTGTCGTTCCGGATGGCCGTCTGCTTCTGGTGATTGTAGGCCAGTTCCAAGCCGACGGGACCGACGCGCTGCTCGAGGGTCGCGGTGTAAGTGTGGAAGGGCCGGTTCTGGCGGTCAAAGGAGCCGCGCAAGTTGTAATGCTTCGGATACCCGGCGAAGCGCCGCGTCCCGATCACCGCGCCCGCGGCGTTGCGCATCGTCACATCAAAGTAGCCGCCCTCGACGAGGGACGGGGAGCCGCCGATCGGACCATTGGAGCGGTCCGCGGCGGGAAGGTTGGCGCGCACGATCCATTGGCCGTCGGAGGTGTAGTAGAGGCGGTCCGAGGTGTAGGCGCGGGAGCGGGCGGAGATCTCGCGGATGGTCACGCCGCCGAAGCCGCGGACGTTCGCAAAGTCCCCGCGCTCGTACTCGAGCCGGATGAGGGTCTGCGGCAGCGGCTGCCAGGTGGTGGTGAGGGTCTCGCCCTCCAATTGGTAAGTCGAGGCATCCTGGAAGGTCCGCTCCTGCCGGCGCACGGCGTTCAAACGGAGGGCGAGCCCGTCGCGCAGCTTCCGGTTGTAATCGAGCTGGAAGCGGTAGGCGCCGTCGCTGTTGTAGGCCGCGAACAGCGTGCCGAAGGTCTTCATCATGGCCCGCTTGGTGAAGACGGAGGCCTGGCCGCCGGGCTCGACGTCACCGAAGATCAGCGAATTGGAGCCCTTGCCGAAATCGATCCGCTCAACGTTGTAGGTGTCGCTGGGCACGTACCACCGGAAGTAGTTGCGGGTGGCGGTGGAGCCCGACAGGCCGCGGAAGGCGATCGCCCCGCCCTGGTTGTCGTTCTCCAGGGTCGGCGGCGCATAGGCGTTGGCCACGAAGTTCGCCACCTCATCCGCCGTATACAGGCCCAGGTCCTCGATGAAGTCGGCCGTGATGGCGTCGATGTTCACCGGCACATCCTTGAGCGCCTGCTTGGTGCGGGTCGCGGAGAGCGTCTCGTTGGCGGACCAGCCGGTCTCCCGCTCCGTCGCGATGATGAACGGGGACAGGGTCACGGTCTCCTCGCGCGCGGGAGGGGTCGCCGGCGCGGCTGGCCGGGTCTGGGCCAGACCGGGGGCCGAAGGGAGGAATAGAGCCGCGCCCAGCAGCGCGGGTATCGGGCGAAAGGTGGCAAAGGGCATACGGTGGGGATCAGGGTGTCGGGAGTTGGGTGCGGTGCGATCAAGAACCTGTAATCCCGTTTTGCAAAGCGCCTTTCGCTGTCCGGGCGGTCAGCGCCGTCCGGGATTGAATCCGCTCCTGCACTCGGGCAGGGCATCCCGCGATGAACACCCTGATGGCGGAGGCGATGCGGTGGTTTGGACCCGGCGATTCGGTCTCCCTCGCGGAGATTCGCCAGACCGGCGCCACGGTGGTCTACTCCGCGTTGCACGACATTCCGGCCGGCGAGGCCTGGCCAGTCGAAGCCATCCGGGCGCGGCAGGAGCTTATCGCGGCCGCCGGGCTGAGCTGGGACGTCGTGGAGTCCGTGCCGGTCTCGGAAGCGATCAAGACGGGCACGGGGGAGTATTCGCGGCATCTGGAGAACTACCGCACGACGCTCGCGCGCCTGGGGGCGGCGGGCATCCGGGTCGTCGTGTACAATTTTATGCCGGTGCTCGACTGGGTGCGCACCGATCTGGCCTATCTGCTTCCGGATGGGCGGGAGGCCCTGCGCTACGAGCCGTGGCGATTCTGCGCTTTCGATGTCCACGCCCTGCGACGTGCGGGCGCGGAGCGGGACTGGAGCCCGGCGGTGCTGGCGGCCGCGGCCCGCGGTTGGCGTGAACTGGGCCCCGCGGGTCAGGAGGAGCTGACCCGCCAGACCTTGGACCTCTTTCCGGGGGTCCGGCTGGGGCTGACCCTCGACGACCTCCGCGCGATGCTGGCGCGGCACGCGGGGGTGGGACCGGAAGGGCTGCGGCGGCATCTGGCGGCTTTTCTGGCGGCCGTGCTGCCGGCGGCGGAGGCGGCGGGGGTGCGCCTGGCGATCCATCCGGATGACCCGCCCTTTCCGGTCCTGGGCCTGCCGCGGATCGTGTCCACGGCGGCCGACCTGAACGCGATCCTCGGCCTGTCGGCTTCCCCGGCCAATGGCGTCTGCTTCTGCACCGGCTCGCTGGGGGTGCGGCCGGAGACGGAGCTGCCGGATCTGGTGCGCCAGCTGGGTCCGCGGATTCACGCGGCCCACCTGCGGAGCGTGACGCGGGAGCCGGGCGGGGCGTTCCACGAGTCCGGCCATCTGGAAGGGGATGTGGCCCTGCCCCCGGTCGTGGCCGCCCTGCTGGCGGAGCAGGCGCGGCGGCGCGCCGAGGGCCGGCCGGATTGGCGGATCTCGTTCCGGCCGGACCACGGGCACCGGATGCTCGACGACTTCCGGCGCCCGGCGCCGGCCTGCCCCGGTTACCCATTGATCGGCCGGCTCCGGGGACTGGCGGAGTTGCGGGGCCTGCAAACGGGACTGGCCCACGCGGCGGGCGGCTGATTTCCGTCGTGCAAAATGCGTCAATCCCGTCCGTGCTCCCGCCGTTGCTTATGAAGACCCACCTGCTCCTTGCCCTCTGCCTCCCGCTGGCCGCCTTCGGGGCCGCCGCCGACAACAAGCCCCATCCGGTCGGTTATGACGACACCCCGCTGATCCCCGGCACCCAGTGGAAGGTCCACGACATCGCGCGTCCGGCTCCGCCGGTCGTCACCCCGTCGGGTCGTCCGGGCGGCGCGCCTTCCGACGCGATCATCTTGTTCGATGGCACCAGCACGGCGCAGTTTTACGCCAAGAAGAAGGACGTCCCGGGCAAGCACCCCTCCCCGTGGAAGATCGAGAATGGGGAATTGCTGGTCGAGGGCGGCGATTGCTGGACCCACTTGGAGTTCGCGAGCTGCCAGCTGCACCTCGAGTGGAAGAGCGAGCCGCACACCAAGGGCAATTCCCAGAAGAAGGGCAACGGCGGCGTCTTCTTTATGGACCGCTACGAGAGTCAGATCTTGGATTGTGACAATAACCCCACCTATGCGGACGGGATGGCGGGTTCAGTCTATGGCCAGACGCCCCCTATGGTGAACGCGGTGCGCAAGGCGGGCGAGTGGCAGACCTATGACATCGTCTTCACGGCTCCGAAGCTGAAGGACGGCAAGGTGGTCGAGCCGGCGCGGATCACGACGTTCCTCAATGGAATCTTGGTGCAGAACAACACCACCATTATGGGCCCGACGCTCCACAAGAAGGCTACGTCTTGGACGGGGATGTTCCCCGAGAAGGCCTCCCTGCGGTTTCAGGACCACAAGAACGAACCTCCCGTGCGCCTGCGTAATATCTGGGTGCGTCCGCTGCCCTGATCGGGCGGAGGGAGCCGGAAAGCAGGACGCCGCGGCCCCGCTACGGGACCGCGGCGTCGGAATCGGATCAGTTCCGTCCCGGCTTGAGCGTCTTGCCGGAGCGGCTTTCGACGAATTCGCGGATCACGGCCATCCGCTCCCGCTGCCGGTGCTCCTGTTCGATTTCGTCGACGGTGCGGATGGACTCGTGGCGGGCCATCGCGCGGCGCATTTTGTTGAGGGCTAGGTATTCGAGCTGGCGGATCCGCTCCCGGGTCACCTTGAAGCGGCGGCCGACCTCCTCCAGCGTAAGCTCGTCCCGACCTTCGAGCCCAAAGCGAAGCCGGATGATCTCGGCCTCGCGGGGATCGAGCGAGTTGATCATCGCGTGGAGGTCTTGATTGAGGTTCTTCTCGCGGAGCCCTTCGTGCGGGTCGAGGGCGTTCTCGTCGCCGACGATCTCCCCGAAAGTAGCGGAATCACTCTCGTCGCCCACGGGGGCGTCGAGCGAGGCCGGACGTACGCTGACCGACTTGAGGTGGGCCACCTTGGCGGTGGGCACCTGCAGCTCGATCGCCAACTCCTCGTCGCTGGGCTCGCGGCCCAACTGTTCGGTCAGCTGCATCGCCGTGCGCCGCATCTTGGAGATCTTGTCGACCAGGTGGACGGGCAGTCGGATGGTCTTTCCCTGATTGGCGAGCGCGCGCTTGATCGATTGTTTGATCCACCAGGCAGCGTACGTCGAGAGCTTGCCGCCCTTGCGGGGGTCAAAGCGCTCCACAGCCTTCACGAGGCCGATGTTGCCTTCGCTGATCAGGTCAAGGAGGGGCAGGCCGAAGTCCTTGTAGTCCATCGCGATCTTCACCACGAGGCGAAGGTTCGCGGAGATCATATGGTCGCGGGCGGCCTTGTCCCCGCGCCGGATCCGGCGAGCTAGGGTAACTTCCTCCTCGATCGTCAGCAGGGGGGTCTTGGCGATCTCCTGCAGGTAGAGCTGGAGGTTGCTGCGTTCGCCGTGGGGGATCGGGGCGGCAGGCGCGCTTTCGTTGCGTTCGAGGAAGGAGGGCGGCGCGTCCTGCGCCGGAGCGGCGAGAACGGTGGTCGCGGTCGAGGAATCAGTGCCGGCCGAATCATCCGTGGCACCGAGAGAACGGGACGTCTTGTGCTTCGTGGGCATAGCGGGAATGGAGGTTGAGAGACAGAAGGAGCGGGGAGCGGTGGGTTTACCGTGCTCAGCAAGCTGCGTTCCATTCTGCTACGGGCCAATTCCCGGGTAGGATGCGCGCGGGGCTCGATATTTCGGGACAGTTTGGCGCGTGCGGTGTGCCGGGGAGCGGGCGACACCGGGCAATCTGTCGCACTTGACAAGTTTGCCTGCGCCCGGAGGCGAATTCGGTGAACGGCGGCGACCAGTAGCGGCGGCGCGAATTCTGTCACGCACTTGTAACCTATTCGCCTTCAATAGGCTCGACGCCTGTCGGGGCGCCTTAAAAGTTGCTGCGGATGCAGGACTGGATCACTGGCTTTGCCGGACTGGGCCTCTTGTTCATCGGTCTGCGGATGGTTGGCGCGGAGGTGCAACAGCTGGCGGGTGGTCGCGCGCGCGCGTGGATCGCGGCGACGTTGCTGCGGCCGGTGGCTCCTCAGGTGGTGGGGATGATATCGGGGGCCTGCTCCCAATCGGCGGGCGCGGTGACCTTCGCGGCGGCGGGGTTAGTGGCCGCCGGGGCGGCGACGCTGGGTCAGGCGCTGCCCCTGCTGCCGTGGTCTAGCGTGGGCACGTCCCTGTTGGTGCTGGCGGCGGCGATCGACCTGCGCCTGATGGCGTTCGTGCTTTTTGGCTCTGTGGGCTGCGCGTTGTTGCTTCAAGTCGACCGGCGCGCTCGACTGCGGCCCGCGCTTTACGGGCTGCTGGGGCTCGGACTCTTGCTTTTCGGGGTGGGCTTGCTGAAGACGGCGGTAAACGGCCTCAAGGCGGATCCCCAGGTGGTGGCGGTGCTGGTGGTAGCGGGAGGCAGCTTTAGCTTAGCCCTTCTTCTTGGCGTGGTTTCTGGTGGACTCCTGCAATCCGCCCAGGTCGCCACGGTGCTGCTCTTGCCCCTCGTGCAGACCGGCCTGTTGGATCTGCCGCCGGTGGCGGCCGTGATTTATGGCGCCTGCCTCGGCACGGGTTTTGGCCGGCTCTTTGTCGCGGGTTCGATGGATCTGGCCAGTCGCCGGCTGACCTTGGCTGGAGCCTTGGTTCGGGTGGTCGGGACGGTGCTCCTCATTTTGCTCCACTTGGTCGAGGTCCACGCAGGAGTGCCGCTCTTGCTGGCGTTGGTGCAGCGTGCTCCGGTGGATCTCGGCCTGCAGGTTGGACTGCTGTACCTTATTTCCCAGGTGATGATCGCGCTCGCCGGGGAGGCGGTGGGTCCGGCTCTGGCGGCGCGGGCCGTCCGCTGGTTACCGGATCCGCAAGCGAGGGAGCCAGCTGCGCTACGACCCGCGCACTTGCCGACGGGTGAGGTGCGGGATCCAGCTGGCGCCTACCTGCTGTGCCAACTCGAGTGGACCCGGTTGGCGGCCTTTCTGCCGCATTACCTCGACGACCTGCTCGCTCCGGAAGAACGGTCGGCGGAAGCGTTCAGTCTGGCGCGCCGGCACGTCGGTAGCACGACGATCCTTTCCGCGCTGGAGAGCTACTTGGTCGGGGCGCTGCGGGCGGAGCCATCGGCAGGCGACCTCGAGGCGCTGGTGCGCCTTCGCACCCGCGTTTCGCTTCTGCGCGCCCTGCAGGCGTCGCTACACGGCTTCGCCCAAGACGTGGGCGCCCTGCCGGCGATGGAGCGACCGGCGCGGGTCGAGCGGTTGGTGCACGGCCTGCACGCGGTCCTTGGCGTCGCCGCAGAGGCGCTGGGCCCGCGGGCCACGGAGGAGGACCGGCGCACCCTACGGTCGATCACCGCGGAGCGGGGGGCCTTGATGGAGCAAGTCCGGCAGTCCTTGCTTGAGCCGGACGGCCGGAGGGTCAGTGCCGAGCACCTGGTTGACGCTACGCTCCACTTCGAGAAGTGCCTTTGGCTGCTTCGCCGGCTGGCCGAGGACGGGACGGCGGGGGCGGAGTGAGCGACCCTTAAGGCACGACGAAGGGGGCGAAGAATGCGGCCTGCGCCGGCGGATAGCGGCCGATGAGGCGTACGCCGTCCTCCAGTTGATCCTCGCTCTGCACGTGGCCCACTGCGTGGAGGCGCGCGATGACGTCGTAGCGGGAGTGGGGGACCATCAGCTCGGTAACGGCGTGCGCCTCGGCGATGCGTTCGAGGCAGCGTTCCTCGAGGGCCTCGAGGCCTTCCCGGGAGCGGGCGCTCACCCGCAGGGCGCCTGGCTCCAGTTGCCGGGCGCGAGCGAGCATCGCCGGGGTGGCGGCGTCGACCTTGTTGAACACGGTGATGATCGGCCGCCCGGCTGCGCCCAGTTCCGCGAGGACCCCGAGGGTGGTCGCGTGGTGGTGCTCGAAGTGCGGGCTGGTCACGTCTAGGACGTGGATCAGGAAGTCGGCGATCACGACCTCCTCGAGGGTCGCCTTGAAGGCTTCGATGAGGCCGTGGGGCAGGCGACGGATGAACCCGACGGTATCGGTGACGAGCAGCTTCTGGTTGCCGCGGAGCGCTAGCTGGCGGGTGGTGGGATCGAGAGTCGCGAAGAGCTTGTCGGCCGCGAGGACGTGGGCTCCAGTCAAAGTGTTCAGCAGGGTAGATTTACCGGCATTCGTGTAGCCGACGATGGCGCAGGTCGGGACGGGCACGCGCTGCCGCCGGCGGCGCTGCACATCGCGCTGGCGGACGACGGCGGCCAGTTCCGCCTTCAGGTGGGTAATGCGGTCGCGCACGATGCGGCGGTCCTGCTCCAGCTGGGTTTCGCCCTCACCGCCCATCGCGCCCTTGCCGCGTTGCCGGGAAAGGTGGGTCCAGGCGCGGGTGAGCCGCGGCAGGGAATATTCCATCCGCGCAAGGGCCACCTGCAGGATGGCCTCCCTCGTATGCGCGCGGTCGGCGAAGATCTCGAGGATGACCTCCTGGCGATCGATCACAGCGAGCCCGGAAAGCTCCTCCCAGTTGCGCTGCTGGGCCGGGGAGAGCTCCTCGTCGAAAACGATCACGTCGGCCCCCTCCGCCTTGGCCAGGGCGACGAGTTCCTCCGCCTTGCCGGAGCCGAGGAGCAGGGCAGGGGTAGGGCGGCGCAGGTTCACCAGCTCGGCGCGGGCGACCTGGATGCGGAGGTTCTCGACCAGTTCCCGGAGTTCGGCCAGCAGTTCGGCCGCCTCGCCCGCGGGCATCTCCGGTGTTTGCACGCCCACGAGGAAGGCGCGTTCGAGCTTCGCGGGTTTATCGGTGAGGAAGTCGGCCATCGGGCGGGTGGGCCAACGTGGGCCCGCTTCGGGGGCGCGTCAACCGGTCAACCGCCCGCCGCTTGACGCCCGCGGTGGTGGCCGTTTGGGTCGGCGCGTGTACCCCCGCTCCCTCCTCCTGCTTGCCGTGGCGCTGCCCGCGGCCGTCCATGCCCACGTCGATCTCGCGCTGCCCCTCGGGCAGGTGAGCGCGACCCCGCTACCGTCCGCCCCGCTGGGCTCCGGCAACTGGCGCTTTCAGGTTGCCGGCGGCTGGGCCCAGGTGCCGTCCGGGGTCTCGCTCGGGCCGACGCACGGCGGCATCGTCGTCGATGCGGCGGGAAGGATCTATGTTTCCACCGATGCGGAGAAGACGGGCCTTTTGGTCTTCGATCCGTCCGGCCGCTACCTGCGTTCGATCGCGCCCGAGTTCAGCGGGATTCACGGGATGATGATCCGGAGCGAGGGCGGGCGGGAGTTTATCTACGCCGCGCACGTTAAGGGCCCGCAGATCGTGAAACTCGATCTGGACGGCAAGGCGCAGTGGACCCTCGGGATGCCCAAGGAGAGCGGGTTCTACAACCAGCCGGCTGACCCGAAGGGCAAGGCCACCGCCTTCCGTCCCACGGCGGTCACCGTCGGGCCGGACGGGCGGATCTATGTGGCGGACGGGTACGGCGCCAGCGTCGTCCACGTCTACAGCCCGGAGCGCCGGTACCTTAAGACCATCGGCACGCGCGGGGAAGGGGAGAATCAGTTCAAAACCTGCCACGGGATTGCCCTCGACACCCGGTTTGGCGCGCCTCGCCTGCTGATCTCCGACCGGGAGAACCGCCGGCTGGTCCACACGGACCTGGAGGGCAAGTGGCTCGGCGTGGTCACCACTGGCCTGCGCCGGCCCTGCGCGGCCTCCATCCACGGGGACTATGTTGCGGTGGCCGAGTTGGAGGGCCGGGTCGCGATCGTGGACAAGGCTGGCAAGGTCGTGGCTACCCTCGGTGACAACCCGGACCAGAAGCAGTGGGCCCAGTTCAAGCTGGCCCCCGAGCACTGGCGCGACGGCATCTTCATCGCGCCGCACGGGGTTTCGTTTGACGCCGCGGGTAACCTGTTCGTCCAAGACTGGAATTTCGCCGGCCGGGTAACCAAGCTCGCGCGACTGGCCGGCCGTTGAGGCGCGGCGCGGGCTCATTCGCCCCCGTGAGCCGCGTTCGCGGCCCGGGCGCAAGCATTTGGGGCTGCGCTGGATAACCGGGAGCAGATTCCGGCCAATTTGGCTTGGCGCGCCGCGGGGGCGGCGCTCCATTGGGGGTCCCCGATGGCTTTCCCCCTCCGTCCCCTGGCGGCTGCGGCCGCATTTTTTCCCCTGAGCGTCTGGGCTGCCTCCGCGCCGCCGGTCAGTTACAACGACCAGATCCAGCCGATTTTGGCGGAGAACTGTTTTCTCTGCCACGGCCCGGACTCTTCCACGCGCAAGGCCAAGCTGCGCCTCGATCGGGCGGAGTTTGCCACCAAGCCACGCGGGGATGGTGACTTGGAACCTGCGATTGTGCCGGGCGACCCGGCTCGGAGTCCGCTCATCGAGCGTTTGAAGTCGAAGGATCCCGAGGAGGTGATGCCGCCCCCGGAGTCCCACAAGACGGTGCGGCCGGAGGAGGTGGCCCTGCTGGAGCGGTGGATTGCCGAGGGCGCCCGTTACGAGGAGCACTGGAGCTTCCTGCCGGTGCGGACCGCCGCGGCGCCCGCGGCGGCGGTTGGGGGCCGGAATCCCATCGACGCCTTCATTGCCCAGCGGCTGGAGCGGGAGGGGCTGCGTCCCTCCGCGGAGGAAACTCCGGCCCGTCTGCTGCGTCGCGCGGCCCTTGATCTGACCGGGCTGCCGCCGACCCCGGCCGAGCTCGCGGCGTTCGCCGCCGACCAGGCGCCCGGGGCCTATGAGCGCGCGGTGGACCGGATGCTCGCCTCCGAGCCGTCCGCGGAGCATTTCGCGCGGCAGTGGCTCGACGCCGTGCGCTACGCGGACACCCACGGCATCCACATCGACAACTACCGGTCCATCTGGCCGTACCGCGATTGGGTGATCCGGGCCTTCCGCGACAATATGCCCTTTGACCGGTTCACGGTGGAGCAGGTGGCGGGGGATCTGCTGCCCGGCGCCACGCTCGCGCAGCAGGTCGCCTCCGGCTTCAACCGGTGTCTTCCTACCACGAGCGAGGGTGGGGCTATCGCGGAGGAGTACGAGGCGATCTACGCGAAGGACCGGGTGGAGACCGTTGCGACGGTCTGGCTGGGGCTGACCCTCGGGTGCGCCGCCTGCCACGACCACAAGTTCGACCCGGTCTCGGCCAAGGACTTCTACGCCTTCGCGGCCTTCTTCCGGAACAATACGATGCCGGCGATGGACGGCAACCGCTACGATACGCCGCCGACCCTGTTCGTGCCCGCGGCCGGGGACGAGGCCCGCTGGTCGGAGCTGCAGGCGCTGCTAAAGGGAATGCGCGAGGAGGAGAAGAGCCGGGCGACGGCCGCGGAGGCGGACTTCAAGGCTTGGCTCGATCAATCCCCGCGTCTCGCCGTCCCGCCCGCCGATCACGCGGTGCGGCGGCACGAGCCGCTGGTCGCCGCTGAGGGCACCCCGGACGCCGTGGCGGGGCCCTACGGCCTCGCGCCGGAGATTGGACGGGCGGACCGGCTGGCTGGCCCGCCGGTGCCCTGGCTGAGGGGCGAATCCAGCAGCACCGGGGCTTTCGTGCGCGTGGAGGGGAAGCCCTCCGGTCCGTTGTTCTCCAGCCGTTCCGCCGGGGAAAAGGGCCCGGGCTGGGAAGTGTTTCTCGAGGAGGGCAAGGTGGGCCTATTCATCGCGGATGGGACCGGACGCGTTCAGGTCCGCAACGTCGGGGGCGCGCTTGCTCCCGGGGCGTGGCGGCACGTGCTGGTGAGCTTTGACACCACGGCGCTGCGCAGCCGGACGGTGGAGGTGTTCGTCGATGGCAAGATGGTGGTGAACTCCAGCGTCTCGGCGTTCCTGCCCACCGATATCCGCCCCACTGAGGGGCTGCGGCTCGGGACGCGCGCGGGCGTTAGCGCGTGGGAGGGCATCACCGGCGGGCGCGTCTGGGCGCAGGACCTCCGCGTCTCCCGGCGGGGGTATCTCGCGGCGGACCTGAAGGAATTCACGGAGGAACTGGAGGCCTTTGCGGCCCTAGAGGTGGCCCTGGCGGAGCGTACCGCCGCGCACCGTAGGTCTCTGCGGCGTCATTACCTCGCCGCCGTCGACGGGCCGGCGTTGGCCATCGCCGCGCGGCTGCGGCCCGTGCTGGCCGAGGTGGATGGGCTGCGCTCCCGCGGCGGCCTCACGCTGGTGATGGAGGAGAAGAAGGACTCTGAGCCCTTCGCGCATATCCTGAACCGGGGCGAGTACAGCCAGCCCGGGGAGAAGGTAGGAGCCAACACCCCGGCGGTGCTGCCCCCGCTGGCGGCGGACGCGCCGCGCAACCGTCTGGGCCTGGCCCGGTGGCTGGTGGATCCGGTGAATCCCCTGACGGCCCGCGTCACGATGAACCGGCTGTGGCAGCACCTTTTTGGCACGGGGCTGGTCGAGTCGGCCGGCGACTTCGGCGTCACCGGAGCGCGGCCCTCGCACCCGGAGTTGCTCGATTGGCTGGCGCGGCGCTTCATCGAGTCCGGCTGGGACCACCGCGCGATGGTGCGGCTCCTGGTGACGAGCGCCGCTTACCGCCAATCCGCCGCGGTCACGCCGGCCCTGCTGGAGCGTGATCCGGGCAACCGGCTGCTGGCGCGCGGGCCCCGCTTCCGGCTCGATGCCGAGCAGATCCGCGACCAGGCCCTCGCGGCCTCCGGCCTGCTGGTCTCCCGGCTGGGTGGTCCGCCCGTGCGCCCGTACCAGCCCGAGGGGATCTGGGAGGAGGTGGCGATGAAGGAGTCGACCACTCGCTATTATCAGGCGGACACGGGCGACGGCCTATATCGGCGGTCGTTGTACACTCTGTGGAAACGCACCGCGCCGCCGCCGGCGATGGACATCCTCAACGCCCCGAGCCGCGAGGTGACCTGCGTCCGCCGTGACCGCACGAACACGCCCTTGCAGGCCCTCGTGACCCTGAACGACCCGTTGTTCATCGAGGCTTCCCGGCAACTGGCGGCGCGCGCGCTCACCGGGACGGGCTCCTTCGATGCCCGGCTGGACGAGATCACCTTGCGCCTGCTGGCGCGCCGGCTGGCCGCCGAGGAGCGCGGGATCGTCCGCCGCACCTTGGAGGCCGCCCTCGCGCGCTACGCCCGTGAACCCGCCGCCGCGGCGGCCCTGCTGGCGGTCGGTTCCTCGCCGGTTCCCGCCGGCGTCGCCGCGGCCGAGCTGGCCGCTTGGACCCTGGTGGCCAGCCAGGTCCTCAATCTCGACGAATCCCTCTGCAAGTGATCCCCGCGCCATGACCCTCCTCCCTTCCGCCTGGCACGATGCTTTCTCCGCTTACAACGCGGCGGTCACCCGCCGGCAGTTCTTCCGCCGTTCCGGCACCGGGCTCGGCGTGGCGGCTCTTTCCTCTCTGCTGGGTTCCCGGCTGGGCGCCGCCCCGTCCGCGAGCGAACCCTGGCGGCTCGCCCCGCGGGCCAAGCGGGCGATCTACATCTCGCTGATCGGGGCACCTTCCCAGCTGGATCTTTTCGATTACAAGCCCGGCCTCGAGGCGCGCTTCAAGGAGGACCTTAAGGACTGGCTCGCGACCCAGGGCGAGCGGCTGACGGGGATGACCGCCCGGCAGGCCGCGTTCCCGCTGGCGCCCTCGCGGTTCAAGTTCGCCCAGCACGGCCAGGGCGGAGCCTGGATCAGCGAACTGCTGCCCTACACCGCGCGGATGACGGACGACCTTTGCATCATCCGTTCGATGCAGACCGACGCGATCAACCACGAGCCGGCCAACCAGCTGGTCTACACCGGGTCGATGCAGAACGGGAAGGCCTCGCTCGGTTCTTGGCTCTCCTACGGGCTCGGCTCGCTCAATCAGGACCTGCCCTCCTTTGTTGTCCTGCACGCGAAGCACTCCAGTCCGTTCTCTAATGTGCAGGCGATCTCGGCCCGCCTCTGGGGTTCCGGTTTTCTGCCGGGCCGCCACGCCGGCGTGTCCTTCCGTTCGGCGGGCGATCCGGTGCTCTACCTCAACGACGCCCCCGGCATTCCCCGTGAACTGCGCCGCGAGATGCTGGACGGCCTTGAGCAGCTCAACCGGCGCAGCTACGAGGCGATCGGCGATCCCGAGATCCAGACCCGCACCCAGCAGTACGAGATGGCGTTCCGGATGCAGGCGAGCATCCCCGAACTGGCCGATCTCGCGCGCGAGCCCGAGGCGACCTATGCCCTTTACGGGGAGGAGGCGCGCGTGCGCGGCACCTTCGCGTCCTCCGCGCTGATGGCGCGCCGCCTGGTCGAGCGGGGCGTCCGCTTCGTCCAGATCTTCCACCGCGGCTGGGACCAGCACGCCAGCCTACCCCGCGACCTCGCCGCGCAGTGCAAGGACGTCGACCAGGCCTGCTGGGGACTGGTGCAGGACCTCAAGCAGCGCGGGATGCTCGAGGACACGCTGGTCATCTTCGGCGGGGAGTTCGGTCGCACCGTCTATTGCCAGGGCACGCTCACCGAGACCAATTACGGCCGCGACCATCACCCGCGCTGCTTCTCGCTCTGGCTGGCCGGGGGTGGCATCAAGGGCGGCACAGTCCACGGCGAGACGGACGAGATGTCCTACAATGTGGTCCGCGACCCGGTGCACATCCGCGACCTGCACGCGACGATCCTCCACCTGATGGGCATCGACCACGAGCGCTTTGGCTTCCGGTTCCAGGGGCTGGACCAGCGCCTCACCGGCGTGGTGCCGGCGAAGGTGGTCCGGGGGATTCTGGCCTGACCGCGGTTGCGGAACCCGCCGCCCTCCGCTTGGTATTCGACACTGGCGTTACCCTCCGCGTCCTCGTATGCCCACCCCTCTTCGCGGCCTGATCGTTTCCTCGTTTGCCCTCGTGACCTTCGCGCCCGGCAGGCTCGTCGCCGCCGCGGCCGGCCCGGCGGAGCTGTCGTTCAACGAGCACATCCAGCCGATCCTCGCGGACTCCTGCCTCGCCTGTCACGGGCTGGACGCCGGCTCGCGCAAGGCGGGCCTGCGCCTGGACCGTTTTGAGCACGCGACGGCGCAGCGGCCCGATGGTCCGCCCGCCATTGTCCCGGGCCGGCCCGACGACAGCCCGCTGATCCAGCGCATCGAGTCGACGGACCCGCGGAAGGCGATGCCGCCGCCCGAGGCCCACAAGACGGTCTCCGCGGAGCAGCGGGCCCTGCTGCGCCGCTGGATCGCGGAGGGGGCGCGCTACGAGGAACACTGGGCGTTCATCGCCCCCCGCCGGCCGGCGGTGCCCGCGGTAGCCGGGGGCAGCAACCCCGTTGACGCGTTCATCCGGGCCCGCCTCGCCCGCGAAGGGCTGGCGCCCGTGCCGGAGGCCGACCGGCGCAGCCTCCTCCGGCGGGCCGCCCTAGATCTCACCGGGCTGATCCCCGCGCCGGCCGAGGTCGAGGCGTTCGTCGCGGATGCGGCCCCGGGCGCTTATGAGCGGGCGGTCGACCGACTGCTGGCGAGCCCGCGCTACGGGGAACACCGGGCGCGGCAGTGGCTGGACTATGTCCGTTACGCGGACACGCACGGCATCCATTTCGACAATTACCGCGCCATCTGGCCGTATCGAGACTACGTGGTGCGCTCCTTCAATGCGAACCAGCGTTTCGACGCCTTCGTCCGGGACCAGCTGGCGGGGGACCTGCTCCCCGCGCGCACGATTGACCAGCTGGTCGCGACCGGCCTGATGCGGTGCAATCTCACGACCAACGAGGGCGGCACCATCCCGGAGGAGGTCTTCGTCAACCAGACCCGCGACCGCGTGGAAGCCTTCGGCGCGACCTTCCTCGGGCTCAGCACCGGTTGCGCCGCGTGCCACGACCACAAGTTTGATCCCATCACGACGAAGGACTTCTACGGGCTGGCGGCCTTCCTGGGGAACACGGCGGAGAAGCCGTGGGACCTGAACATCGCGGAGCCGGCACCCGTGATCCGCGTGCCCCGGCCCGAGCAGTCCGCGGCGGCCGCCTTCCTCCTTCAGGCGAGGGCTGACGTGCAGGAACGGCTGCAGCGCCGCCGCGCCCAAGCGCGGGAATTGGCTGGCGGCTGGCTGGGGGCCGGCAACTGCCCCCAGCCGGTCTCGACGGAGGCCCTCGAGGTGCGGCTGCGGCTGGACGAGGGCAAGGGCGAAGTGGTGCGCAATGCCGCGCCGCACCCGCGCACGAAGGAGTTCAAGGCGGACACCAACCCGCTGATCTGGGGCGAGAGCAGCTGGTTCTGGCCCTCGATGCGGATGGACATCCACACGCGGCTCAGCCTCGGCGCGGAGGGGGATGTCGACGCCGGGGACAAGTTCTCCACCGGCGGCTGGATTTTGCTCCGCGCGAAGCCCGGCGGCGGCGTCCGCACTGGCACGGGCAACGGGTCGCTCTTCGCGCGGATGGGCGACGAGAAGCGCCGCGGGGGCGCGGGTTGGGATGTTTACCAGGAGGGGTTGCAGATCTACTTCGCCCTTGTTCCCGACGTGCCGCCCCCGTCCGCGGAAGAGGTTGTGGAAGCCCCGGCACCCAAGGCGAAGGCGCCTTCGCGGCGGCTCGTGATCCCGCCTCCGCCCGTGCGCTCCGGACTGCTGGTCGCCACCCGGCCGGGTCTCATCACCCGCGACGAGTGGGTCCACGTGTTTGTCACCTACGACGGTTCGCGCCGGGCTTCCGGGATGCGCATCTTCCTCAACGGCCGGCCGGCGGAGACCGAGATCCGGCTCGATCAGCTGCCCGCAGGGGGCTCCATCCGCACGGACGCCGCGATGCACGTGGGGCGGCGGGACGACTACAACCCGATGCGGGAGACCCGTTACCAGGATTTCCGTTTTTACCGCCGGGCCTTGGCCGTCGAGGAGGTGCAGCGCCTGCCCTTTGAGGATGTCGCAGCCGAGATCACGGCCCGGGAACCCGACCCGCGGCGCTGGACCACGGATGAGGCCTTCGTGGTCGCCGACCGGTTCTTCCTCGGCGAGAAGGATCCCGAGCATCGCAGCCTCGCGGCGCTGGCCGCGGCCCACGACGCCGCGCTGGAGACCCTGACGCGCGACGGCGACGCGACGCTGGTCGCCGTCGAGAAAACCACCCCTGCGTATTCCGATGTACTGAAGCGCGGGGACTACTTCGCCCGGGGTGAGCGGGTCGGGCCCTCCGTGCCGCACTTCCTGCCCGCCCTGCCCGCGGGCGCGCCCGTCGATCGCCGGGGGCTGGCCGAGTGGCTCCTTACCGCGGAACACCCGCTGTTCGCCCGCGTGGCGGTGAACCGGATGTGGCAGGAGGTCTTTGGACGGGGGCTGGTGGAGTCGAGCGGGGAGTTCGGCGTGATGGGCGATCGCCCGACGCACCCGGAACTGCTCGACTGGCTGGCGGTGGAGTTCCGCGAGAGCGGCTGGGACGTGAAGCGCCTGTACCGCATCCTGGTCACTTCGGCGACTTACCGCCAGGCTGTGGCCGCGCCGGCGCCGGTCCTGGCGCGCGATCCCGGCAACAAATGGCTGGGGCGTGGGCCGCGCTTCCGGATGGATGGCGAGATGCTCCGGGACAGCGCCCTGCTGTCGGCCGGGCTGCTGGTCGAGCGCCTCGGCGGGCCGCCGGTCAAACCCTACCAGCCGCCGGGCATCTGGGAGGAGGTCGCGATGCCGGAGTCGAACACCCGGACTTACGTGCCGTCCGAGGGCGAAGGGCTCTACCGGCGCAGCCTGTACACCTTCTGGAAACGGGCTTCCCCGCCGGCCAGCCTCGAGACCTTTGACGCCACCTCGCGCGAGGTCGTCTGCTCCCGCCGGGCCCGCACCAACACGCCGCTGCAGGCCTTTGTGACGCTCAACGACCCGCAATGGGTCGAGGCCGCCCGCAAGCTCGGCGAACGCGCGCTCGACGCCGCGGCCCGCAGCGAGGAGCGGCTCCGCTTCCTGGCTCTGGCCACCCTGGCGCGCCCCCTCGCGCCCACGGAGGAAAAGGTGCTGCTGGATTCCCTCGCGCGGCTGCAGTCCCTGTTCGCCGCCCAGCCGGAGCAGGCGGCCGCCCTCCTGAAGGTGGGTGCCTCGCCGGTCGGACTTGGGGACTGGTCCGCGACGGAGCGCGCGGTTTGGACGATGGCGGCCAGTCAGTTCCTCAATCTCGACGAGTTCCTCAACAAATAGCGGCCTTCCGATGCACTCCCCGGAAAATCCCTTCGCCCGCGATCCCCACCTCTGCTCCGACCACGCGGGGGAGGGGCCCTCCATCTGGAGCCTGCCTGGTCTGCCCGACGCCTTGCGCCGGGAGTGGCTGGCCCTCGAGACGCGGCGGCACTTCCTCGGGCGCGGGATGCAGGCCTTCGGTTGGGCCGGGCTCGCCAGCCTCCTGGGCCGCCCGCTGGCCGCCCAGACTGCCGCCAGCCCTGCGGTGCTCGCTCCCCATTACGCGCCCCGCGCCAAGCGCGCGATCTACCTCTTTATGGCCGGCTCGCCGTCCCAGTTCGAGACCTGGGACCACAAGCCGGTCCTCCAGCGGATGTTCGACCAGGATCTGCCCGAGTCGGTGCGCGGCGGGCAGGTGCTGACCGGGATGACCGCGAGCCAGGCCCGCTTTCCCATCGCGCCGAGCGTCTACAAGTTCGCGCAGCACGGCCAGGCCGGGCACTGGGTCTCGGAACTGTTTCCCCATACCGCGCGCATCGCCGACGAGCTCTGCGTGCTGAAGTCGCTCCACACCGAGGCGATCAACCACGAGCCCGCGATCCTGCAGCTGACGACGGGCAATATGTTCCCCGGCCGGCCCTCCCTTGGTTCCTGGCTTTCGTACGGGCTGGGGGCCGTCAACGACGAGCTTCCGACCTTCGTGGTGATGACCTCGAAGATGCCGCACCGCACCAACGTGCAGGCCCTCTCGAACCGCCTGTGGTCGTCCGGGTTCCTCTCTCCCGAGCATGCCGCCGTCGCGCTGCGTTCCGCCGGGGATCCCGTGCTGCACCTCAACAATCCGCCCGGGGTGAGCGGCGACGTGCGCCGGGCGATGATCGACGGCGTCAACGCCCTGAACCGGCAGCTTTTCGAGCGGGTCGGCGACGCGGAGACCAACGCCCGCATCGCCCAGTACGAGATGGCGTTCCGGATGCAATCATCGGTGCCCGAGCTGGCTGACCTCTCGTCCGAACCGCAGTCGACCTGGGACCTTTACGGCGAAAAGGCCAAGGAGCCGGGCACCTACGCCTACAACTGCCTGATGGCCCGCCGCTTGGCGGAGCGGGGCGTCCGTTTCACGCAAATCTTCCTCCGCAGCTGGGACCAGCACAGCAACCTGCCGCGCAACATCAAGCTGATGGCCGAGGAGTCCGACCAGCCCACGGCCGCGCTGGTCACCGACCTCAAGCGCCGCGGGCTGCTCGACGACACCCTCGTGGTGTGGGGCGGGGAGTTCGGCCGCACTTGCTATTCGCAGGGCGTGCTGACGGCTGAGAATTACGGCCGCGACCACCACCCGCGCTGCTTCAGTATGTGGATGGCCGGCGGCGGCGTGAAGCCGGGCCTCAGCTTCGGCGAGACGGACGACTTCTCCTACAACATCGTGAAGGACCCGGTGCACATCCGGGACCTCCACGCCACGATGCTCCACCTGTTTGGCCTGGATCACAATCGCCTCTCGTTCCGCTTCCAGGGGCTCGACCAGCGTCTCACCGGGGTGCTTCCCGCCAAGGTCATCGATGCCATCCTCGCCTGAACTCTCCCGGGTCCGCCGGCGTCTGGCGCTGGCGTTGCTGCTGGCGACCGCACCGCTCGGTGCGGAGACGACCTTCTACCAGGACCGTATCGGTCCGATCCTCGAGCGCCACTGCGTGGTCTGTCACGGGCCGGAAAAGCAGAAGGCCGGACTCCGGCTCGACAGCTTCGCGTGGGTGATGAAGGGCGCCGAGTCGGGCGCGATGGTGCTGCCGGGCAACGCGGCCGGCAGCGAGCTCCACCGCCGCATCACCCTCCCGGCGACCGACGAGGAAGTGATGCCCTCCGAGGGCAAGCCGCTGCTCTCGCGCGAGGAGATCCGTAACGTCGAGCTTTGGATCCTCGGGGGCGCCTCGGCGACCAAGTTGGTGGCGGAGTTCCCCGGCGCCCCGGCGATCGGCCGGCCCAAGGCCGCGGCCGTCGCCCTGGCGCCTGACTGGCGGCCCCGCGCGGACGAGATCCGCCGGCTGGAGGCAGAGCTGGGCGTGCGGCTGGTCCCGCGCTCCCAGCAACCCGGGGACGGCCTGATCCTCCGCACGGCCGGCAGCCCGCGGCGGGCCGATGACGCCGCCTTGGCCCGGCTTGATCCGGTCGCGGAGCTGATTGTGGAGGCGGAGCTTGCCCGCACGCCGGTCACGGACGCGGGTCTGGCGGCCGTGGGGCGCTGGACCAACCTGCGTTCCCTGGACCTGAGCCGCGCCAAGGTTTCCGGCTCAGGGATCGCGGCGCTGGCCGGCCTGAGCCGCCTCGAGGCCCTAAATCTCACGGATTCCGCGGTGGATGCGGGGGGCATCGAGCGGGCCCGGGCGTTGCCCGCCCTGCGCCGGCTGTGGGCCTTTGGGGCGCCGGGGATGGCGGCCGCCGAGGCGCGCCCTTGATGCCGCCCGGCGGGCGGGCGCAAGGTGCAGCGATTTCCCGGGTGGCGGGGTGGACCGGCGCCTCCACGTGGCGATTCCCTTAACTGCTTGGATCGGGGGTGTGCCTCACCAGCGGCCGCGGATCCCCATCGTCCACGAGGCGCCGTAGCGGTTATAGGCGCGGAGCAGGCCCGGGGTGTTGGAGTAGGTACGGATCGGCTCGTTGAGGAGGTTGCGACCGCTGATCGTGAGCTCGTAGTTGCGATTGAACCGGTAGCCGCCGCTGAAATCGAACATAATGCGTTCGTACTGCCACAGTTCCTCGGTTGCAGTGGCGGAGTTGAAGCGTGGAGCCTGCCACGTGCAGCGCAGTTGGGCGTTCCAGCGCTGGGTGCCGTAGCGGAGGCCGCCATTGGCGGACTTGGGCACGTGACCCTCGAGGCGTTGGCTGGCGGCGGTGCGGCTGAGCGAGCCGAAGATGCTCAGCCCCTGGAAGGCGCGGGGCAGGAAGACCAGTTGCTGGCTGTATTCGATCTCCACCCCGTCGAGCTCGATGGTGCCGGTGGCATTGGCGGGGCGGAGGAAGGTGAAGGCTGCGTACTCGGGGTCGTCCCCGTAACCAGCCTCCGCGGCGGTGACCGGCCGGTTGGCGGTGCCCATATTGCGCACGGCGAGCCGGAAGCCGGAGACGCTGAGTGTGCCCGCGGGCTCCAAATAATATTGAACGCTGGCGAAGAACTTGTCCGAGGTTTCGGGTTGCAGGTCCGGGTTGGGCACCCGCACGGTCTGGTTCGCCTCGTCGATGGTGATGACCCCGGCCACGTTGCCGTAGCTGGGCCGGCCGATGGACTGGCTAGCGGCAAGCTGCAGGTGCAGGTTGCGGGTGAACGCGTACTTGGCGCCCCCGCTCAGGAACAGGTTCTCGTAGTCCCCTTCGTTTTCGCCGCGGCTTCCGTACCGGTACTGGTGGTCGAGGAACGCGGTTGTGCCCGGAGTGTAGCCGGCGGCGCGCACCTGCGCGGGGGGGAGAAGGTCGATGGTCTTGCCGATCGTCGTGGTGCGCTCGACGCGGGCCCCGAGGTTGAGCCGGAGGGCGCCAATCCGGCCATTGCCTTCCACGTAGCCGGCATCGATCCGCTCCTTCACGGAGCGCGAGCTGTAGTACTGATTGACGTGATTCTGCTGAAGATTCGGCAGGAAATGGCCGGAATTGGTCTGGAAACGGCGGAACGTCTCGTAGGGGTCGGCCATAGGGATGTTGAGGAACACCACGTTGCCGCCAGTGCGGGCGTCGTACGGCACTCGGGCGCTGACCGGGAGTCGGGTGCCCGGATCCGTCATCGAGCCGGCGGCGCCGACGTAGGTCCACTGCAGGGCCCCGTTCTTTTCCAGATCATATACCGAAAGCTTACGCTTCATTCCGGCGAGCAACTGCACCGGTAGGCCCGCCAGTTGCAACTGACGCTTGAAGTCGACGTATCCCACCCACACCTGATGGCGGGCAGACTGGGGTGTGGCGGAGATGTTATTCGTGAAGGCGTCTCCCCGGTTGTAGTTGGCCACGTCGTTCCACGGGAGTCCGGACGTCTGCGCGAGCATCCAGTCGGTGGCGGTTGGGGCGCTCCGGCTCGCGGTGAAGCCCATCCGGGTCAGGCGGTGCGTCACCGCCTGGAAATAACCCTCCGTCATCTGTTCGTAAGAGGTGCGAGACCGCGAATAGCCGCCGCCGAGAGTGAGCGTCAGGTCGTCGCGCTTGTACTCTAGCTTGGGCACATAGGTGACGGTCGTGTTGACCTTGTTGCGCCGGCTAGTCGTGTACTGGACGCGGGTGTTGGCGTTGGTGGTCGGCAGGGCGGTGAAGGCGGTGACGGACGACTCGGGGGTGACTTGGGCCGGGTTTACGAGAAAGGCGATTTGCCGGAGGTTGGTGCCGTCGTCGAAGTGCGAACCTGAGGTACGCAGGCCCACCGACAGACGCGGGGAGACCTTGTAGTCGGTATTGAGAGTGAACGAGGCGCGATTGGAGAGTTTGGGCGCGTCGCGGAAAGCGATCTGGTTGATTACTGGACCGCGGTTGGCGACTTGGGCGTAGGTGTGCGTCACCCCGGCCTGCTCCGTGCCCACGGTGTTGCCGGCAAGGCTCAGCTGAACGCCGAACCGGCCCTGGAAAGCTTCGGCGTAGGAGAAGACGAATCCGGGGCGGACCTTGTAGTCATCGCGATCGTAGGGGCCGGGGGTCTTCCCGAGGGCCCACGAGTACTCGTTGCCAGTCAGGGACAGGGTGGCCGTGACCTCGCGGCTCTTGCGGTCGAAGGCGGAGCGGCTACGCAGATTGATGCGGCCGGCTGGGGCATCGGCGTCCATACTCGCGGTGGTCGTCTTGCTGATCTCGATGGACTCGATGCCGTTGATCGAGGCCTGTTCGAACTCGAATTGCCGCGAGGAGCCGCCGAAGCTCGCCGAGGGGGCGCTGGCCATCGACATCCCATCGACGCTGACGCCAGTATAGACCGGGCTGAGGCCGCCGATCCGGGCCGTGCGCGCGTCCGAGTCCACGTAGTCCATCACCACGCCGGGAAGGTACTTGATAAACTCCCCGATGTTGCCGCCGGTCACATCGCCGAAGTTATCGGAGGCGACTACGCTTTTTACGTTCAGCGCCGCGCGCTGTTCCATAATGGCCTTCGCGTTGCCCTCGCGCTCGGAGGAGACGATGAATTGGTCCAGCCGCACCACCGCCCCGGGAGCGGTTCCGGTGGCGGTGGGCTGGAGCTCAAAGTCCTGCGTGGCGGAGGTGCCGGTGCCCACGCTCAGGCGCGCGGTTCCGGTTTGGTAACCGGTGTAGGTGACTTGGAGCGTGATCTCGCCGGCCGGCACGCCGGTAAGGACGTAGGTGCCATCGTTCGCCGTGTAAGTCGTGAGATTCTTCCCGGGGATGGAGACCTCCGCATTACGGACATATTCCTGCGTGATGGGGTTGAGGACGCGGCCGGTGATACGGGCGGCGGGGTTTTGGGCCGCGGCGAGGGCGAGGGGCAGGAGGAGGGCGGCGAGGAACTTGGACAGGGGGCAGCGGAGGAGGGGCATATCGGGGTTCCAGCAGCGCGCCGCAGGAGGCGAGGCTTGTCAAGCGACCGTCTCGGGTGGCAGCCTCACATCCCCTTCTTCACAAAGGCGATGTCGCTGGCGTTGTCCTTAATGCGGATGGTCTTCTGGCCCTGGGTGTCCTTGCCGACGAAGTCGATGCTGGCGGCCACGAGGATGGGCAGGTGTTTACGGATGTCCTTGCTCTCGCCCTCGCTGGTAATGTCGAGGGTCCAGACCTCGACCGGGGGCTGCCCCTCGACCGGTTCCTTGTTCTCGCGGGCGGTGAGCCGGAGGTACTTCTCGTACACCACCACGGTCACCATATACTCGCGGAACCCCGCGAACTCCGTCGTGGGCGGATCCTGCACTGTGATGGTCTGGTAGACGGGGCGGCCCTGCGAGTCCGTGCCCACCTGCACGCGCTCGGTACGGATCTGGCCCGGCAGCGTGATGTAGACCGGCTCGGACACCGTCTCGCGGCGCACCTGCGGCGGGCCCACGCCGTAGTCGAGGTCGATCACCATATCGGCCTTCACGTTCCCCGGGGCCTCATAGAGCCCGCGGCCGGAGAGGCCGGTCTTAACCAGATTCGCCGCTTCCTTGTAGCGCAGCGAATCATCGGCCACCAAAGGGTTCTTGTTGCGGATCTCGTAGGAGATCGCGTTTTCCGCCTTTGGCTTCGCGATTGCGTCGACCTTTAACTCGTGGGTCGTGGCGCAACCCGCCGCGAACAGGGAGCAAACCAGCGCGAGGCAGGCGACCGGAGCTGGTCGCGGCCGAGAACGGGCAGGCATCTGAGCGGCGGCGTTCATCTGGACGGTCGGACCGTAATGGAGTCCGTCCCGCGCGCAACTCGAACCGGGCCCGCAGGCGCGTCTCAGCGGCCGCGCTTCGCCTCGCGCTGGGCGCGGAGGACGACGCGGAACATTTGGACGCAGAGCCAGAACGTACCGGTCATGCAGGCCGACGTCAGGACCGACCAAAGCACGATCATCGCCTTGTCGTTCGAGGGCACGTGGGGCGAGACCACGTTGTAAAGGAAGGCGAAGCAGCCGAGCGTCAGCACGGCGTCGACGGCGAGGCTGCCGGGAGTGGTGAACTTCTGTTCCTGCGGTTCCTGCTGGGCCATTCCTGGACGGTGAAGTGGGGCGCGCCGGGTTGTCCACGGAAAATTCAGCGCCGGGGAAAAGGAAAGGGTCGGGCCACGCCGGGGGATGCCGGCGCCGGGTGTGATCCCGGTGCCGCCCGGCGGCTTCGTTGGCCCGACCCTTCGCGGAAGAGGCTGGGTGCCCCAAGGGGCGTGCGCGACCCCGGCTTATCCCCGGAATTCGGGCCCGCGAGGCAGGCTGGGGTTGCGTTCGCCGTCGGCTTGGGTACGGCTGACTCTTCGTCCGCATGCAGCCCTCCCGCATCGTCATCACCGGCGTCGGTCTGACCGCCCCGAACGGCAACTCCCTGGCGGAATTCCGCCGGCACCTGCTGACGGGCGTCGCCGGGATCGAGCGGATCGACGTCCGCTATATGGGCAGCCAACTGGCTGGGGTCTGCCATCACGACCCGCTGCGCTACCAGAAGAAGAAGGAACTGCGGGTCGGCACCCGCGCCGGCAGCATCTCGATCTATTGCGCTCGGGAAGCGCTCGCGGATGCGGGGGTGAGCCTCGACACCCTGCCGCGGGATCGCGTCGGCATTTACATCGGCTGCACCGAGCACGGCAATGTCGAGACCGAGAACGAGGTCTACAACATCTCCAAGTTCAACTACGACACTAAGTTCTGGTCCCATTACCACAACCCTCGGACGGTCGCGAACAACCCCGCCGGGGAAACCTCGCTAAACCTCGGGACCACGGGCCCCGCGTACACCATCGGCGCCGCCTGCGCGGCGGGGAATATGGGTCTAATCCACGCCACGCAGATGCTCCGGCTCGGGGAGGTCGACTTCGCTCTCTGCGGCGGGGTGAGCGAGAGCATTCACACTTTTGGGATCTTTGCGGGCTTCAAGTCCCAGAACGCCCTCGCCACGCACGCCGAGCCCGCCCGGGCCTCCCGGCCCTTCGACAAAGCCCGCAATGGCATCGTGATTTCGGAGGGGGGCTGCCTCTACACCTTGGAACGCCTCGAGGATGCCCGCGCCCGCGGCGCCCGCATTTACGCGGAAATCGCTGGTTACCACGTGAATAGCGACGCCAGCGACTACGTGCTGCCGAATCCCCAGCGCCAGGCCGAGTGCGTCCGCGCCGCCTTGGCTCGCGCCGGCCTCGCCCCCGCCGGGATTCATATTGTTAACACGCACGCCACCGCCACCCCCTTGGGTGACATCCAGGAGTGTGAGGCCATCCGTGCCGTCTTCGGGGAAGGCTGCCCCGACACGCACATCAACAACACCAAGAGCTTCATCGGCCACACGATGGGGGCGGCGGGTGCCCTCGAACTGGCCGGCAACCTGCCCAGCTTCGACGACCTGACCGTCCACCCCACCATCAATGTCGACGATCTCGACCCCCAGTGCGCCATCCCCGGGCTCGTCCTGAACCAGCCCCGCCAGGCGGCCCGCGTCGATACCATCCTCAATAACTCGTTCGGCATGCTGGGGATAAATTCCACGTTGATTGTTCGTCGCTTTGTCCCCTAATCCGCTGCCCCTGCGCCCATGACCAAAGACGACTGCAAGAAGCTGGTGCTCGACATCATCGCCGACATCGCCCCGGACGAGGATCTGACCAACGTCAAATCCGACGTGCGGCTCCGCGACCAGCTCCAGCTCGATAGCATGGACTTCCTCGACATCGTGATGGAGCTGCGGAAGCGGCACGGCATCGAGGTCCCGGAGGCGGACTACCTCCAACTCGCCTCGCTCGACAGCTGCGCGGAGTACCTGACCCCGAAGTTTAACGCGTTGCCCGCCAAGGGTTGAACCGCCGCCTCCTCCTCTCCCTCCGGCCGGGCCGCAGGCCCGGCTTTTTGCTGCCCGCCCGCCGATGAACTCCCGCTCGCACTACGACGTGGTCATCATTGGCGCGGGGATGGCCGGCCTCGCCGCCGGGATCCGGCTCGCCCACTTTGGACGCCAAGTCTGCATCTTCGAGCGCCACAACGCCGTCGGCGGCCTCAACGGCTTTTACAGCCGCGAGGGGCGCCGCTATGATGTTGGTCTCCACGCGCTGACCAACTACGTGCCGCCGGGCGTTAAAGGGACGCCGCTCACCAAGCTGCTGCGCCAGCTCCGCATCGACCGCGACGAGCTCGCCCTCCGCGGGCAACTCGGTTCGCGGATCGCGTTTGGTCCCGGGGCGGCGGATTTGCGCTTCACGAATGATTTCCAGGTGCTCGAGGCCGAGGTTGCGCGCGCTTTCCCGGCGCAGATCGATGGGTTCCGCGCGCTCGTCGCCGCGGTCCGGGCCCACGACGAGGTCTCCCTCGATGCCGCCCCCGCCTCCGCCCGGGAAGTGGTCCGCCGCCACCTTTCCGACCCGCTGCTGGAGGATATGCTGTTCTGCCCGGTGATGTTCTACGGGAGTCCGACCGAGCGGGATATGGACTTCAGCCAGTTCGTGATCCTCTTCAAGGCCCTCTTCCTCGAGGGTTTCGCCCGCCCCGCGGAGGGGGTGCGCCGCATCCTGCGCGTGCTGCTCGCCAAGTACCGGGAGGCTGGCGGCGAGCGGCGGATGAAATGTGGCGTGCGCCGCATCCTGCTCCGGGAGGGCCGCGCCGCCGGGGTCGAGCTCGATGACGGCGCCGTGATCACGGCGGACCACGTCCTCTCGTCAGTCGGCGCGCCCGAAACCGAGGCCCTGCTCTCCGCCGGCGGCCTGCCCACCCCGCGGCCCACGGAGTCAGGGCGGCTCTCATTCGTCGAGACTATCACGGTGCTCGACCGCGCCCCGGCCGCGTTGGGCTGGTCCGGGGACACCATTGTTTTCTTCAGCGAGGGCCGGAACTTCGACTACGCGTGCCCGGCGGCGCCCGTGGACGTCCGCAGCGGCGTGATTTGTTTTCCGAACAACTTCGCCTACGACCCGGGCGAGGCGCTGGCCGAGGGCTGGTTCCGCGTGACCTCCCTCGCGCGACCCGAGGATTGGATGGCGTGGCCGGAGCCGGAATACCGCGCGCGGAAGCAGGAGTGGTTTGGCGCGGTGCAGGCCAGCGCCCGGCGGTTCCTGCCCCCGGTGCCGGACGCGGAGCTGGCCGCCGCGACGGTCGCCACCGATATGTTCACCCCGCGCACCATCACGCGATTCACCGGTCACCAGCGCGGCGCCGTCTACGGTTCCGGGGTGAAGCACCGCCGGGGCCTCACCGCCGCGCCCAACGTCTACCTTTGCGGCACGGACCAGGGTTTCCTCGGGATTGTCGGGGCGATGCTGAGCGGGATATCGATGGCCAACCATCACATCCTGCAGCGCGGGTGAGCCGTGCGAAATCCCTAGCGCGGGATTGGCAAGCCGCCCCCGAGCGCCCACGCTCTGCTGCTTAAATGGCTTACGACTGGCTCAAGGGGGTGGCGGACGAATACGACGTGATCGTCATTGGCAGCGGCCTGGGCGGCCTCACCGGGGCGAACGTCCTCGCCAAGGCCGGCCACCGGGTGCTGCTGCTCGAGCACCACTACCAGTTCGGCGGGCTCGCCACTTGGTTCACGCGCCGCGGCGGGCACATCTTCGACATTTCGCTCCACGGCTTCCCCAGCGGGATGATCAAGAGCTGCCGCAAGTACTGGACCCGCGAGATCGCCGACGCGATCGTGCCGCTGCGGGACATCCGCTTCGTCAATCCCCAGATGGACGTCCGCACCACTTTCACCCGCGAGGACTATACCCGCGTGCTGGTGGAGTCCTTCGGGCTGCCGCGGGAGCAGGTGGAAGCCTTCTACGAGCACCTGCGGGGGATGAACTTCTACGACGATCACCGCGAGACCACGGGGGAGATGTTCAACCGCTTCTTCCCCGGCCGGGACGATGTGCAGCGGCTGCTGATGGAGCCCATCGCCTACGCCAACGGCTCGACCACCGAGGACCCCGCGATCACCTACGGGATCGTCTTCTCGAACTTCATGGGCTCCGGCGTCTACACCTTCCGGGGCGGTTCCGACCAGCTGATCGCGAAGATGGTGGACGAGCTCCGCCGCAATGGGGTCGAGCTGCGGAAGAAGGTTCTGGTCGAGCGTATTCTGGTGGAGGAGCGTGGCGGGCGGAAGGTCGCGGCCGGCATCGTCGCCAAGGGGGGGCGTGTGATCCGCGCCAAGGCCGTGCTCTCCAACGCCAACCTTAAAACTACCCTGTTCCGCCTTGCCGGCGAGGAGCACCTTGCGCCCGACTACCTCGCGGCCGCGCGCGCGGTGCGGGTCAACTCCAGCTCCTGCCAAGTCTATCTCGGCATCCGCCGCGGGGAGTCGATCCCGCACATCGGCGACCTTGTGTTCACCTCGGCCGCGCCCCGCTTCAGCAGCGGCGAGCTGACCGCCTTCGACACCACCAGCCGCACCTTCTCGGTCTATTACCCGGACACCCGCCCTGGTTCGGACCGTTACGCGATCGTGGTTTCCCTCAACGCCCGCCACGAGGACTGGCAGGGGCTCTCTGAGGAGGAGTACGCCCGCGCGAAGGAGCGGCTCATTGAAGAGTCGATCGTCGCGCTCGAACGCTACATCCCGGACGTGCGGACCAAGATCGACTGGCGCGAGGCCGCCACGCCGCGGACGATCGAGCGGTACACGACCCACTGGGCGGGCACCTCGTTCGGCACCAAGTTCGAGGGACTCAAGGTCTCGATGGACCTGCCGGACCAGCTGCCCGGCCTCTTCCACGCCGGCTCCGTCGGCATCATTATGTCCGGCTGGCTTGGGACCATCAACTACGGGGTCATCGTCGCGAACAGGATCGACAAGGCCCTCCACGCCGAAAAGCGTGCCGCCGCCCTATGACCGCCGTCACCGACCTGATCCCGCACCGGCCGCCCTTCCTGTTCGTCGACGAGATCGTCAGCCGCGGTCCTGGCACGCTGGTGGCCCGCCGCACCTGGCGGGCGGAGGAGGACTTCTACAAGGGGCACTACCCGGGCGCGCCCATTACTCCCGGCGTGCTGCTCTGCGAGGCCGTGTTCCAGGCGGCCGCGTGCCATATGGCCCTCAAGGCGCGGGAGGCCGGCGCCGCCCCCGGCGAGGGGCTGCCCCTGATCGCGAAGATCTCCGAGGTTCGCTTCCGCCATCCCGTCTACCCGGGCGACCGCGTGCTCCTCGAGGTGAAGGAGAAGGATGCCCTTGGTGGATTCACGATGCTCGCGGGCTCGATCCGGCGCGAGGACGGCGTGCGCATCCTGTCGCTCGAGTTCGCCGTCGCCTGGAAGGCCCCGGCCGGTACCGCCGCCCAATGAGCGATTTCCTGCAGCTGGCCGGCCGCACGGTGCTGGTGACCGGCATCGCCAACCGGCGCAGTGTCGCTTGGCACATCGCGCGCACGCTTGAGGAGCAGGGGGCGAGGGTCGTGTACAGTGTACGCTCGGCCGCGCGCCGGCAATCGCTCGCGGCGCTCCTCGGTGACCGCACGGCTTTTGTCTGCGACGTGGAGGAGGAGGGCGCGCCGGCGCGGCTCGCGGCAGAACTGCAGGCCGCCGGCCTTGGTCCGTTACACGGCGTGGTCCACTCGATCGCGTTCGCCAACTACCGCGAGGGCCTGAAGCCCTTCCACGAGACCAGCCGGGCCGATTTCCTGCAGGCGACCACCATCTCCGCGTTCTCACTGGTGGAGTTGTCCCGCGCGCTCAAGCCGCTCCTCGCCGCAGACGCGTCCGTGGTCACGATCGGCATTTCCTCGCTGCAGGTCACTCCGGACAACTACGGGTATATGGGGCCGATCAAGGCCGCGCTAGCGTCCTGCGCGCGTTTCCTCGCCAAGTCCTTCAGTGCCGACTCCGCCGTCCGCTTCAATGTCGTGGGCGCCGGCCCGCTCCGCACCAGCTCCTCCGCCGGCATCCCCGGTTATCTCGAGAGCTACCTCTACGCCGAGAAGCTGACCTTTCGGAAGCGCAGTCTCGCTACGCAGGAGGTCGCCGACGTGGCTGCGTTCCTGCTCAGTCCCCGCAGCAGCGGCCTCAATGGCACGACCGTGGTCGTCGACGCCGGCCTCGCCTGCAACACGTTCGACCAGGAGGTGGTCCGCCTCGCGATGCGGCCGTGATTCCCGGGATGCACTTCAGGGACGTCTGCCTTGAGTCGCTCGCGACCGCGCTGCCGGAGGAGGAACTCACCTCCGCCGAGATCGAGCGCCGGCTGGAGCCGCTTTACACCCGCCTCCGACTGCCCGCGGGGCGGCTGGAGCTGATGACGGGCATCCGCAGCCGGCGGATGTGGCCCCCGGGCACCCGGGCGTCCGCCGCCAGCGCGGCCGCCGGCCGCGCGGCCCTCGCCCGGTCCGGGATCGCCCCTAGCCAAGTGGAGTTGTTCATC
>NEUZ01000089.1 GCA_002304435.1 Opitutia bacterium Tous-C8FEB | reverse complement strand
AGCTCGGCGTCCGTGAGTTTCCCGGTGCCGGACTTGTCCGTGAGGTTCTTCGCGCCGGATTTGCGGCCGAGGCGGGTCTGGCCCTTGCCGTCGGCACCGTGGCAGCTCGCGCAATGCTTGTCGTAGTTCTGGGCAGCCGAGGGCGCGGCAGCGGCGAACGCGGTCGCGCCGGCCAGCAGCGGCACGAGGACAAAGGCGGGGTAGCGGGAGCGCATCGGGGTAGGTGCACCCGGGCGGGCGCAGGCGGCAGGATTGACCTGACAAGGCGGACAGCCCGGGCGCGCGTAGTCCTACGCTAGGCCATGGGACTTCTGTCAAAGCTTCCACCGCCTTCTACGTAACAATTGTCAATCGGAGCCTAGGGCAAACCACCCATTTCGTGGGTTTAGCGGGCTCCGGGGCCGTAGTCTCCCTGGGAAGCACCGCGCGGCGGGCCGCGCGAAAAAATGCACCCCGGGCCTTGAGTCGCGCGTTTCAACCCCGATGCTCCGTGCTCCGTTTTCCTCCCCGATGCTCCGTGCACCGTTCCTCACTGCCCTGCTGCTTCCCGTGATTGCCCCGGCCGCCTCTGCCCCGCTCCCGTCCGAGAACCCGCTGCTCGCGCCCAGTCCGCTGGAGTATGCGTATCCGCCGTTCGACCGGATTCGCGACGAGCATTTCGGGGCGGCGTTCGAGCAGGGAATGGCCGAGCAGTTACGGGAGGTGGAGGCGATTCTCTCGGCCGCCGCGGCGCCGACCTTCGCGAACACCTTGGTGGCCTTGGAGCGGAGCGGGGAGATCCTTTCCCGGGCGCGCAGCGTGTTCTTCAACCTCGCGGGGGCGCACGGCAACGACCGGACCCGCGCCCTCGAGCGGCAGCTGGCGCCCCGGCTGGCGGCCCACGCGGACGCCATTCGGCTTGATCCGCGGCTGTTTGCGCGGGTGGACGGGCTGTTTGCGGCGCGCGCCCAGCTTGGCCTCGATCCGGAGTCGCTCCGCCTGCTGGAAAAGAGCCACGCGGATCTCGTGCGGGCGGGCGCGCGGCTGGCCGAGCCGGAGAAGGCGCGCCTGCGGGCGCTCAACGCGGAAATCTCGAGCTTGCAGACCACCTTCACGCAGAACGTGCTCAAGGAGGTGAACGGGGCGCTGGTGTGGGTCGACCGCGCGGAGGATCTGGACGGCTTGGTGCCGGCGGAGGTCGCGGCGGCGGCGGAGCTGGCCCGGGCCGAGGGGCGACCGGGCGCGTGGGCGCTGCGGCTCCTGAACACCAGCGGGCAACCGGTGCTCGCCTCGTTGCGGAACCGGGCCTTGCGGGAGCGCATCCACCAGGCCTCGCTGGCGCGGGGAAGCCGGGGCGGCGAGTTCGACAATCTGGCGGTGGTGTCGCGGCTCGCGCGGCTACGGGCGGAGCGGGCGCGGCTCTTGGGTTACCCGAACCACGCGACCTACGTCTTGGAGGACCAGACCGCGCGGACCCCGCAGGCGGTGAACCGGCTCCTGTCGGACCTTGGGCCGGCGGCGGTGGCGAACGCGCGGCGCGAGGCGGCGGCGATGCAGGCGATTATCGACCGCGAGGGCGGAGGGTTCACCCTGGCGGCTTGGGACTGGCCCTTTTACGGGGAGAAGGAGCGGCGCGAGCGCTTCGCCTTCGACGAGGCGGAGCTGAAGCCCTACCTGGAGGCGGAACGCGTCCTGCGGGACGGGGTGTTCTTCGCGGCGGAGAAGCTCTTCGGTCTCACCTTCCGCGCCCGGCCCGACCTGCCGGTGTACGAGGAGACCGTGCGAGCGTACGAGATCCTCGACGCGGATGGGCGCCCCCTCGCGGCGTTCCTGCTGGACCTATACGCGCGGCCCTCGAAGCGGGGTGGCGCGTGGATGAACTCCTACGTCGACCAGTCCCGCCTGCTCGGCTCGCGGCCGGTGGTGGGCAATCACCTCAACGTGAGCCGGCCGGTGGCGGGTGAGCCGACGCTGCTGACCTTTGACCAGGTGGTGACCCTCTTCCACGAGTTCGGGCACGCGCTGCACGGGCTGTTCTCGGCGGTCGAATACCCGCGCTTTAGCGGCACCAAGGTCCCGCGCGACTTTGTGGAGTTTCCCTCGCAGGTCTACGAGATGTGGGCGACTTGGCCGGAGGTGCTCCGCCATTACGCGCGGCACCACCGCACCGGCGAGCCGCTATCCGAGGCGCTGGTCGGCAAGGTGATCGCGGCGGGGAAGTTCCACCAAGGCTACCGCACGACGGAGTACCTCGCGGCCGCGGTGCTCGACCAGGCGTGGCACCAGCTGGCGCCGGAGGAGGTGCCCGGACCGGAGGGCGTGCTGGCCTTCGAGGCCGCCGTGCTGCGCCGGGCGGGCCTCGACTTCGCGGCGGTGCCGCCGCGGTACCGGACCCCGTACTTCTCGCACGTCTTCTCCAGCGGCTACTCGGCGGGCTACTATTCGTACCTTTGGGCGGAGGTGCTCGACGCCGACGCCGTGGAGTGGTTCCGGGCGAACGGCGGCCTCACCCGCGCCAACGGCGACCGCCTGCGCCGGACCGTGCTGTCGCGCGGTGGCAGCGCGGACGCGATGCAGCTCTACCGGGATTTCCGCGGGGCCGAGCCGGAGCTCCGCCCCCTGCTGCAACGCCGGGGCCTCGAGCCGAGCGCAGAGGCGGCCCGCTGAGCCGGGGGGCGGTTCGGACGTTGCCTTGGGGCGGGGCGTCGCCTTGGGTGCGCGGACGTCCCCGTGACCGGAATCAGCCGTACCGCCGCCCTGCTCTCCGCGATGCTTCTCGGCGCCCTGCTGCCGGGGGCCCGTACGGGCGTCTGGCTCGTAGGCTGGCTCGTGCCGACGATGCTGTTCCTTGTCTTCTTGGAGACGCGCGTGGGGCGAAGCGCGCTGACCCCGCGCCATCTCGCCCTGCTGGCGGCGAACCTCGCCGTGGGCCTTGCCGCCTGGGGGATTGGGCGGCTCGGCGTAGCGCCGGAAGTGGCGCAGGCGGCTTTCTTCTGCGGGATCGCGCCCACGGCGATCGCGGCCCCGGTGATCATCAGCTTCCTCGGCGGTAACGTGGGGTTCGTCGTCGGCTCCTTCCTCCTGACCAACCTCGCGGTCGCGGCCCTCCTTCCGGCGCTGCTGCCGTTTGTCCTCGGCCGTCCGACCCCAGAGGCGTTCGCGCAGGTGACTGGGAGTGTGGCCGCCGTGGTCTTCGCGCCATTCGCGGCGGCGTGGCTCCTGCGGGCTCTGCATCCACCGGCGGCAGCCTGGCCGGCGCGGTGGCGCAACGTCTCCTTTGGCCTCTGGAACGTCTCTATCTTCCTTATCACGGCGAGCGCTTCCCACTTCATTCGCGAGCAGACGACGGCGCCGTTGACGCTGATTCTACAGTTGGCGGGGGCTTCGCTAGCGGTGTGCGCGTTGAATTTCGCCCTCGGGCGGATCCTCGGCGGAGGCGGGCACGCGCGGGAGGCGAGCCAGGCGCTGGGGCAGAAGAACACGACTTTCACCCTTTACCTCGCCCTGGCCCACGCCGGCCCGCTGGTCGCGCTCGGGCCCACGTTCTACGTGATCTGGCACAATCTCTGGAATTCCTGGCAGCTCCACCGCGCGGGCCGGGCGGCCGGGTCGCGGGACGGCGCAGGCCGCTGACCGGCTCGGCTCAGGCGGAGGCAGGCACCCCGGCGGCGGCGCTCCGCGCACCCCCGAACCGCGACCGCAGCCGGTCGAGCGCAAGGTAGACCACCGGCACGGTGTAGAGCGTGAGCAACTGGCTCACAAAGAGCCCGCCTACGATCGTGAGGCCCAGCGGGCGACGCATCTCCACCCCTTCGCCCGCGGCAAACACCAGCGGAAGCGCCCCGAGCAGGGCGGCGACGTTGGTCATCAGAATGGGCCGCAGGCGCAGCCGGGCGGCGGCGAAGATGGCCTCCCGCGGCGAGACGCCCTCGCGCCGTTCGATCCCGAGGGCGAAGTCGATCATCAGGATCGCGTTCTTCATCACGATCCCGATGAGCAGGAAGAGGCCGAGCAGCGCGATAAGGGAAAACTCGGTGCCGGTGAGCCGCAGCGCGAGCAGGGCCCCGAGCCCGGCGGAGGGCAGGGTCGAGAGGATGGTGAGCGGGTGAATGAGGCTCTCGTAGAGGACCCCCAGCACTAGGTAGACGGCAAGGAGTACGCCCAGGATCAGCAGCGGCTGGCTTTGCAGGGTCCGCTGGAAATTCTGGCCCGAGCCGCCCACCACCACCTGGATGTCGGTCGGCAGCATCAGCTCGCCCATCGCCCGGTCGATCGCGGCGAGCCCCTCCTCGAGGGAGACGTCCGGAGCGAGGCCGAAGCCAATCCGCTCCGCGGCGAACTGGTTCCGGTGGCGCACGCGATCGTCCACCAGCGAGTAGTCGTAGCGGGCGAAGGCGGACAGCGGCACGCGGGTACCGTTCGCACCGATCACCTGCACTTGGTCGAGCACCTCCGGGTCCGCCGTGTACCGCGGCTCCAGCTCCATTACCACCCGGTACTGGTTCATCCGGTCGTAGAGTGTGGCGATCTGCCGCTGGCTGAAGGAATTGTTCAGCACCTGAGAGATCATCTGCATATCGACCCCCAGTCGACGGGCCGCCTCGCGATCGATGTGCAGCGACACCTGCTGGGTGCCGCCGTCGGACGGGGCCTCGATGTCGACCAGCTCCGGCAGGTCGCGGAAGGCATTGGAGATGCGCGGCACCCACTGCCGCAGTAGCCCGAGGTCGGCGGCCATCAGGTTGACCTCCTGCGAAGAGCCGTCGGTCATCCGCGGGCCGTCCAGATCTTGGGCCCCGTAGAGGTAGAGTTGCCCACCCGGCACGATGGGCGCGCTGAGTCGCAGGCGGTTGACGACGTCGTTGGCCGAGATCCGGCGCTCGCGCATGGGCTTCAGGCGGACCGTGAACCGCGAATTGCTGATGCCGCTGGTGCCGCCCGAGAAGCCAATGACGTCCTGCACCGCCGGATCGGCCAGCACGTGCCGCCGGAACGCTTCGATCTTCGGCTGCATAATCTCGTAAGAGAAGGCGTCGTCGCCGCGAACGAATCCGAAGAGCGTGCCCGTGTCCTGCGCCGGGAGGAACCCCTTGGGCAGGCGGACGTAAACGGCTACGTTGAGGGCAATCGTGCCGAGCAGCGTGATGAGGACCAGCCCCGGGTGGCGCAGCACCCAGCCGAGGGAAACGTCGTAGCCGCGCTTGACCGCGTCGAACCAACGGTCGGTCGCGGCGTGGAAGCGGGACGGCGCCCCGGCGTCGCGGCGGCGGAGCAAGCGCGAGCAGAGGCTGGGGGTGAGTGTAAGAGAGACGGCGAGCGAAACGAGGATCGCCGCCGCGAGGGTGAGCGAGAACTCCCGGAAGAGGCGCTCGACGATGCCGCCCATAAAGAGGATCGAGACGAAGACGGCGACGAGGGAGAGGTTCATCGCCAGCAGGGTGAAGCCAACTTCGCCCGAGCCGCGCATCGCGGCGCGGAAGGGGGAGAGCCCTCGCTCCATATGGCGGGTAATGTTCTCGAGCACCACGATCGCATCGTCCACCACCAGTCCCGCCGCGACGATGAGCGCCATCAGCGAGAGGTTGTTGAGGGAGAAACCCTGCAGGTACATCATCCCGAAGGTGCCGACAATGGAGACCGGGATCGCCAGGCACGGGATCAGGGCGGCCCGGGCGCTACCGAGAAACAGGAGCACCACCAGCATCACCAGCCCGGCGGCCAGCAGGAGCGTGCGCTGGGACTCGTGGAGGGTGGCGCGGATGCCGGGGGAGCGGTCCATCACCACCGCAAGATTCGCGTCCGCGGGCAACAGGGCCCGCAGGGCGGGCAGCTGCGCGGTGATCGCATCGATCGTGGCGATGATGTTCGCCCCGGGCTGGCGGCTGACGTTCAGGATCACCGCCGGCCGGTCGTTATGGAAACCGCTGGCCCGGACGTCCTCCACGGAGTCGGTCACCGTCGCCACATCCCCGAGGCGCACCGGGGCGCCGTCCCGGTAGCGCACGACGAGGCCGAGGTACTCCTCGGCCCGGCGGAGCTGGCTGCTGACGTGGACTTCCCATTGGCGGTCGCCGTCATCAATGGCCCCGCGGGGGCGGAGAGAGTTGGTCGCGCCAATCGCCCGCCGCACCTCGTCGAGCGCGATGCCGTGGTGGGCCAGCTGGTGCGGGTTGAGCTGCACGCGCACTGCGGGGAGGGAACTCCCGCCGATCGTGACCTCCCCCACCCCGGTGATCTGCGCGATCTTTTGGGCGAGGATGGTCGAGGCGAGGTCGTACAGTCGGCCCGGCTCAAGGTTGGGCGAGCTCAGGGCGAGGGCGAGGATGGGCGCCTGCGCGGGATTCGACTTCCGGAAAGTAGGGCTGCCCGGCATACCGCCTGGCAACTGGCCGCGCGCCGCGTTGATCGCGGCCTGCACGTCGCGCGCGGCGGAGTCCAGATTTCGCCCGAGCGCGAACTCGAGCATAATCGAGGCGTTACCCTGACGGCTGTCGGAGTAGATCCCCGTCACTCCAGAGATGCTCCCGAGGGCGCGCTCGAGCGGCGCGGACACGTTCGCGGCCATCGTCTCCGGGCTCGCCCCGGGCAGCGAGGCGCTGACGCGGATGCTCGGAAAGTCCACCTGCGGCAGGGGCGAGACCGGCAGCAACCCGTAGGCCAGCGCGCCCGCGAGGACCAACGCCACCGCCATCAGGCTGCTTGCCACGGGGCGCCGGACAAAGGGTCGGGAAAGGTTCATCCGGGTGCCTCCGCCGGGTTCAGGAACGCACCGGCGCGGGTTGGCCTGCCGCGGCCGCGCTGGTCGCCCTCCGGGCCGCGAAGCGGCGGCCCAAGCGATCGAAATACAGGTACACCACCGGCGTCGTGAAGAGGGTCAGCACCTGGCTCGCGAGCAGGCCGCCCACCATCGTGATCCCAAGCGGTTGCCGCAGCTCGGCACCGGAACCCGACGAGAGCATCAGGGGTAGGGCGCCGAACAGCGCCGCGAGCGTCGTCATCAGAATCGGACGGAAGCGCAGCAGCGCCGCCTGCCGGATCGCCTCCCGCGGCCCCAGCCCTTCTCGCCGCGTGGCCTCCAACGCGAAGTCCACCATCATAATGCCGTTTTTCTTCACCAGACCGATGAGCAAAACGATCCCGATGATCGCGATCATATCCAACGGCCGGCCCGAAATCCAGAGCGCCAACAACGCGCCCACGGTCGCGGACGGCAGGGTCGAGAGGATCGTGATCGGATGGATGCTGCTCTCGTAGAGGATCCCGAGGACGATGTACATTGTCACCACCGCCGCCAGCACCAGTAGGAGCGTGCTCGACAGCGAGGAGCGGAAGGCCTGCGCGGCGCCTTGGAAGCGCATCTCCACGGCGGGCGGCAGCTCCCGGTCAATCGCGGCGCGCTCAATCGCCCGGACGGCATCGCCCAACGAGGCGCCTGCGCCGAGGTTGAAGGAGATCGTGACGGCCGGGAACTGCCCGACGTGGCTGATCAGGAGACGCGTGGGCCGCTCGGTCACGCGCGCCACGCTGGCGAGCGGAATCGGCCGCCCGGCGCGAGTCCGCACAAAGATGCCCGCGAGCGCCTCCGGCCCTTGGCTCAGGCGCGGGTCTACCTCCAGCACCACGCGGTACTGGCTGGTATGGGTAAAGAGAGTCGAGATCTGCCGCTGGCCGAAGGCGCTGTAGAGCGCGTCATCAATGTCGGCCACACTCACGCCGAGTCGGCTCGCCGTGTCTCGGTCGATCTCGACGTAGGCCTGCAGGCCCCGGTTCTGGAGGTCGCTGGCGACGTCCGAAAGCTCGGGCTGCTGCTGCAGGTGCGGGACGAAGCCGCCCACCCACTCCTCGAGCAGGTTCTCGTCCGGGCACATCAGGGTGAACTGGAACTGGGTGCGGCTCACCCGGTCCTCGATCGTCAGTTCCTGCACCGGTTGCAGGTAGAGGGAGATGCCGGGCACCGCGAGGGCAGTCGCGCGAAGGCGCTCGATCACCTCGCCGGCGTTGTCCCGCCGCTCACTGTGCGGGTGCAGGTTGATCAGCATCCGCCCGCTGTTGAGGGTGGTGTTGGTGCCGTCGACGCCGATGAAGCTCGAGAGGCTGCGGACCGCCGGGTCCTCGAGGATGCGCGCGGCGAGGGCCTGCTGGCGCTCGGCCATCGTGGCAAAGGAGACGGATTGGGGCGCCTCGGTCACCGCCTGGAGGGCGGCGTTGTCCTGGACCGGGAAGAACCCCTTCGGGACCACGGCCCAGAGCAGGGCGGTGAGCACGAGCGTGCCGACGGTGACGGCCAGGGTGAGGCGCTGGTGTTCCAGCACCCAGTCAAGCCAGCGGCCGTAGCGTTCGATCACGGCGTCGAGGAAGCCGGGGGCGGCCGCGGCGCCGTGCTCCGGGGCGGGCAGCATCCGGGCACACATCATCGGCGTGAGGGAGAGCGAGACCAGCAGCGAGATCAGGATCGAGACGGCAAGGGTGATCGCGAACTCGTGGAAGAGGCGGCCGACGACATCGCCCATAAACAGCAGCGGGATCAGCACCGCGATGAGCGAGATCGTGAGCGAGACGAGGGTGAAGCCGATCTGCGCGGCGCCCTTCAGCGCGGCGGCCATCGGCGGCTCGCCCTGCTCCCGGTAGCGCGCGATATTCTCCAGCATCACGATCGCGTCATCGACCACGAACCCCGTGGCGATGGTGAGCGACATTAGGGTGAGGATATTGAGCGAGTAGCCCGCCAAGTGCATCACCCCGAAGGTGCCGACCAGCGACAGCGGGACGGCGATGCTGGGGATAATGGTGGCGGCGAAGTTGCGCAGGAAGAGGAACGTCACGAGCACGACCAGCAAGATGGCAAAAACGAGCTCGTGCTGCACCGCGCGGACCGAGGCGCGGATGCTCTGGGTACGATCGGAGAGGACGGCCAGCTCGGCCGCCGCCGGCAGGGTGGCGGAGAGCTGGGGAAGCAGGGCCTGCACCCGGTCGACCACCTCGATCACATTGGCGCCGGGCTGGCGCTGGATGTTCACCAGCACCGCCGGGAGGCGGTCGGCCCAGGCGCCGAGCCGGCGGTCCTCGGCGGCGTTCTCGATCCGCGCGACGTCACCCAGCCGGAGGGGCGCGCCGTCGCGCCACGCGATGATCAGGTTGCGGAACTCCTCCACCGACCGCAGCTGGTCGTTGGCGTCCATCAGGATCGTGCGGGTGGGGCCGTCGAAGCTACCCTTGGGCTGGTTGACGCTCGCGGCCGCAATGGCCGAGCGGACGTCGCTGAGGTTCAGCCCGCGCTGGGCCAGCTCGCCGGGGTGGACCTGGACGCGGATCGCGGGGCGCTGGCCGCCGGCGAGGCTGACCATCCCTACGCCCGGGATCTGAGCGAGCTTCTGGGCGATGCGGGTGTCCACGAGGTCGTGCACCTGGGGCAGCGGCAGGCTGGCCGAAGTGACGGCCAAGGTCATGATCGGGGTGTCGGCCGGGTTGACCTTTCGGTAGATGGGCGGCGCGGGGAGGTCGTTGGGCAGCAGGTTGTTCGCCGCGTTGATGGCGGCCTGCACCTCCTGCTCGGCCACGCCGAGGGACACTTCGAGCGAGAACTGGAGCGTGATCACCGAGGCGCCGCTCGAGCTGGTCGAGGACATCTGGTTCAGCCCGGGGATCTGCCCGAACCGCCGCTCGAGGGGGGCGGTGATGGCGCTGGCCGTCACGGCAGGGCTGGCGCCCGGGTAAAACGTGAAGATCTGGATGGTCGGGAAGTCGACTTGGGGCAGCGCCGCGACCGGCAGCAGCCGGTAAGCGAGGATGCCAGACAGGAAGAGCGCGACCATCAGCAAGCTGGTCGCGACCGGCCGGAGGATGAAGGGCCGGGAGGGGCTCATACGGCCTTCTTGCGCGCGCCTTCGGACTTCTCGCCCTGGCCTGCCTTGTCCCCTTTCCCACCCTTGCCCCCTTGGTCGGCCTTCTCGCCTTTACCGCCCTTGCCGCCGCGCTCGCCCTTGCCGCCCTTGTCCCCCTTGCCCGCCGGCGGCGGCGTGATGGTACCGTCGGCCGCGACGATGGTCACGGGGCGGCCCTCGCGCAGTCGGTCGATTCCCTCCAGTACCACCCTTTCGCCGCCGGACAGGCCTTGGAGGACCGCCTGCATCCCCTCCTCGGCGGGCCCAAGGACGACGTCGCGGACGGCCGCTAGGCTATCCTCGGTGACCAGATACACGTAGGTGCCGCGGGAGCCGTACTGGATGGCCGCGACCGGGACGACCACAGCGTCCTTGAAGGTGCGCACGCGGAGGCGGACGTTCACGAACTGGTTCGGGAAAAGCTTCTCGTCCTCATTGGGGAACTCGGCCTTGAGGCGCAAAGTGCCGGTGGCGAGGTCGATCTGGTTATCCACCGTGTTGAGGAGGCCGGCGGCGAGGCGCTGCTGCTCGGCGCGGTCCCAGGCCTCGACGGGCAGGCCCTGGCCAGCGCGGAGGGGTTCGAGGACCTTCGGGAGCTCCTGTTCTGGCACGGTGAAGAGGACGTTGATGGGCCGCGTTTGGGTGATGACCACGATCCCGCCGGCGTCGCCCGGGCGGATGAGATTGCCCGCGTCGACTTGGCGCAGGCCGAGGCGGCCCGAGAGCGGGGCCTCGATCCGGGTATAGGCGAGCTGGCGGCGGGCGTCGTCCACATTGGCCTGATCGGCCGCGCCGGCACCCTCGCGGTCGGCCACCAGGGCTTGGGCCGCCTCGAGCTGCTGCTGGGACATCAGGGTCTGGGCGTGCAGTTGGCGGACGCGCTCAAGGTCAGCCTTGGCGGTGAGCAGCTGGGCGCGGTTCTGCCGGAGGCGAGCTTCCGCTTGGGCCAGCCGGATCTCGTAGGGGAGAGGGTCAATTTCGGCCAGCAATTGGCCGGCGGCGACCTGTTGCCCCTCTTGGAAGTGAACCTTGAGGAGCTGGCCCTCGACGCGACTGCGGACCGTGACCGTGTTGCGAGGGGTGACCGTCCCGATCGCGCGGAGGTGCACCGCGAGGTCGCGGCGCAACACGGGCTCGACCCGCACGGGCGTGGCCGTCGACCCGCTGCGGGAGCGGAAGGACATCCGGCCGGG
>NEUZ01000088.1 GCA_002304435.1 Opitutia bacterium Tous-C8FEB | reverse complement strand
CGACACCGTGGCGGCCACGCTGCCGCTGGTGGCGAAGTGGGACCGCACCGGCCAGCTCGCAGCCGCCGCGGAGGCCGTCACCCGGCAAATGCTCCGCGACCTCGCGGACGCCGCCCAGCCGGGCCCGCGCCGCGGGGAGCTCGCGGCCAGCCTCCTCGCCTTCCCGCGCACGCGCGCGGACGCGCTCACCGTGCTCGGGGACCTGCTCGCCGCGCCCGCCACCCCCGCCCCGCTGCGCGCGGCGCTAGTGCAGGCGCTTGGCGGTGCGCCGGGTAAGGATGCGGACGCCGTCCTCGTGGCTGCGTTCCGCGCGACCCGCTCGCCCGGCGTCTTCGACCAGATCGTGCGGCGGCCGGACTCGGCCCTCGCTCTCGTCGAAGCCATCAAGGCCGGCGCGGTGCCCGTTGCCGAAGTCGGGCCCGGTAACCTCGCGCGGCTGCGGACGCACCCCAACCGCGGCGTAGCCGCGGCCGCCGCGGCGCTCACCGTGGCCGGAGGAGCCGAAAAAGACGCCCTCATCACGCAACTGATGCCGGAGGTCACCAAGGCCGGCGACGTGGCCAACGGGAAGGCGCTGTTCACGGCGGCCTGCGCGATCTGCCACAAGTACGGCGACGTGGGCGTGCGCGACGTCGGGCCCCCGCTGGCCGGCATCGGCAGCAAAAGCCCGCTGGAGCTGCTGACGCACATCGTGGACCCGAACCGGCAGGTGGAGCCGAATTACTGGCAGTGGAACCTCACGACGCGGAAGGGCGAGACCCTCGTCGGCGTGATCGTGGCCGAGACCAGCGCGAGCCTGACCCTGCGCAATCAGGGCGGGGACACCGAGGTGCGCTTGGCGGACATCGCCAGCCGGGAGAACACGCGCCGCTCGCTGATGCCGGAAGGCCTCGAGGGCCTGGGCGCGGCCGGCCTGCGGGACGTGATCGCCTACCTCGCGGCCTCGAGCACGCCTGCATCCGCGGCCGGCGCCGCGGCCCCCGCCCCGACCAAGAAGAGCGGCGGCGGCAAGGCGAAGAAAGTGGCCGCGGCAACCCCGGCCAACGCGCCCGCCGCACCCGCCCCCGCCGCCGCGGCCCCGGCGGGCGACGGCCCGAAGGAGGGCGGCAAGAATGACCGTCCGCTGCCGCCGACGGAGCCCGTGCGCTGGGAGGCGGGCAAGACCCGCGTCCTCCTCATCGGGGGTGGCAGCTCGCACAAGTTCACCGAGTTCTTCGGGGTGACCGACAGTGCGACGCTGCGCGCGGCCGGCTTCACCGTGCACTACACCGAGGACCGCGACCAGGCGGCGGCGGCGCTGCCGGAGGCGGATGTCGCGGTGATCAGCGTAAACCGGATGTTCTTCGACACCCCCGCCTACCGGCAGGCCGTGTTCGCGTTCGCCGCCGCCGGCAAGGGCATCGTGATGCTGCACCCGGGCACGTGGTACGCGTTCCAACGCTGGCCGGAGTTGAACGCGCGCCTCGTGGGCGGCGGTTCCCGCGGCCACGACAAGCTCGGCCCATACACCGTGCACGTGCGCAAGCCAGAGCACCCGGTGATGCGCGGCGTGCCCGCCAGCTTCGAGGTGGTCGACGAGCTGTACTACATGAACGCCGAGCCGGAGAAGATCCCGGCCGGCACGGCGGCCATCGAGGTGCTGGCGGAGAGCTCCCCCTCGCAGAAGTTCCAGCGGCCGCACCCGGTCGCGTGGATCACGAGCCACGAGAAGGCCCGCGTCGTGGGCATCACCCTCGGGCACGACGAGCGCGTGCACGACCACCCCGCGTTCCGCACCCTGCTCACCAACGCGGTGCGCTGGGCCGGCAGCAAGTGAGCCGGGCGGTCCGCCGCCGCCCCGCGCGGGCGGCGGCACCGGCCGGGCTCAGAACTCGAGCGTGGTCGTCAGCCGGTAGCTGCGCGGCTCGTTGAAGTAGACGCGGCGCACGCCGGTGTAGGTGTCGTTGTAGCGGCCGATGTTGGCCAAGTACGAGTTGGAGACGTTGCGGACGTTCAGCTGCACCGTCGCGTTGACGCGGGAGCCCGGCACCCGGAAGCGGTGGCCGGCGAAGACGTCGCCGAGGAGCGACTCGTTGCCCCAGTAGACGTACCCGGTGGGCTTGTCCCAGCTGAGGAAGTTCTTGCCGTTGTACCGCAGCGAGCCGCCGAGGAACACGCCTTTGAGGCGGCCCTCGCTGAAGCGGTAGCGGGCGGTGCCGTTGGCCTTGTGCGGACGCGAGCCGAAGGGCGAGTTCTGACGGTCCACCTGGAAGTCGAGCTCGCTGTAGAGCTCGCGCGCGGCCGTCTCGAGGGTCGCCAACTCGACCGGGTTGCCGGCGAGGAGCTTCCGCCACTCGGGGACGCGGGTATCGAAGAAGGCGAAGACCTCCGTGAAGAAGTTCTGCCGCTTCCGCTCGGAGTGGGCGTAGCTCGCACGCAACGTGAGGTTGCGCGTGGGGTTGGCGACGACCTCGACCTCCACGCCCTTGGTGAGCACGTCGATTGTGGCCGAGGTCCAGGTGATCGCTTGCCGGTCGTAGTCGGCCTGGCTGATCTTCCCGGCGGAGAGCAGGGCGCCGAGCATCTTGGTGAGGTTGTCCACGCCGAGGGCGTTGCTGCCCGGCAAGATCGGCGAGTCGTTCAACTGCTCGGTCTGGTACCAGGTGGCGCGGAGGAACAGACGGTCCTCGCCGAGCACGTCGAGCATGAAGCCGAGGTCGCGGCCGCGGCCCTCGGTGGGCTCGGGGACGTCGCCGGTGGGGAGCACCGTGCGGTCGAAGCGCGGCTGGCCGTTGTTGCGCGAGGCATTCCAGAAGAGGGAGAGCCGGCGGTGGGCGTGGAGGACGGCGCCCGCGGTGAAGGTGGTCGGCGTGTACTCGTGCCGCTCGTAACGGCCGTCGAAGTACCACTCGCCGACCGCGACCTCCTTGGACAGCACGCGCGGGTGCCGCGGGTCGAGGATGCGGGCCTCCTGCGCGTTGCGGAAGGTGATCGCGTCGCGGCGGGCACCGAGGGTCGTCACCAGCCGGTCGCGAAACCAGAAGCTTTGGGCGGCGAACATCAGGGAGGTGATTTCCTTCCGCGAGTGGGTGTTGGCGCGGGCGCGCGAGGCGTAGGTGCTGGTGTAGCGCTTGCCGTTCCAGGTGAAGGGGGCGATCGGCAGGCTGCCGTCGCTGCCGTACCACGTGCGGTAGTCGGCGGGATCAGCGTAGTTGCGGCGCGTCACCTTGTTCTGGTCGCCCTCGGCGTTGGCCGCGTTGGAGATCGGCGTGTTGGTGTCGTCCACGAGGATCTCGTCCCGCCAGCGGCGCAGGCGGTCCTGCTCGGAGCGCTCCCCGAGGGCGGCCACGCGGTGGCGGCCGAACCAGCGGTTGGAACGACCGCCTTCCCACGCGGCGCTCAGGCGCAGGATTTCGTTGTCGGTGACGATCCAGTCCTTGAACCAGTTCGACTCGAAATAGAGTTGGCCGGCGTGGGGGTTGGGGACGGTGGTCGCGGAGCCGTCGGGCGCGGGCAGGGTGAGGTTGGGGTCGCCGCGGAGGGTGCCGCCGGCGACCGCGAGCCCGTGGGCCTCGACGTCGTTACGGTTGCGGAACCACGCGAGCTCGAGGCTCACCTGGGCGGGGAGACGCTGCTGGACGATGACCTGCCGGGAGTTGAAAGTCTGGTGGCGGACGCCCCCGGGCCCGGTGAGGTTGTAGTCGTAAGGCGAGACTGAGGGGGGCAGGAGCGTCTCGACGCCAAAGCGGCCGACGGACTGGAATTCGCCGCGGAGGTTGGTGACGAGCCCCGTCTGCTGGCTGAAGGTGAAGCGGTTGTTGTTGGCGTTGAACCGGGCGGTGCCGGAGCCGGTGGGGACGGCGGTGCCGTCGAAGACGCGGCGGCCGCCGTCCCACCACGCGGTGACCTGATCAGCGGCGTTCCAGCCCATCGTGAGGCTGTTATCCATCTGCCCCTTCTCGAAGGAGACGTGGACGGTGGTCTGGCGGAAGGGCTGGTAGGCGGCGGCGAGGCTCCAGCGGGCCTGGTCGGTGAAGTCCCAGTAGCGCCAGCGCTGGCTGTTTTGGTAGAGGCCGAGGAGGCGGAGGGAGAGTTTCCGGGGGAGCAGGACCTGGTTGTGGTCGGCCTCGTAGCGCTCGTAGGCCCAGGAGCCGAGCATCGCCTTGAGGGTGGTGCGCGTGCGCTGGAGGTTGGCGCGCTTGCCGGAGAGGGAGACCAGCCCGCCGGCCTGGCCGAGGCCGAAGAGGATGGAGTTGGGGCCGCTGGCGACCTCAGCCCGCTCCACGTTGTAGAGATCGACGGGGATGCTGGACTCGACGAAGTCGCGGGAGGCGCCGGCGGGGGAGCCGCGCATCCGGAACTGGTAGTCGTTACCGTCGGCGCCTCGGCCTTGGGGGTTGTTGAAACCGGCGTTAGAGTCCTCCACGTCGATCTCGATGTTGGTGGCGTGGGCCATCATCTCCTCGAGATTGGTGGCGGCGATGTCGGCGAGGAACTCGGGGGTGAAGGCGGCGACGGCGGCGGGCGTGTCGCGCAGGCGGGAGTTGAGGCGGCTGCCGCTGGTGGTGTTGGCGGCCTGGTAGCCGACGTCGTTCTCGGCGCGGACCTCGAAGGGGGAGAGCTCGACCACAGGTCGCTCGGGGTCGGCCGGCGGGGGGGCGGCGGGGGCCGGGGCGGTCTGCGCGGCGAGCGCGGCGGGCAACAGCAGGGCAAGCGCCGCGAAGGCGCGGCAGGAAGCGCGGGTTTGCATGGCGGGAGGGGTTGGGGCGGGAGCGTGACCCTGACGCCGTCGCAGGCAAGCCGGCACCACGGGCCCGCTTGACCCGGCCGTGCGCTTCCGTGTGCTCCGGCAGATGGATACCCACGCCCGCGCTCGCCAGCTGATCGACGCCGCCCACGCCGCGGATCCGCAGCGCGCAGCGGACGGTCGCGCGGCCGAGTTGGTCTACGCGGACCGGATGGAGGCGTGGGTGGAACGGCTGGTGGCGCCGGCGACCCCCGCGCTCCGCCTCGCCGCACGCGCGCAGCACCTCGAGCGCTGGCTGGTCCCGCGGACGACCTTTCCCGAGGGGCGCGCGGGCTACCTCACGTGGCGCCGCTCGCTTTACACTCGCCAGGCAGAACGCGCGCGGGAGCTGTTGCTGGCGGCGGGCGTTGATGCGGCCGAGGCGGCCGACGTGGCGACGTGGGTCTCGAAGACCGGCCTGCGCACCAACCTGGGCACGCAGGCGCTCGAGGACGCGGCGTGCCTCGTGTTCCTCGAGAACGAGATCGGCGCGTTCGCCGCCCGGCACGCCGACTACCCGCGGGAGAAATTCGTGGATATTCTCCGCAAGACCTGGCGGAAGATGAGCCCCGCGGCGCAGGCGGCGGCCGCGGCCCTGCCCCTGCCGGACGGGATCGCCGCGCTCGTGCGCGAGGCCACCGGCTGAGGCACCGGTCGCGCCGCGCGCTTGCCGCGGCCGCCGGGTTGCCGCTTGCTGGGGCATCCCTCCCCCCGATGCGTTTCCGCCCCGCCTCCGCTCTGGCCGTCGCCCTGCTCCTGCCGTCCCTGCTGGCCGCCGCGAATCCCGCGCCCGCCGCCCGCCGGCCGAACCTCCTGATCGTGGTCGTCGACGACCAGTCGCCCTTCGACCTAAAGGCCTACGATCCTGCCTCGGTCCTGCGCTCGCCGGAGCTGGATCGGCTCGCGGCTCGCGGGATGGTGATCGACGGCGCCTACCATATGGGCGCGTGGGTCGGGGGCGTCTGCACCCCTTCGCGGCATATGATGATGAGCGGGCGCACGGTGTGGCACATCCCGGACGGGAGCGGCCGCGGCGCGAACCCTCACTCCAGCAACCCGGTCCTCGTCCCGCCCGACCTGCCCGAGCACACCTTGGCCGCGGTCTTTAACCGCGCGGGCTACGCCACGATGCGGACTTGCAAGGTGGGCAACAGCTACGAGGCCGCGAACCGCCTCTTCCAGGTGCGGCGCGACGCCACCAAGCGGGGCGGCGACGATGCCTCCGGCTCGGCCTGGCACGCCGAGCAGGTGCTCGCCTACCTCGGCGAGCGCGAGACCGCCCGCGACCAGCGGCCGTTTCTGATCCACTTCGGTTTCTCCCACCCGCACGACACCCGCGACGGCAAGCCCGACCTGCTCGCGCAGTACGGGGCCACCAACCACACCGACCCCGCGCAACCACCCGCCGCGCATCCGCGCCAGCCACCCCTGCCCGCCAATTACCTGCCCGCCCACCCGTTCCCTCACGGCCACCCCGGCCTGCGTGACGAGGTCGCCGTCAGCGGCGTCTGGGAGCGCCGCGACCCCGCCACCATCCGCAACGAGATCGGCCGCCAGTTCGCCTGCAGCGAGAACATCGACACCCAGCTCGGCCGCGTCCTCCGCCGGCTCGAGGCGATGGGCGAGCTGGAACACACCTACGTCTTCTACACCGCCGACCACGGGATGGCGATCGGCCGCCACGGCCTGCAGGGAAAGCAGAACCTCTACGAACACACCTGGCGCGTGCCGCTGCTGGTGCAGGGGCCGGGGATCCGCCCGGGCTCGCGCGCTCAGGGCAACGTCTACCTGAGCGACCTCCTCGCCACCTACTGCGACCTCGCCGGTATCCCGGCGCCCGCCACCAACGAGGGCCGCAGCTTCCGCCCCGTGCTCGAGGGCCGCGCCGCCACCGTCCGCGACACCCTCTACGGCGTCTACTGCGGCGGCACCCGGCCCGGCGTGCGCGCCGTCCGCCACGGTGACTGGAAGCTCGTCCAGCACGACGTCCTCGACGGCAAAGTGCGCGAGCTCCAGCTCTTCAACCTCCGGGAGAACCCGGACGAGTTCCTCGCCGCGCACCACGACCCGGCAGTAGTCGCGCTAACCGGCCGCCGCCCGGCCCCGCACCAGGTGAACCTCGCCGGCGATCCGCGCCACGCGGCCAAGCTCCGCGAAATGCAGGCGCTGCTGCTCGCCGAGATGCGCCGCCACGACGACCCATTCCGCCTTTGGGACCAGCCGGATGACGGCCTCCCGCGCCCGCCCAACCCCGACACGGCCCCGCGCGCCGGCAAGGGCAAAGCCGCACCCAAGACCGGCGAGTGAGGGGCGGCGCGCGGGTGAAATTCCGGTGACGGCCGTCTTCGGCCTCGCCCGGTCCGGGTCCGCGCGCCCAGCCTTCGCCGCCATGTACGCCTGTTCCCGCCCCCCGCTTCTCCTCCTGGCGGCCCTTTTGCTCGCGTTCGCCACCCGCGCCCCCGCCGCCGAAAACCCGGGCGCCACCCCGCCGGCCAACGACCCCGCGCGCGCCGCGGAACAGGCTTGGTACGCCGCCCTGCCCCGCGCCCCGGTCCCAGAGCTCACCCGCCACGGCCTCGTCGCGCAGGAGTTGCGTCGCTGGCGGCCGCGCGGCGCCAATCAGGGCGTGGCGGTCGACGCGGACCATTTTTACGGCATCGGGAACTTCATCGTCGGCAAATACAACAAGCGCACCGGGGAGCGCGTAGCCGAGTGGGTCGGCCTCCGCGGCGGCGCCACGATCCACCTCAACGGCGGCCTCATCCAGGATGGCCTCCTAGTCCTCGCGCACTCGAATTTCCCGCAGCTGCCGATGACGAGTTCGCTGGAGATCTTCGACCCGCGGACGCTTACCCCCGTGCGCAGCCTGAGCCTCGGCCTGCGGCCCGGCTCGCTGACTTGGGCCGAGCGACGAGACGGCTTCTGGTGGGCCTGCTTCGCGCACTACAACGACCAGGGCTCTACGCCCAGCTTGGACCAGCGCTGGACCCACGTCGCGCGCCTCGACGACCAGTGGCAGCCGCTCGAATCCTGGCTCTTCCCGCCGCAGGTGGTCGCCACTTGGGGCAAGAGCAGCTGCTCCGGGGGCAGCTGGGGCGACGACGGGCTGCTCTACGTGACGGGCCACGACGCGCGCGAACTCTACGTCCTGCGCCCGCCGCGGATGGGTTCGACCCTCGAGTACGTGACCACCATCGACGTGCCGTTCGAGGGGCAGTCGTGGGCGTGGGACCGCAGCGAGGGCCGGGTGATCTACGGCATCATCCGCCGGACCCGCGAGATCGTGGTCGCCCGCATCCCCGAATTGCCGGCGGCCCTCCGGGGGCGTTGAGCGTCGTCAGATCGAGTATTTCGCGCGCACATCTTCCGGGATCGGCGTGGCGCGGCCAGTCGCGAGCGTGACGAGCGTGTAGTCGCAGGCCCCGTCGCACACGCGCTTGCGCAGCGGCAGCTTCTCGATCTCGAAGGCGACGCGACAGCCGGTCGCGGTGAAGTGCTCGATCCAGCAGCGGACCACCATCCGGTCACCCCAGCCCAGGGGCCGCTTGTACTGAATCGAGGCGGCAGCCATCCACCAACCGAGGCCGCGCTCCGCGAACGCCTGCATCGACATCCCGTAGTGGCGCTCCATCTGCTCGAAGCGCGCCGCCAGCACGTAGTCGAGGTAACGCGTGCTGTGCACGTGCTGGTAGAGGTCGATGTCGTCCGGCCGCACGGCCAGCTCCGTCTCGAACTTCGAGAAGACGTTCATCGCGTCAGCCAACGGCGGCGCCGCCCGGGCCGCGATATTTATTCCGGGCCCGCGCCCGCCCCTCGGCCGCGGCTACTCAAAAAGCCGGTCCAGCAGGCGGCGGTCGCGCTTCGTCGGGCGGCCGCTGCCCTGCTCGCGCGCCAGCAGCTGCCGCACGCCCGCCTCCCGCGCCTTCGCCCACTCGCTTTCCGGGGTCGTCTCCACGCAGAACTCCGGCACCCAGCGCGCCGCCACGCGCCCACGCGGGGACGCCACCACGCGCAGCGTGCGCGTCACGAGCCCATCTCGCACGCTCACCTGCTCCCCCGGCCGCACCTCGCGGGCGGGTTTCGCCGGGTGGTCGTTGACGGTGACGCTCCCGGCGCGGCACGCGTCTCCGGCCAAGCTACGCGTCCGAAAGATGCGGACCATCCACAGCCACTTGTCGAGGCGCGCGGGAGCGGCGGCAGGCGGGGGCGCGACGGCGGGGGCGGCCACGGCGTCAACGGCCCGGGAACTCGGCGCGCAGCCAGTCGTCGAGCAGCGCCTTCTCGTGCCGCAGGGGGTCGTCGCGGAAACCTCCCGTGAGCTTCAGCAGGAAGGCGAGATCGGACAACGCGCGCTGGCCCGTGCGCACGACGCGACCGGCGGCGTCGACGAGGCGGAACTCAAGGCCGAGACGGGGCGGGTAAAGGTCGCGGACGATGCGCACGTCGCCCCACTGCGGCCCGCGCCACGGCTCGAACTCACCCGCGAGATCCACCGCGGTGAACGTGACCTCCAAGCGGTGGCCGGCCGGGAGGCGGGGCTCCGCGGTGCGCACGAGGTACTCGCGCAGACGGTCGAGGTGGGCCGTATCGCGGGGGTCGCCGGGGAAGCGCTCGGCGGCGTCGACGAAGGTGGTAGGGTCGCGGAATTCGACCCGGACGCGGGCGGGGGATTCGGGCGCAGGCGCGGCCGCAAGGGCGGCAGCGGCGAAGAGGGCGAGGAGAAGAAGCGGCGCGGGCATAGCCGGAAGGGACGCAGCGTGGCGCACTTTGGTTCCGTTGTCACCCCGGCAGCGCGGGAAGGTTGCAATAGCGCGCTAATCGCCTCCCTTGGCGAAAGGATGTTCGCCAACCTCTTCCACGTGATCACGCGCCGGCCCCCGCCGCCGGAGGCGGTGCGTCAGGCGTTCATCGAGGAGGTGCGGGTGAGCGCCCGACCCGTGCGTAACGCGCGGCTCGAGCGCCTGATTTTGGTCGCGTGGATCCTAATCGCGGTGAAGCACGCCGCCATCATTTGGGCCTGCCGCAACTACCCGGTGCCGTTCCACCAGCTCTGGATCAACTTCCCGACCTGGCTCCTCGGGGCGCTCGCCACCGGGCTGTACTTCGGCCGCCTGCGCCGCGGCTGAGAGCGGGCGAAGGCCGCCCCTTGCGCGATTGCGCGCGGCCGACCAAGGTCGGGGGAAATGCCCCCGGTCGCCGCCAAGATCTTCCGCCTCGCCGCCGCCGCCCTCGGTCTGCTCCTCCTCGTCGCCCTCGGGGCGGGACTTTGGCTTCGCGGTCACCTGCGCTCCAGCCTGCCCCGCCTCGACGGCACCGCCAACGTGCCCGGCCTCACCGCGGCCGTGACCGTCGAGCGCGACGCGCTCGGGATGCCCACCCTCCGTGCGCGCGACCGCCTCGACGCCACCCGTACCCTCGGCTGGCTGCACGCGCAGGACCGCTTTTTCCAGATGGACCTGCTGCGCCGCGCGTCGGCCGGGGAACTCGCGGCTCTGGCGGGGGAACGCGCGTTGCCCCGCGACCGCGGCGCGCGTCGCCACGGGTTCCGCCGCCTCGCCGGCCAAGTCCTAGCCGGCCTCGAACCCGCCGAACGCGCGCTCCTCGAGGCCTACGCCGCGGGCGCCAACGCCGGCCTCGCGGCCCTCGGCGCGCCCCCGTGGGAATACCTCGCCCTCCGCTCCACGCCGGAACCTTGGCGCCCGGAGGACACCCTGCTCGTCGGCTACAGCCTCGTCCTCGACCTCCAAGACAGCACTGGTCGTTACGAACGGAGCCTGATGACCCTGCGCGACACCTACGGCGCGGAAGTCTTGCCGTTCCTCGCCCCGCTGGTCGGGCCGGACGACGCCGCGCTCGATGGCACGGTCGCTCCGCTGCCACCCATTCCCGGGCCGAAGCTGATCAACCTCCGCGCGCGCCCGCTGAGCGCACGGCCTGCGATCCCCGCCGCCGGGCTGGCGTGGCGGGAGCCACCGGCCGCGGACGCGTTCCCGTTCCCGGCTCCGGATCCGGAGCTGCGCCCGGGATCGAACGCGTTCGCACTGGCGGGCCACCTCACCGCCGCCGGCGGCGCCGCCCTCGTGGCGAATGATATGCACCTCGGCCTCGCCGTACCCACCATCTGGTACCGCGCCTCGCTCGTTTTCGCCGGGCGTACCGTCACTGGAGTCACCCTACCCGGCACGCCCTTTGTCGTCGCGGGCAGCAACGGCGACATCGCGTGGGGGTTCACCAACGCGCAGGTCGACAGCGGGGACTTGGTCGCGGTGGAGACCAACTCCCTCGCGCCGAATCTCTACAAAGCCCCCGGCCACGGGGAGGACTTCCTGCGGATCGAGCGGCGCCGCGAGACGATCGCAGTGCGGGGGGG
>NEUZ01000087.1 GCA_002304435.1 Opitutia bacterium Tous-C8FEB | reverse complement strand
ATGGGATGATGCGCCGCCGGCCGCGATCCGCCCTCCCCTTCCTCGCCGCCCTCGCCCTCCTGCTGCTGCTCGCACCCCTCCGCGGCGCCGTCCCCCTGCCCGTCCGCGCGGAGGTCGACCCGGCGTGGACGTCCATCTACGTCGGCGCCGTGACGCTCCGCACCACGGCGTTTAACCGCGGTACGGACGGTGCGTTTCACGCCACCTACACCGCCCGCGTGATCCCCTATTTTCCCGCCAACGAGGCGGGAGTGATCTCGATCACGGTGCCCGACGCGGACCTCGTCCGCCTGCTCGCGGGCGAGGCCGTGGATTTTCAGGGCGCCGCCCGCAACCAGCAGGGCGAGGATCGCACCCTAGCGGGCCGCGCCACCCCGGTGGACGCCCATCACGGACGCCTCAAGGTCCGGGTCCGCGTCTCGCCCCAGATCGAGCTTATCTTCAATACCACCTACCGCTTCCCCGCGGCGGCGCCGGAGGGCGTCACTCCCACTGGAAGGTGATCGGCGCGTCGATGTCCGGGTGCAGGCTCCGGTGCACGGGACAGGCACGGGCCGCGCCCATCAGCGGTTGCGCTGCAGGGTGATCGGCGGGCAACGGCACGCGGACCTCGGTGACGAGCCGGCCGATGCGCCGCGGCAGGTCGGGCGCCATCTCCTTGCGCACCGCGAAGGTCAGCCCGCGCAACTCCACCCCGTGCTTGCGCGCCGCGATGGCCATCGTGGTGGCGATGCACGTTCCGAGCGCGGTCGCGACAAGATCAGTGGGCGAGAAGGCCTCGCCTTGGCCCTGGTTGTCGCGCGGAGCGTCGGTCTGGAGCACGGACCCGGACGGGCCGTGCCGGACGCTGCAGTGGAGGTTGCCCTGGTATCGGCCGGTGATTTCAACCATCTCCAAAGCCTCGGTGTCCCCGCGCCGCGCCGCAATCCCAAGGTCGCGGCCAAAGCCGGGCCCGACGGAAAAGGTTTCCCCGCGCCCCCCCGGAAGGTTCAACTGCCGGCACACCTCCAACGATGACCCCGATCCCCTCCCTCCTGCGCCTGCTCGCCGGCGTCCTTCTCCTCCCCGCGCCCGCCCTCGCTGCCGCAAAGCAGCCCGCGAAGGCGCCGAACGCGGTCCTCACCGCGATCGCCGATACCCCGGGACTGCCCCGCGTGCTGCTGATCGGCGACTCGATCTCGATGGGCTACACCCTGCCGGTGCGGGCCCGCCTCGCCGGCCAGGCTAATGTCCACCGGCCGCCCGTGAATTGCGGGGACACCGCGCGCGGCGTCGCCTCCCTCGACCAGTGGCTCGGCGCCGGCCGCTGGGACGTGATCCATTTCAACTTCGGTCTGCACGACCTGAAATACCTCGACGCCAAGGGCCAGCTCGCCGCGCCCGCCCAGGGGCGCCAGGTGCACTCGCCGGCAAAGTACGAGGCGAACCTCCGCGCGATCGTGGCGCGCCTGCAGCGCACCGGGGCCCGGCTGGTATTCGCGACCACCACGCCCGTGCCCGCGGGTAGCCAGGGGCGCGTCGCCGATGACGCCGCGCGGTACAACGCGGTCGCCCTCCGCGTGATGGGCGAGCTCGGGGTCGGGATTAACGACCTCCACGCCGTGGCCGCAGCGGATCTCGCGGCGCTGCAGCGGCCGGCAAACGTGCACTTCACCGACGCCGGCAGCGCGCGTCTCGCCGACGCGGTCGCCGCGCGGATCACGGCCCTCCTGCCCGCGCGCTGAATCGTGGACCGGTTCCCGCCCGGCCCCGCGCCGGGGTTCAAGCCTCGCGCGGGGTCGGTCAGTCCGCCCCGCATTGACCGGGCGACGGGCGCGCCCAAGCCTGCCACCGGATGAGCCTTGCGTCCCAACCCGCCCCCGTGCCCCTGGCCCCACGCCCGCTCCGCGAGCGTATCATCCCCCTCGGTCTGGCCGCCCGTAAACCGCGCCACTTCCGCGAGATGGCCGCGGCGGTGTGGGAGAACCGGGACGCACTCGGCTACGCGTGGCAGGTGCTCTCCCGCGGGGTGTGCGACGGCTGCGCGCTCGGCGTCGCCGGCCTACGGGACTGGACGATCGCGGGACCGCACCTCTGCCTTACCCGGCTCAGTCTGCTCCGCCTCAACACGATGGGCGCGGGCGACCCCACGGCCCTGGCCGACGTCGGGGCGCTGTCCGGCTGGGACAACACTCGGCTACGCACCCTAGGCCGTCTCGCTTTCCCGATGGTCCGCCGGCACGGCGAGCGCGGCTTCCGGCAGGTCGGCTGGGACGAGACGCTCGCCCGGCTCGGGTCCCGGATTCGCGCGACCAACCCCGCGCGCCTCGCCTTCTTCGTGACCGCCCGCGGCGTCACCAACGAGGTCTACTACCTCGCCCAGAAGGCCGCCCGTTTTCTCGGCACCAGCCACGTCGACAACGCCGCGCGCCTGTGCCACGCGCCGTCCACCGCGGCGATGCGCGAGATGACCGGCACCGCCGCCGCCTCGTGCAGCTATACCGACTGGATTGAGTCGGATCTGATCGTGCTGTTCGGGTCCAACCCCGCGAACGACCAGCCCGTCGCGATGAAGTACCTGCTGCTCGCGAAGCGGCGCGGCGCGCGGATCGTCGTCGTCAATCCACTGCTGGAGCCCGGACTGCAGCGCTACTGGGTCCCCTCGGATGTCCGCAGCGCGCTGTTCGGTTCGGATTTCGTCGATGAATGGTACCCCGTCGCGCCGGGCGGAGACGTCGCCTGCCTCTACGGCGTGCTCAAGGCGCTTCTGGAACGGGGCGGCGTGGAAACGGCCTGGGTCGCGGAGCACACCGAGGAGTTCGCGCGGCTGCGGGCGGTGGCCGAAGGAATGGAATGGTCGCAGCTGGAGGCCGCGAGCGGCCTGTCGCGCGCGCAACTCGAAGCCTTCGCGGCCACCGCGGCCCGCGCGCGGTGCGGCGTGCTGATCTGGAGTATGGGCATCACCCAGCAACCAGAGGGGGCCGACGGGGTGCGGATGATCCTCAACCTCGCCCTGGCCCGCGGCTGGATTGGCCGCGACGGGTGCGGCGTCGTGCCTATCCGCGGCCACTCCTCGGTGCAGGGGGGCGCCGAGATGGGCTGCTACGCCACCGCCCTGCCCGGCGGCCAGCTGCTGACCGAGGAGAACGCGGCGGCACTGGAGGCGCAGTACGGGTTTCCCATCCCCCGGGGTCCCGGTTACACCGCCCCGGCGATGGTCGAGGCGGCCCACCGCGGCCAGCTCGACGTCCTCTACTCCGTCGGCGGCAATCTCCTGCGCACGCTGCCGGACCCGGACTGGGTCCGTGAGGCCCTTGCCCGCGTGCCCGTGCGGGTGCACCAGGACATTTTGGTGACCGACCAGATGCTGTTGGAGCCCGCGGAAGAGGTCTGGCTCTTACCGGGTAAAACGCGCTACGAGCAGGACGATGGCGGGACCGAGACCAGCACAGAGCGGCGGGTGATGTTCAGCCCGGAGCTGCCGCGCCAGGTTGGCGAGGCCCGCGCGGAGTGGAAGATCCTCCGTGACGTCGCGGCCGCGGCGTGGCCCGAACGCGCCCGACTCCTAGGTGCGGAGAACGGCCAAGTCCTGCGCGAGGAGATCGCACGCGTGGTGCCGTTCTACGAGGGGATCCAGCGGCTGGCGCGGACCGGTGACGCTTTCCAGTACGGCGGACGGCACCTCTGCGCGGGCGGCGTGTTCCCGCGGCCCGGCGGGCGGGCCCGTTTCACCACCCCGGCGCTGCCCAGCACCGGCGCGCCCGAGGGGACCTTCCACGTCAGCACCCGTCGCGGGAAGCAGTTCAACACCCTCATCCACGCGGAGGTCGATCCGCTGACCGGGGCCGCGCGCGACAGCGTCCTCATCGGCGCGGAGGACGCCGCCCGGCTCCGGCTGCTGCCGGGGGACGCGGTGGAACTCGTGACCACGACCGGACGTTTTCGCGGCCGGATCTTCCTTGCTCCGCTCGCCCCGGGCGCCCTGCAGGTCCACTGGCCGGAGGGCAATGTTCTGCTCCCGCGGGACGCTCGGGAAACCAGTAGCGACACCCCGGACTACAACGCCCGCGTCCGCCTCGAGCGGATCGTCGCCCCGTGAATCCGGATCGATCCCCCTCCCCCGTCGTGCGCTGGCGCGAGGCCCGCGCAGCGGAGGCCGCGACCGACGTGGTTGCGACCGAGGAACCCCTCGAGGTGCGGATCCGCGGCCGGAGCGTGGCCGTGCTGATGCGCACGCCCGGGCACGACCGGGAGCTCACGGCGGGATTCCTATTTACGGAGGGCATCCTGCGACGCGCGGAGGACTTGCTCGATCTGCTGCCTTGCCGCGAGCAACCGCGCGGCGAGGCGGGCAATGTAGTCGAGGCGGTCCTCGCCGCGGAGGTCGAAGTCGACTTCGCGCGCCTTACGCGGCACGTCTTCACCTCGTCGAGTTGCGGCGTCTGCGGGACGAGCACCCTCGACGCGCTATTCCGCACGGCGCCCCCGCTCGCTCCGGGGCCCCGGCTGGAGCCGAGCGCGCTGGCGGCCTGGCCCGCGCTTCTTGGGGGCCGCCAGCCGCTCTTCGCTGCGACCGGCGGCGTGCACGGCTGTGCGCTGCTGACGCCCGACGGCCGAATCGACTGGGCGCAGGAGGATGCGGGGCGGCATAACGCGGTGGACAAGGTGATCGGCGCCGCGCTGCTCGCGGGCGCGCTCCCGCTCTCCGGCCACGGTCTGATGCTCAGCGGCCGCATCTCATTCGAATTGGTGCAGAAGGCGCTACTGGCCGGCGTGCCGGTGGTCGCGGGGATGGGGGCGCCCTCCAGCCTCGCCATCGCCTGCGCCCGCCGGGCGGGCCTCACGCTCGCCGGATTTGTGCGGGAGGACCGCTTCAACGTCTACGCGGGCGGCGCCCGCCTGGGTCTGGAGGACGCCGCGTGAGGATCGCTGCGCTCCACGTTTCCCCGGGGCACAACTACTTCGGCCACCACGGCCGGGAGCCGGGCGTGCACGCGATCACGGAGGTCGATACCGTCGAATGCCTGGCCGGCCGCGGGCTGCGCGGGGACCGCTTCCTCGACTACAAGGCCAACTATGGGGGGCAGGTCACCTTCTTCGCGGAGGAGGTACACCGGGAGCTCCGCCGGCGCCCGGACACGCCGCCGCATCCGGCGCACGCGTATCGCCGCAACGTCCTGACTCGGGGGGTGGACCTCGGGGGGCTCATCGGGAAGGAATTCACCGTGCAGGGGGTCGTGTTCAAGGGCGTGGATGAATGCCGGCCCTGCGCGTGGATGGACCGCGCCGTGAAGCCCGGGACCGAGGCGTGGCTGCGCGGCCGCGGCGGCCTACGCGCGCGGGTGCTAAGCGGCGGCTGGTTGCGGGTGGACTGCCCGACCGCGGCCGGGCTCCTGCTCGCGGGCGGCCGCGCGCGTCGACTCGGGCGCGACAAGGCCACTTTGTCTTGGGGACCGTCCACGCTGGGGGAACATCAGGCGGGGACGCTCGCGCGGACCGGCTGCTGGCCACTCTGGCTGGCGTGTCGCGCGGAACAGGTGTGGACCCCGACGGGATTCCGGCGGCTCGAGGATGAACCGGGCCAAGGCGGGGTGGTCGAAGCGCTGATCGGGGCGTTGGCCAAGTCGCCGCTCCCGGTACTCGGGGTGTTGGCGGTGGATCTCCCCGGGGTGCCCGCCTCCTCGCTAGAGGCCAGCGTCGACCGCGCGCGCGAGCGGGGGCTCTCGGTGGTGCCGCGCGCGGTTGGCCAGCATCAGCCGCTGGCGGCCGCCTGGCACCGTTCCGCCCTGCCCGAGTTACAGGCTGCGCTCGGGCGCGGGGATTCACTGCAGGTGGTGTGTCGGCGGCTGGGCGAACAGGGCTTGCTCGAGGAACCGGAGGCGGCGTCCGCGGACGCGGCGAGCATCTTCGCGAACCTAAACACACCCGAGGATCTCGCCCGCTGGAGCTCCAACCTCAGGAAGATCCCCGGGGAGGGATCCGGCTCCGAACCCGCGGCGAGCGTTTAACAACGGGTCAAGCGCCTCTCCGGGCAGCCGTGCGTCAAAGACGCGGCGGCGGGCTTGGCGCGGTGGCCGGGACTCGAACCCGGGACCGACGGTTTAGAAAACCGTTGCTCTATCCGGCTGAGCTACCACCGCGGAAGCCGCGGAATGGGTACGGCGGGGAGATTTCGCGGACAAGGGAAAACCACGCTTGACTCACCCCCGGCCGAACCTACCGTCCGCGCTCTTTCCCGGTCAACGGGGTGGTAGCTCAGCTGGTTAGAGCGTCTGCCTGTCACGCAGAAGGTCGCGGGTTCGAGTCCCGTCCATCCCGCCAGTTTTCGGAAACGCCGATCCCCCCGGGTCGGCGTTTTTCTTTGGCGTCCGCCTGAAGTCTCGAGCTGCGGCAGCGCCACGTTCTGGCGGCTCAAGGCCCGAGCAGGAATGCCAGCAGGTCGTGGAAATCGCGATCCGGGAGCGAGTTCTCGAAGCCGGCCGGCATCGCCGACTGGGCCGACGGCTCGAGGCGTACGATCTCCCGGCTCGCGATCCGGAAGTCCCGGCCCGTCGCCGCGTCCGCCAAGGTCACGCCCTCCGCATCCCGCCGTGGATTGAACCCGGAACGCTCCGCGCCGTCACGTAGGGTCACGGAGGCCATCCGGAACAGCGGGTCCACGTTCCGGCCGGGATCGAGAATGTCCTCGACCACGCGGCTCAAGCCTCGCGCCGCCAACCCGTCCAGACTCGGTCCGACGCTGCCGCCCGCGTCCCCACGCCGGTGGCAGGCGGCGCAATGCTGCACGAAGACCTCCGCGCCCCGCTGCGCATCGCGCTTGGTCTCGCCGTGGGCGCCGATCCGCGCGGCGATGACGGCGTCGAGCCGCGCATCCTCACTCGGCAATTCCCGGGTGAGCTCGGCCGCGCGGGCTCGCACCGCGGGCGCCCGCCGTTCGAGAGCGGGTGCCACCCGCGCGTGGCGCAACAACCCCGCCGGCGCCCTGCCCTCAGCCACGAGCGCGACCAGCGAGGCCGCACCTTCGTCGGACTGCGCCAGAGCACCCGCGATGAGGATGGCGAGATCCGTGCTGGCCGCGGGCAGAGCTCCGGCCAACGCCTCCCGGGCGGCGTCACTCGCCGGGAGTTTCGCCAAACGCTCCGCCGCCGCCCGCCGCACGGGCAGCCCGGCTCGGGAGGTCAGGATCCGTGCGAGTACCCCCTGCCCCGCCGCGTCCAAGTCGAAGGCCTCAAGGGAGGCCTGCCGCACTGCGGCCGGGGTCCGGGAATCGAGCGCGCGCGCCTGCAGCGGAGCATTCTTGGCCGGCAAGACCAGCGTCTTGAGCGCTTGCGCCGCCCGCCGGGCAATCGCCGGATCTTCCGCGGCCAGAGCCTCGAGCAGCGTGCGTTCCAACCATCCTGAAACGACGGACGACCATCCGCCAAGTTGTTCACCCGCGGCGCCCGACACTCCCTCGGCGAGCGCCAGACGTTGATCCAGCGGCGCTCCTTCGAGTTTACGGATCAGCGCCTCCACCGCGGAAGCCTTGCCCGGCCCCAGTTGTCGTACCGCGTGGCGCGCGAACTCACCGGCGCGCAGGCCACCGACGCCCACGCGCTCCAAGTGACCGAGGAGAAATTCCGCCGCCGCCGGGGTCGCGACCGCGACCGCCACGTCGGCCAGGCGGATCGCATCCTCCGGCCGAGCCGCCGCCAGTTCGGCCAAAATCTCGGTGGAGGCCCGCGCGACGTGCTCCTTGAGCGCCAGACGGAGTCCGTAAACCAGCAGTGTGTCCCCCTCCGGCGCGCGCGCGAGCATCGAGAGGAGCAACGGCGTCTGCCACGGCTGCGGATGCTGCGCGAACAGATCGGCCGCCGCCCGCCAGAGGTGCCCGGGCCCCACCCGGGCGAGCAGCGTGCGGAACGGCTCGACCGCCGCCGGCCCCGGGGGTCCTCGGAGCAGCATCGCGCGGAGGCTAGCGAGCGCGGCCTCGTCATCCGCCGCGCGCGCCGCCTCGAGCGCCGCCAGCAGCGGCACCTCGTCCGTCGCCCCGAGCCGCTCCCGGAGCAACGCCACGGGCAGCGCGGCACCCGGGGGCAAGGGCGCGGCGGGCGTCGCGAGTGCGGCGCGCGCCTCCTCCGGAACAACGCGACCCGCCAGCTCCCCCGCGGCCAGTGAGCGGACCGCCAGGTTCGGATCCCGCAGCGCGGCCACTAGCGCGGGCGCGCCGGCCTGCGCGAGGTCGGGCAACGCCGGAGGCGGCACCGTGGCATCCTCACCCCGCCAGTAAACGCGCCAGATCCGGCCGTGCGTCCGGTTCCGCGCGGGGTGCGTCAGGGGCACCTCGTAGTGACCGATGATCGGGTTATAGAAGTCCGCGATCCAGAGCGCGCCATCGGGACCGAGCACCACCTGCACGGGTCGGAAGGAGGGATCATCGCAGGTGAGAAAGTCGGCCTGCCGGACCGCCTTCGGCGTGGACCCCGTCCAATCGAGCCGAGCCCGATTGACGCGGCGCGTGACGGGATTCCCGTTAAACACGTTGCCGCGGTACTCCTCCGGGAACTGGGAGGCGGCGTACACGGTGATCCCCGCGATCGCGCTGGAGCCGTGGCTGTCGAGCGTGATCGGCGGCGCGAAGCCGAGGCCGTCGTGCTGGCGGTTGATCCCCTCGTAGAAGCCGCCGCGAAGGAGCAGGTAGACCGGCTTGGAGTGGGAATCCGCCGTGTACACGTCACCGCGGGCGTCGAACGCGAGGCCGAACGGATTCGTCTGGCCGTGCGCCCACGGCTCCAAGCGCGAACCGTCCGCGCGGAAACGAAACGTGTTTCCGCTCTCGAGCTTCGTCACCCGCCCGGAACGATCCCGGATCTCGCTGCGGTTCGCGAACCCGTGGGTCGCGTAGATCCAGCCGTCGGGCCAAGGGGTGAAGCTGGAAGCCATCCCGTGCGTGTCCTTGAACCCAAAGCCCTCGTAGAGCGGCTCCCGCCGGTCGGCGCGCCCGTCGCCGTCGGTGTCCTCGAGCCGCCAGATGCCGGGGATCGAGTGGACGACGACCGCGGCCCCGCGGGCCCCGGGCGGCCGCGGCAGGGGCGTCACGCCCACGGGGATGTTGAGGCCATCGGCAAACACCTCCGTGCGCCGCGCGCGCCCCGTGACGGGATCAAAATCGGACAGCACGCGCAATTGGTCGCGCGCCTGCGTTTCGGGTTCCGGGGGCCGCACCAAGCCGCGGAAGGCGAGGCGGTTGTCCTCCCAGTCACGCGCAAAATCCCCGATCGGCCGCCCGAGGGCGTCCGTCCGCGCCGGCCAGGGGTAATGCGCGGTGGTGGTCACCCACAGGCGGCCGGCGGCATCGAAGGCAAGATTGAGGGGCTTACCCAGGTCCGGCTCCGCCGCGACGAGCTGGATCGCGAAGCCCGGTGGGAGGTGAAACAGACCCAGTTGCTCCGCTCCAGAACGCAAGCGGGCGTCCGGCGCATCGCCGCGCTGCGCCGCCAACGAAGGCATGAGAGCAGCCACACTCAGGATCCAAGCGAAGAGTCGCCGTTGGCGGGGGTTGGGCATTGGGGCTCCGTGAGGCCGGGGACGTCCCGAGCGAGAAGATTACCCCGGGCGAGGTCAACGCCGGGCGGGATCGGTCCCTCCGACCCTCAGCCGTAAACGCGGACTTCGCAGATCCGCGCGTGATCAAGGCCGTTGGTCGCCGTAAGTTACCGCGTCACCGGCGCGACCTCGTTCAACCCGGCCCAGGGCCGGCCGAACTTCATCTACCGGAACCCCGAGCCGACCACCTGGAGCTTCAGCGTCACCACGCGCCTCTGACCGGCGCGAGGTGGATCAGGAAGGCTGAGCCGGCAGCGCGGCCGGCGCAACCGGCGCCACGCGGGAGACGAGCACCTTGTCCACCCGGTGGCGGTCCATATCGACCACCTCGCAGCGCCATCCCCCCCACTCGAAGGCCTCGCTGACCCGCGGGATGCGGCCGAGCCGGTCTAGAACGAAGCCGCCCACGGTCTCGAAGCTCTCGGCGGCCTCCCCGGGCAGCTCCGGGAGCGCGAGCCGGGCGCGGAAATCCCGGACGGCCATGCTGCCATCCACCAGCCAAGATCCGTCATCGCGCTGCGTGGCCTCCGGTGCGCGCCGGTCCCCCGGCTCCGGTAGGTCTCCGACGATCGCCTCCATCACGTCGATGAGAGTCACGAGCCCCTGCACGCTGCCGAACTCGTCCGTCACCAGGGCCTGGTGCTTGCCCGTCTTCTTGAAGGACTCCAGCAGCTGGATCGCGTTGATCGAGATGGGCACGAACAGCGGCGCCTGGAGGTGGTGACGGATGCTGTTTGGCACCCCGGCCGCCGCGTTGGCCCACAACGCCTTCACGCTGACCATCCCGAGGACGTTGTCCCGGGTGCCCTCATAGACCGGGAAAAGCGAATGGCCGCTCGCGACGATCTTGCGCCAGTTCACCTCGTCCGTGTCGTCGACATCTAGCCACACGATGCGCGTGCGGCGCGTCATAATTTCGGTGACCGGCCGTTCATCGAGGCGGAGCACGCCCTCCACCATCGCCCGCTCCGCCCGATGGAAGACGCCCGCGCTGGCCCCCTGCTCGATCATATGCGTGACCTCCTCCGCGGACGGAGGCGCGTCGACCTCGCGGCCCAGCCCGAATGCCTTGAGCACGAGGTTGGTCGAGATCGTGAGCAGCCAGACAAACGGGGCGGCGAGGCGCGCGAGGCCCGTCATCGGCCGGGCCACCAGCATCGCGCGGCCCTCCGGATTGCTCAAGGCGACCCGTTTCGGCACGAGCTCACCGATGACGAGGGAAAAGTACGTGATAGCCCCGACCACGAGAAGGATCGCGATGGGCTCCGCGTAGGGCGCAAGCGCCGGGACGCGGGCCACGACAGGCGAGAGCTTGCCCGAGAGCGTCGCCCCGCCCAGCGCGCCGGCCAAAATGCCGACCAACGTGATGCCGATCTGCACCGTCGACAGGAACCGCTCCGGCGCCTGCGCCAGCGCCAAAGCCGCCCGAGCGCGCGCCGAACCCTCGTCCGCCAGCTTCTTCAACCGCCCCTTGCGCGAGGAAACGATGGCGATCTCCGCCATCGCAAACACGCCATTTAGGAGCAACAACAGGAAAAGGATCAGGATTTCGACTAGGAAGTGCATCAGGAGCGCGAGCCGATTCTTGGCGCCAACCTAAGCAGCCCCTTGGCCGGGCGCGATTTA
>NEUZ01000086.1 GCA_002304435.1 Opitutia bacterium Tous-C8FEB | reverse complement strand
CCGCCGAACAGCAGCAGCACGTCCCACGGCAGCCCCTTGGTCGACTCCCAGTTCATCAGGAACTCGCCGCGGCGCGGATCCACCGGGATAAAGAACAGGGCGAGCCCGCCGGCGATCGCGATCGTGGTGTCGGTGAGCAGCGGCAGCGCGCGGGCCAGCAGCGGTTGGAAAACCCACGCGAGCGCCGTGAGCACAAAGACCCAGAGCACCCCGATCTCCCCGCGGGACCAGGGTCCCAGCTCCGCGCGCGCCGACCGCAGATGCTCCGCCATCCCCGGGATCTCGCCGCGCTGGAGCCGGAAGCTTACCCGGGTGAGGATCAAATAAACTATGGGCAACGTGAACAGCATCACGGGTACACCCAAGAGCATCCACTGGCCGAACCCGAGGGTGAGCCCGTAGGACTTGGCGACATAGGCGGCGAGGAGGGCGTTGGGCGGCGTGCCGATTAGGGTGGCCATCCCACCTGTCGTGGCGCCGTACGCCACGGCCAACAGCAGCGCGGTGGCGAAGGCACGGTTGCCCGGCGCTTCCGTCCCACCCTCCCGCGGCAGCAATTGCACGATCGAGAGCGCGATCGGGAGCATCATCAGGGCGGTGGCCGTGTTGCTCACCCACATACTGACCGCGGCCGAGGCGAGCAGGAAGCCGCCGACGAGCCGGTCCGGCCGCGTGCCCAGAACCCCGATCAGGTTGATGGCCACCCGCCGGTGGAGATTCCAACGCTGCATCGCCAGCGCGATCAGGAACCCGCCGAGGAACAGGTAAATGACGGGATTCGCGAACGGCGCGGCCGTCTCGCGGATGTCCCCCAGCCCGAGCGCCGGGAACAGGATCAGCGGCAGCAGGGCGGTGACCGGGATCGGCACCGACTCACAAATCCAGAAGATCGCCATCAGCAGGGCGGCGCCGGCCGTGCGCCACCCTTCGGGACTCAAGCCCGGCGGCGGGGGCAACACGAGCGTCAGGATCAGCGCACCAGGGCCGAGGATCCAGCCGGACAGCTGCCGCAGACTGGGGGCTGAGGATTGCTCCGCCGCTTCGGACTCGGGGGAGTGCGAGGTACTCACGCGCGGTCGGGGTTTCGGGGTGACGAAGAACGCGGGGCGCTGGCCGCGTCAGGCGAACGACTTCCCGCAGCCACAGGTGCTCTGGGCGTTCGGATTGCGAATGTCGAAGCCCTTGCCGTGCAGACCGTCGTCGAAATCAATCGTCGAACCCGACAGGTACGCGAGGCTGGTGGGGTCGATCAGCACCGCCACGCCTTCGCTCTCGCAGCGGGCATCGTCGGCCTTCGGCTCGTCGAACGACATCCCGTACTGGAAGCCGGAGCAGCCCCCGGTTTCCACCAGCACGCGCAACTGCTTGGCCGGGTCGTTCAGCTCCGCCTGCATCGTCCGCACCTGCCGGGCCGCGCGGGCCGTCAACGTGATCATCCCCCGACCGTGGGCCCGCGCGCGGGCCTGTCAAACCCCCGTGCAGCAGTTTTCGGGCCGTTTTGACGTCTCGACTCTTGCCACGGTTTTGCACGGGGGGTTGACTGAGGGTGATGGCGGATCTCAAGCACCTCTTCGACCACCTGCGCTACGAGCTCACGCGCAAGATCGCCGAGGGCGGGATGGGGGTCGTCTATGAGGCACGGCAGCTGGGTGCCGGGCATTTTCGCAAGGTCGTCGCGATCAAGGTGATCCGGGAGGAGTACTCCGCGCTCGAGGACTTCCAGAACAACTTCATCGGCGAGGCCCGACTGGTGGCCGACCTGATCCATCCGAACATCGTCCAGACCTACCACCTCGGACGCGCGGGCGGGCAGTACTTTATGGTGATGGAATTTGTTCGTGGCCTGAGCCTCGAGCAATTCCTCGACCGCCACCGGGAGACGGGCCGCCCCGTGCCGGTGGACCTTGCCGCGTTCATCATTTCGCGCGTGGCCAGCGGCCTCGCCTACGCGCACGCGCAGCGCGACGCGGAGGGCCGCCACCTCAATTTGGTACACCGCGACATCGGCCCGAAGAACGTGCTGCTCTCCTTCGAGGGCGACGTGAAGCTGACGGACTTCGGCATCGCGAAGGCCCTGAACCTGATGTACAATGAGGAAGGCCGCGTGATCGCAGGGAAGGACGAGTACCTCTCGCCCGAGCAGGCCAGCTACGCCGTGACCGACGCCCGCGCCGACCTGTTCCCGCTGGGCATCGTCCTCACGGAGCTGCTGCTGGGCCGAAATCTCTTCCGCTCCGCGGACCGCGCGCAGTCGCGGCGCAACATCCTCACCCTCCCCATCCCCCGTTTCGGCAGCCTGCGGGCGGATATCGGCGCCCCACTCGAGGCGATCCTGCAGCGGATGCTCACGCGCGACCGCGATCGGCGCTACCAAGCGGCCGGCGAAATCGTCCGCGACCTTGAGGAACACCTCTACGGCGGGCGTTTCGGCCCGACGACCCGGACCTTGTCCGACTACGTAAAAGCCCTCTGGGGGGTAAGTGAATCCGGCGCCGCTCCGGTGGTGCCCGCGGCGGCCGGCGCCCGATGATCCCAGATTCCACCTAACCGCATGAGCGGAGCCGCCTTCAGTAACGATCTACGCCAGCGCCAGACCCAGACCCAGGTTCTGGCGCCGCAGCTGCGTCAGTCGCTGAAGATCCTCCAGGTTGCCGCTCTCGACCTGCGGACGGTGATCCAAGAGGAGCTGCAGGCCAATCCCACCCTCGAGGAACTGCCCCTCGAAGGTGTGAGCCTCGACGCGCCCACGGACGCCCCCGAGGCCGGCGGCGAGGACGGCGCCGGCGAACGCCCCATCGACGCGGGCGAGGGCGAACCGCGGCGGGACGAGATGGATTTTTCCAAGGACCGCGAGTTCGAGATTCTGGGCAAGCTCGACGAAGACTGGCGGGACCATATGGCGAGCATCGGCGGCGCCCAGCCGGCGACCTCCGAGGACGCGGAACGGCGCCAGCACTTGTTCGATTCCCTCGTCAGCGAGACCTCCCTACAGGAGCACCTGCTGCGCCAGGCGGAGCTCGCGGACCTCGCGCCCCAGGAGATGGAGGCGATGCGGCATCTGGTGGGCTGCCTCGACGACGCCGGCTTCCTCACCCAATCCCCGCCGGACGTGGCCCTCCAGACGGGCCTGCCCCTCGCCGCGGTGCAGGCGGCCGTCGCGAGCCTGCGGACCTTCGATCCCCCCGGCATCGGCGCGCAGGACCTCGCGGGTTGCCTCCTCCATCAGCTCGCCGCGAAGGGCCGCTCCGGCACCCTCGCGCACCGCATTCTCGCCGAGTACTTCGAGCTCCTCACCCGCCGGCGCATCCCGGACCTCGCGCGGCGCCTCGACGCCGACCCCGAGGACGTGCAGGAGGCGATCGAGGAGATCGGTAAGCTGGACCCGGCGCCGGGCCGGCGCTTCGCCGACGACAGCAACCGCGCGGTCGTGCCCGACGTGATCATTGAGCGCGATGGCGAAGACTGGAAGATCGTGCTGAACAGCGACTACATCCCGCGCCTGCGCATCTCGGGCGCCTATCGGGATATGATCGCACGGGGCACCCTCTCCAAGGACGAGCGCGAGTACCTCCGCGAGCGGATCCGCTCCGGCAAGTTCCTCATCGACTCCATCGAGCAGCGCCAGCGCACCATCGAGCGCATCACGCGCGAGATCATCAACGTGCAGCGCGATTTCTTCGAGCGGGGCGTGTCCGCGCTGAAGCCGCTGACGATGACTCAGGTCGCGGCCGTCGTGGGCGTGCACGAGACCACCGTGAGCCGGGCGATCGCCAACAAGTACGCCCAGACCCCGCACGGGGTGTTCGAGCTAAAGTACTTCTTCACCCCCGGCTACCAAGCGGAGAGCGGCGCGGCGGTGTCCAACACTAGCGTCAAAGAGATGATCGCCGACCTGATCAACGTGGAGGACGTTTCGAGCCCCCTCAGCGATCAGGACCTAGTGGCCAAGCTGCAGGAGCGGGGGATCACCATCGCCCGGCGGACGGTGGCGAAGTACCGGGAGGAACTCGGCCTGCTGCCGAGTAACCTGCGGCGGGAGTACCGCTGAGCCGGCCGGCCCGGCCCGGGCCGCGAGCGTTCCGCGGGCTTGCCTCCTTCCGGCAAGGCCTTTCTCCTCGCCGTTTCGATCCGGACCAGCTCCCGCTATGAAAAAAGAACATACCTCCCCCGCCGCGTTTCCTCAGGCCGAAGTCGGCCGCGAAATGAAGGGTTCCGACTGCGTCGTCGAGTGCCTAGTCCGCGAGGGGGTCGACGTGGTCTTCGCCTACCCGGGCGGCGCGTCCCAGGAGCTCCACCAGTCGCTGGCCCGCACGGACAAGATCCGCGTGATTTTGCCCCGCCACGAGCAGGGCGGCTCCTTCGCCGCCGAGGGCTACGCGCGCGCCACCGGCAAGGTCGGCGTTTGCATGGCCACCTCCGGCCCCGGCGCCACCAACCTCGTTTCTGCCATCGCGGACGCGTTTATGGATTCCATCCCGCTGATCGCGATCACCGGCCAGGTGTACTCGAAGTACATCGGCAAGATGGCGTTCCAGGAGACGGATTTCTACGGGATGACGCTGCCGATCGTGAAGCACTCCTACCTAGTGCTGGACGTCCGTGACCTGCCGCGGATCTTCAAGGAGGCCTTCCACCTCGCCCGCAGCGGCCGCCCGGGCCCGGTCATCATCGACATCCCGAAGGACATCCAGCAGGCGAAGTTCCAGCCGGTGTTCCCTGCGGCGGTCGAGTTCCGCAGCCCCTACGCCAGCGCGATCCCGCGCGCCAACGACGCAACCCTGCAGCAGGTTCTCGCGCACATCGCCGAGGCGAAGCGACCGATCCTCTACGCCGGCGGCGGCATCATCTCCGCAGAGGCCCACGCCGAGCTGAAGGCCTTCGCCGAAAAGACCAATATCCAAGTCGCGACCACCCTGATGGGCGTCGGCGGCTTCCCCGAGTCGCACCCCCTTTCGCTGCAATGGTTCGGCATGCACGGCGCTGCCTACGGCAACTGGGCGGTCGACCAGTGCGACCTGCTCCTCTGCGTGGGCGCCCGGTTCGATGACCGGATCACCGGCGACACGCGGCACTTCGCCGCGCAGGCGAAGATCGTTCACATCGATATCGACGCCTCCGAGCACCACAAAAACAAGCGAGCCCACCTCGCGGTCGTCAGCGACGTGAAGCACGCCCTCGGCCGCCTCGTCGAGCTCGCCACCGCCGCCCGTTTCACCCCGCCCGACACCACCGCGTGGCACACGCAGGTCGGCGCGTGGAAGCGCGACCACCCCTTCGCTTACGAGGAGAGCCGCCACATCGTCCCCCAGGAGGCCGTCCAAGTCCTGTACGAGCTCACCAAGGGCGACGCCATCATCACCACCGGCGTCGGCCAGCACCAGATGTGGGCCGCGCAGTTCTACCGCTTTAACGAGCCCCGCCGCTACCTCAGCTCCCTCGGCCTCGGCGCGATGGGCTTCGGCTACCCGGCCGCGATGGGCGCCAAGGTGGCCTGCCCCGATAAGCAAGTGATCGATATCGACGGCGACGGCTCGTTCGTGATGAACGTGCAGGAACTGGCGACCTGCAAGATTGAGGGCATCGCGGCCAAGGCGATGATCCTCAACAACCAGCACCTCGGGATGGTCGTGCAATGGGAGGACCGCTTCTACGGCAGCGTCCGCGGCAACACCATTCTCGGCGACGAGTCGGATGTCGGCAGCCCCGATAACCCCGCCGGCCTCTACCCGGACTTCGTGAAGATCGCCGAAGGCTTTGGGGTCAAGGGCCGCCGGGTGATCAAGAAGAGCGAGCTCCGCGCCGCCATCCAGGAAATGCTGGACCACGACGGTCCGTACGTCCTCGACATCATCGTCCCCTACACCGAGCACGTGTTGCCGATGATCCCCGCGGGCAAGACGGTGAAGGACATGCTCCTGAAGTGAGCGCGGCCCCCCAGCCCCCGGCCCTCCGGCACGCGTTCGTCACCGGCGCCGCCGGCTTCATCGGCTCCACCCTCGTCGACCGCCTGCTGGCCGACGGGGTCCGCGTCACCGGCTGGGATAACCTCTCGACCGGCCAGCGCCGCTTCCTCGAGGGGGCGACGGCGCACCCCGAGTTCCGGCTCGTCGAGGGCGACAACCTCGACCTGCCCGCCCTCCGCGCCGCGATGGCCGGCGCGGACTTCGTGTTCCACCTCGCCGCCAACGCCGATATCAAGGACGGCTGGTCTCACCCGGAGAAAGATCTCCACCAGAACACGATCGCGACGTTCAACGTGCTCGAGGCGATGCGCGCCAACGGCGTGCGCCGCCTCGCCTTCTCCTCCACCGGCTCGGTCTACGGCGAGGCCCTCGTCACGCCCGACCGCCCCACACCCGAGGACGACGCCTTTCCCGTCCAGACCTCCCTCTACGGCGCCTCCAAGGCGGCCGGCGAGGGGCTGATCGCCGCCTATGCCGAGGGCGGCCAGCTCGACGAGGCCTACCTTTTCCGCTTCGTCTCGATCCTCGGCGAGCGCTACACGCACGGGCACGTCTTCGACTTCTACCAGCAGCTCCTCGCCCACCCCGACCACCTGCGAGTGCTCGGCGATGGCTCCCAGCGCAAGAGCTACCTCTACGTCCAAGACTGCGTCGACGCCATCCTCCACGTCGCCCGCCTCGGCTCGGCCCGCGGCGCCCGCCACCGCACCCAGGTCTACAATCTTGGCACGCCGGAGTTCGTGCAGGTGAAGGACAGCATCCGCTTCATCTGCGCGGCGCTCGGCCTTGAGCCCCGGCTCGACTTCACCGGCGGCGACCGCGGCTGGATCGGCGACAACCCGTTCATCTTTCTCGACACCCGCCGCATTCAGGCCACCGGCTGGAAACCGCGCCTCACCATCGAGCAGGGGGTGATCCGCACCCTCCGCTGGCTGGAGGCCAACCGCTGGGTCTACGAGAGCCGGCGCTGACCGGCCGCCCCCCGATGCGCGTCCTGGTCACCGGCTCCAGCACCGGCATCGGCCGGGCCCTCGCACTCCGGCTACTCGATGCCGGCCACGCGGTATGGGGCTGGGCGAGATCAGACCAAACTGAGCTCGCTGCGGCCCGACCCACGTTCCGCGCTAGCCGGGCCGACGTCGCCGACTGGCCCGCGGTACGCGCCGCTGCAGCGGAGATCGCGACCGCTTGGGGCGGCCTCGATGCGCTCGTCACGTGCGCTGGCGTCCAAGGAGAAATCGGCCGCGCGCTCGCCGCCGATCCCGCGCGCTGGAGCGCGACCGTACGCGCGAATCTCGACGGCACGTATTTCGCGCTGCGGGCCTGCGCGCCGCTCCTGGAGCGCGCGGAACGGCGCGCCAAGGTCGTCTGCTTCTCGGGCGGCGGCGCGACCAAGCCGCGGCCGAACTTCTCCGCCTACGGCGCCGCAAAGACCGCCGTCGTGCGGCTCGTCGAAACGATCGCCACGGAGGAACAGGGGCGCCCGCTCGACATCAACGCCCTCGCCCCCGGCGCGATCCATACCCGGTTGACGGAGGAGGTGCTCGCCCTCGGACCCGCCGTGGCGGGCGAGGCGGAATACGCCGCCGCGCAACGCCAGCGTGCCGGGGATCCGGCCCCGCTCGCGCGCGCGCTGGACTGCGTCGAATGGCTGCTCTCGCCACGCAGCGACGGGCTCAGCGGCCGGCTCATCGCCGCCCCGTGGGACCCCTGGACCACCCTGCGGCCCGCGGACCTCGCGGGCGGGGAGACCTACACCCTGCGCCGGGTGGTCCCGCCCGGCGCTTGAAACGCCAGCGCCAACCCGGACGCGGTCACGGGGACCGTGGCGGAGGCGAGCGCGGCGGCAGCGGCGGCGACGGAAGGGGAAGGCCTCGTCAATCGAGGTGACGCAGGCGGAGGCGGTTAAGCCGCATCAATTCGCCGGTGGGCGGCGGCGCCGCGACCTCGGCCCGGAGCGTCAACGGTCCCGCGGGCAGTTCCAGCAACCCGGCCCGCGCGCGGGCGAAGACGTTCGGTGTCCCAGTGGGCCGCGTGGTGAGCTCGACGCCTGCCCCGCCGGCCGAGAGCCGCAGCCGCCCCCCCGCGGCGGCGGGCGCGCACCCGTAGTCGACCTCCACCTCGTAGCGCCCTGCGCGCGTGACGTTCAACCGCCACTCGGCGAACTGCCCGGGCCGCGACCAGCCCTCGATGGTGTCCCAGTCGTAAGCCTCGAAGACGTAGCTCACGCCCTCGCCGCCCAGCCGGGCCCAGCTCGGCTGTAGCTCGACCGGGTTCTCGTCCGCGTGGCCGACCGGGATGGGCACGGGCGCGAAGGTCACGCCGCGGGTCACCTCGCCGTACCAGCGCAGGAACTCCGCGCGCAGGGCCTGCACCCGCCCGGGTTGCGCGGCCGCCAGGTTGTGTTGCTCGCCCGGGTCCTGCTCGAGGTCGAAGAGCTGCCAGCCGGCGGCCTTGGCCTTGCCGCCCCCCCCGGAGGCGCCCACCAGCTTGTGGCGCTGGTCGCTGATGGCCCAGTTGGTGTCGGGCGAGGGCGCGAGCCGGTTCCACGTGTGGTACACAAAGGGCTGGTGGCGCTCGCCCTGACCGGCGCGCAGGAGCGGCACGAGGCTGCGCCCGTCGATTGGACGGTCGGCGGGAGGCGCCACCCCGGCCAGTTCGCAGAACGTCGGCAGCAGGTCGACGTGCGCCGCCTGCGCACGCACCAGGCCCCCGGCGGGGAAACGGCCCGGCCAGCGCACGAACAACGGCGAGCGCACACCGCCTTCGTACACCTGCGCCTTGAAGCCCCGGAAGTTGCCGGTCCAGTGCCGGCTCACCCCGCCGTTGTCGCTTTGGAACACGACGACCGTGTCCCGCGCCAGCCCGGTCACCTCCAAGTGCGCGAGCAGGCGGCCGACGTTCGTGTCGACGCGCTCGATCATCGCGTAGATACGCGCCTGCGGCAGCTCGAGTCCGCGGCGCAGATACTTCGTGATCAGCGCGTCGCCTTTGGGCTGGTGCGCGTGCGAGGTGTCGAGCTGGTAGGGCGAGTGCGGGGCGCTGTAGGCCACATAGCCGAAGAAAGGCGCGCCCGGGCTCTGGCGCCGCGTCTCGTCGATGAACGCGATCGCGGCGTCGGTCACGAGCTCCGTGACGTAGCCGCGGGTCGTGACCGGCCGCCCGTTGTGGACGAACTGATCGGCGTACTCGTAGCGCTCGATGTGGCCCTGGTAGTGGCCGAGGAACTCGTCGAAGCCGCGCTGATGGGGCTGGTAACCGAGATAGCGGCCGAGATGCCACTTGCCGAAGAGCCCGGTGCGGTAGCCCGCCTGCCGCAGGAGTTCCGCGACGGTCACCTCGCCGAGCGCGAGCGAGTCGCCCCCGAAGCGGGTGTTGTAGAGCCCGGTGCGGAAGGCGTAGCGGCCCGTCATCAAGCCCGCGCGCGTGGGCGAGCACACCGGCGCGACGTAGTAGCGGGCGAAGCTGACGCCGTCCCGCGCCAGCGCGTCGAGGTGCGGGGTGTCGAGGTGCGGGTTGCCCGCGCTGCCGAGGTCCCAGGGGCCCTGGTCGTCGGTGACGATCAGCAGGAGGTTCGGGCGTTCCGCGGGCGCCGCCGCGCGGGCGGGGGAGGCCAGCGCGGCGAGCAGGCCAAGCGCCGCGGCGGGCAGGAATCGGGTCTTGCGGGCCGAGCTCATTGGTTTCCCTCGGTCCAGAAGCCCCGGAACACCCGGAGCGGATCGGCGGTGGCGGGATCGGTACCCGGCGGGGCGGAGCGCCACAGCCAGAAGTCGCGGAACAGGGTGGCGGGGTCCGGGGCGGGCCGCCCGCGCCAATAGTCGCGATCGTGGGCGAGGATGCGCGCGCGGGCCGCCCGCCACTCGGTCTCCACCCGCGCGAACCACGCGGCGTGCTGGGCCGCGAGCTCCGCCACCAGTTCCGGATGCTCCGCGGCCACGTCCCGCTGCTCCGCGGGGTCCGCCGCGAGGTCGTAGAGCCGCGGGCGGCGCGGGGGCGCGGGAACGGGCGCGTCGAGCTGCCGGTCGAGCGGCATCTCCCAATGCGGGTGCACCAGTCCCCGGAGATACGAGGGGTTGTCGCGCGTGCCGTCCTTGCGCAGGACGGCCTCGTCCCCCGGCCAGACCAGCTTCCACTGCCCGCGCCGGAAGGCGGCGTTCTCCCCCGCCGCCGGGGCATAGCGGTTGCGCTGGAAGGGCAGCGCGCGGGCCGCGAGCGCGGGGGCCGGCTCGCCGCGCAGCAGCGGCGTGAGGTCCGCACCGTCGAACACGGGCGCCTCCGGCCAGGGCCGGGCGACCGCCGCGGCGAGCAGGGTCGGGAGCCAGTCGCAGCCGTGCACCGGCGTCGCGACGACGCGGCCGCCGGGGAAGCCCGCGGGCCACGCGACGATCGCAGGCACGCGCAGGCCGCCCTCGAGGACCGACTCCTTCTCGCCGGAAAACGGGCCGTTGAAGCGACGCTGCGGGCCGTGCGTCGCGTCGCGGCGCAGCACCGGGCCGTTGTCACTCGTGAAGACGATGATCGTATTTTCCCAGCGGCCCTCCTCGCGCAGCGCCGCGAAGAGGCGGCCAAGCCCGGCGTCCATCGCCTCGATCATCGCGTAGGTGAGCACGACGGCGTCGGCGGCCGCGGGGCCGAGCCGGGCGCGGTACTTCGCGACGAGGGGCTCCGGCGCCTGCAGCGGGCTGTGGGGGACCGGATGGGCGAGGAACAGCGCGAGCGGGCGGCCCCGCTGTTCGCGGACGAAGCGGATCGCCTCGTCGGTGAGCGCGTCGGACAGGTAGCGGCCGTCGTAGGGAAACGGCGCGTCGTCGCGCTGCAGGTTCCACCGCCAGTAATCCTGGCCGCCGTTGGCGTAGCCGACGAAGCGGTCGAAGCCGCGCCGATGCGGCAGGTGGTCGCGGCAGTACGCGCCGTTGTGCCACTTGCCGATCAGCGCCGTGGCGTGGCCCACGCGGCGGAAGTGGTCCCCGAAGGTGCGCTCTGCCAGGTCCAGCCGGTCGAGGCCGCGGTTGCTCGGCACGTCGACCGCGCCGGTGCGGTGGTTGTGGCGGCCGGTCAGGTAGCCCGCGCGCGCCGGTGCGCAGAGGGAAGAGGGCGAGTAGTGGTCGGTGAAGCGCACCCCGCCGGCCGCGAGCGCGTCGAGGACCGGGGTGTCGACGACCGGGTTGCCGTAACAGCGGAGGTCCCCCCAGCCGAGGTCGTCGGCGAGGATGAACACGACGTCAGGCGGTGCAGCAGCCACCGCAGGCCCGCCGCCGGCCAGCGCGGCAAGGGCCCACCACAGCAGGCGGAAACGAAGGGGCGGGAAGGGCATCGGGGAACTAAACGCACCACCCATAGAGGCGCTCTGGGCCTCAAAGCAATTGTTAACAATTAACTTAATCCTCCTCCAGCGCGCCCGATTCGTGCCCGGGGCCCCGATTCCACCCCCGCAAACCGCACCCGCAGAGCCATCTTTCCGCGCTGTCCTGCATCGGCGGGCCGAACATCCGGCACTGCATTGTTGACAACTGACAATGCTTCCGTGCTCCTCCCGCCGTCCCGGCGCGCGGGACGCGGTGGTCTTGACCCTGAGGACGACCGGCGGCCCGTGCGGACCGGGACCGGCCCCACCCCACCCCGATGAAGCCTCACCCCCTGCCCTGCCCCCAGCCAAGGCTCGCCTTCGTGTTACCTTGGCTTGTTCTC
>NEUZ01000085.1 GCA_002304435.1 Opitutia bacterium Tous-C8FEB | reverse complement strand
GGCCCTTGCCGTCCTCCGTCACGTAGAACGGCCGGCCCTCGATGCTGAACTCCGTTTTCGGACTGATACCCATCGCGCTGCTGGCTGCGGAAAGGGGTCAGGGCGAAACTTGCAACCGGCCGAAGCGGGGAACTGCTCCGCGACCGATAGGCCCCCGTATCGGTTGCAGGTTTCGCCCTGACCCCTTTCCACCCCGACCCCCCCCCAGCCGGAGCTCGACGGGCTGCGCGCGACCCGCGAGCGTCCCCGGATGAGCCTCGTCGCCGCCGCCCGGCGTGAACTTCGACCCACCGTCGCCTTGGCGGTGCCGATGATCGTCGGGCAGGTCAGCCAGATGCTGATGGGCGTCACGGACAGCGCGATGATCGGCCACGCCGGCACGGTGCCGCTGGCCGCCTCCGCCTTCGCGAGCAACATCTTTAACATCTTCTACGTGATGGGGATCGGCCTGATGCTGCCGGTCGCGGTCTTCGTCGCCCGGGCGCGCGGCGCCGGCTCCCCCTGGGAGGCCCGGGAATACCTCCGCCACGGGGGCCTGCTCGCCGTCGGCTTCGGCTTGGCGGAACTGCTCCTGATGGGGGTGCTGGCTACGCAATTGCATCGTTTCGGGCAACCACCCGAGGTCGTGGCGGCCGTGGGACCTTACTTCCTCCTCTGCGCCGCCTCGATCGTGCCGGTGCTGCTGCAATTGACGCTGCGGCAGTTCGCCGAGGCGATGGGTCACCCTTGGGTGCCGATGGTCATCACGCTCGGGGCGGTGGCGCTCAATGCCCTGCTCAACTGGATCTTAATCTACGGCCATTGGGGCGCCCCCGCCTGGGGGCTCACGGGCGCGGGGGTAGCCACCTTGATCGCCCGGATCTGCGCCACGCTCGCCCTCTGGCTTTGGATCCGGCGCGACCGCCGCCTGGGCGTCGCCCGGCCCGTGGCCGCCGCGGCGGACGGTGCCGCGCCCGCCGGACGGACTTGGTCCGCCAGCCGGTTCCGCGAGATGCTCGGGGTGGGGTTGCCCGCCGCCGGGATGCTCCTGTTCGAGGCCACCGCCTTCTCGGTCTCCGGCCTGATGGTGGGCTGGCTCGGGGCGGTACCCCTCGCCGCGCACCAGATCGCCATCACCTGCGCCTCCCTGACCTTTATGGTGCCGCTGGGCCTGTCGATGGCCGCCGGGATGCGGCTGAGCCACGCGGTGGGCGCTGGCGAGCGGGACCGTTTCCGCCCCCTCGGCCTAGGCGCCCTCGGGGCCGGGCTGGCCTGTATGCTGGGGTTTATGACCCTGTTCTGGCTCGCCGGCCGCCCCCTCGCCGCCGCGTTCTCCGCCGATCCCGCGGTCATCGGGCTGGCCACCGGCCTGCTGGCCGTCGCCGCCGTATTCCAACTGGCCGACGGGGTGCAGGTGATTTCCGCCGCGCTCCTGCGCAGCCTGCTGGACGTCCGGGTGCCGGTCGTGATCACCCTGGTGGCCTATTGGGGGTTGGCGCTGCCGCTGGGTTATGGGCTGGGCATCGTGGGACCGTGGGGTGCCGCGGGCATCTGGGCGGGCATCGCCGGCGGCTTGGGCTTCGCGGCGGTCTTCCTGCCGCTGCGGTTCCTGCGTTTGACGCGCTCCCGGTAGCCGGTCTCGGCTGCGAAACCCGCCGCCAAAACCCTCCTTCGCCAGTTGCCGGGTGGTCGGCTCTGGCTTATATCCTTGTCAACGAAATGACCTCTGCCCCCTCCCGTCTACCCTCCGCCCTCGACCGTCACCTGGCCACCCCCGCCGCCGGGGAAATCATCGGGATTCCGAGCTATGTGGAGAAGGGAGCGGAGCTGGTCACCCCGCAGGCGATCAAGGGGTTACTGGGCCTGTGGGCGTCCCTGCAGCGGAAGCTCGCCCGGGTGGAGGAAGGCTCGCGCCTGCGCCGCCGGTTGGACGTGTTGGCCCGCTTTGTGGAGGAGGCGCAGGAAGGTCCCGGCGCCTCCGGCCCGGCCCTCCGCGCCGCCACCTTCGCGCTGCTGTACTTCCTGAAGGGCGCCGACCGCATCCCGGACGCGGTGCCGGAGGTCGGGCTGCTCGATGATGCGATGGTGGTTCAGGCGGTGCTGGACAACCACTCCCCCGCGCTGCGGGCGCACTGGACCCGCCACGAGCGCGTCTGGCCCGAGGAACTCTGAACTTGGACGTGGGCGGACCCCTGCTGCGGGCTCCTCCTGGTGCGCGGGAATTATTCCCACAGCCGCCGTCGGCTCCGTTTTCCCGGTCGCGAGGTCACCGTCGCCGGTAACTCTTCCGCGATCGCCTCGTGGATCGATTGCGCGCGCGCCACGTAGTTCCGCGGCACTTCGGCGGCGGCCGCGAATTCCGGCCAACGAGCGATCGCGGCGGCAACCTCCGCGTCAATTTGGCTGAATTCGACGCTCGAAACGCCGGCGTCGGCCGCCACCGCGCGCATCGCTTCGAGCCGTGGCGAGCGGCCAAAGCTCGCCGGAGACAAGCCTGAGAAGGTCTGTTCGTCCGCGTTCAGCGTCACGTCGTAGGCAGGTGAAAGCCGCCACTGGAGTCGATCGTCGACGATGAAGGCGTGGTTCTTCCCGTGGTCGTCCTGGTTGGACGCGCGTACGTTGAAGATCATCCGCCGCGTGGCTTCGAGCACCTCGGCGTGGTCCTGCGTCAACCGTCGGGCCACTAGGAGTAGGTCTCGGTAGTGCAACTCATAGCGATGCATCAGTCCCGCCAGTGTGACCACGTGAAGCCGCTTGCCCGCGGTCGCATCGAACCGCTCCACGAAAAGATGATGCGCGGCACCGCCCTGGGTGTTATCTCGCAGCACCTCGGTCTTGGCCGTCCGGATGCCGGCGGCGGCGCACATCCGCATATAGGCGTGTTCGAGCCGCCCGTCCGATACCCGGGTCACGTCCTGCCCCTCCATGTGGATCTTCACCAGCCCCAGCCGTGAGCCCGGACGCAGGACGGCCTTCGCCGCCACGTCGCCCCCGATCAGGATAGCGCCATCCGGAAGCAGCGCGACGCAGGCTTTCGGCAGCGCCCCGCCCGCGGTGCCGCCACGCCGCAACCGCGCAAAAGCCTCCGGCGGCCGCGCCTGCAGCACTGCCTCGGCCTCCCGCGCGAGCAAGGACGCGGACACCGCCTCCCAGGATCGCGCGCCCGCCCCTTCGTCGAAGGCCGGCTCGAAACTGAGCGCTCCCAGACCGCGTCGGCCCACCCACGCCAGCATACGCAGTGGCGTCATCGTTTCGCCTCTCGAACTAAACTCCTGGAGCATCAGCCGGCGCCCCCATTGGTCCGGAAGGCAGTCCGACAGAAATCCCGGCAGCCCGTCGAAGTCGCGGGCCCGCTGTCGGTAAGCTGACCCGTTGAAGGGCACCGTTAGCGGCGAAAGCGAAAGGCCGGTGGCCAGCCATTCCGGGGCATAGGCGAAGTAAGTCGCACCAGGGCTGATCACCCGGCCCACCAACCTTCCATCCGGCCATCGGACGTTGAGCGCTGGGTGCTTCATCCGCGCGGCTGGCGTCCCGCCCGCTGGCGCGTCGGCTTCAGGAGCTCTTCGACTTTCGGCTCCAGACTCGGTACGGGGACGACCTCCGCCAACTCGCCGCTAACCCCCAGCACGCCCAAAAGCTTCACCAGATTGGTCAGCTTGAGGTTGCCGTAACCGGTCTCGAAATCCTGATAGGCCCGCCGGGAAAGCCCGATCCGCCGAGCGAGTTCCGCTTGCGACCAGTTCCGTGCCAGACGCTGCAGCCGGACCCGTTCCACTAAAGATCGGATGACTTCGCGATCGCCTCGGAGAAGAGAGTCATCCACGCGCAATTAAATGCGCCTAAACTCTAATTTTACCAGCTTAAAGCGCACTTAAATACGCATATTGGCTCCCGGCGTACAGGCTCCGCCCCCTCGGTAAGGGGCTAAGCCTGAAGGGCCCAGCCGAAAGGGGTCAGGCCGCAACTTGCAACCGCCAACAGGGTCCGATTGGTCGCGGAGCGGTTCTCTGCCTAGGTCGGTTGCAAGTTGCGGCCCGACCCCTTTCTCGCGGACGCCGGCATTGCCATCGCGCGCCGCGCCGCTTCCGCTGCCGGGGTGCACCCCGCCTCCGCGATCCGCGCCGTCTCCGTCCGCGCCCTGAACATTCCCCTGTTTGAACCCTTCGGGATTTCCGGCGGAGCCCAGGCCAGCGCCGCCAACGTGCTGGTGCGCGTGGAACTCCTCGATGGCACGGTCGGCCACGGCGAGGCCGCCCCGCTGCCGCCCTACAATGGCGAGACCCAGGCGGACGCCCTAACCGCCCTCCGCTCGGTCACCCCGTGGCTCCAAGGGCGGGACGCCGCCGCGTGGCAGGAACTGGGCCGCGCCTTCCAGACCCGCGCCCGGCCCCGCTCGGGTTCCGCCCGCTGCGCCTTAGAAACCGCCTTGGTGGACGCCCTCGCCCGGCAGGCCGGGGTCAGCCTGACCACTTTCCTCGCCGCCGAGGCCCCGGCCTCCGCGCGGCGCCCGGCCGTTCGGCTGGAGACGGATATGACCGTCACCACGGGCACGCCCGCGGCTGCGACGGCCGCGGTACGGCGCATCCAGCGCCGGGGTATTCGCGTCATTAAGGTGAAGATCGGCGGGGCGGGCGGTCCGGCCCACGACCTCGCGCGCCTCCTAGCGATCCGCGCCGCCGCGCCGCGCGCCCCGCTGGTGCTGGACGGCAACGCGGGACTGAACCGCGACGATGCCTTCTTGCTGGTGCGCCTGCTGCAGGCCGCCCGCATCACTCCTGCAGTGCTGGAACAATGGCTGCCCAAGGACGATCTGGCCGGGATGCGCCGCCTGCGCCGGGAATCCGGCTGGCTGGTGGCGGCCGATGAGGCCGTTACGACCGCGGAGGACGCGCGGCGGGTAGTCGGGGCCCGCGCGGCGGACGTGATCAACATCAAGCTGATGAAGGCGGGGCTAGGGGAGGCTTTGGAGATCGCCCGGATCGCCCGCGCCGGGGGCGTGGGGCTGATGATCGGCGGCAATGTCGAGTCGGTGCTGGCGATGACCGTCTCGGCCTGCTTCGCGACGGCCCTGGGCGGGTTCCGCTTCGCGGATTTGGACACCCCCTTCTTTATGTCGGAGAACCCGTTCCGGGGCGGCTACCGCATCCGGGCCGGGCAAATCTCGGTGGCCCACCTCCGCCGCGGGCACGGGGTGGTCCCGCGGGCTGCGGCGCAACCGATGGGGTCAGGCCGTGAATCGCTAGAAGGGCGCGGTAGCCCGGTGCTAGTGCGGTCCGAAAACTAGCGATTCACGGCCTGACCCCTTTCCCCGCGGCTTCAGCCCTCCAGTTCCGTCCAGCGGGCGTAAACGGCGGCGATTTCGGCCTCCAATTCGGGTAGGCGGGCGGCGGCGCGGGCCACCTCAGGCCCACCGCCCTTGAAGAAGGCGGGATCGGCCATCCGCGTGGTGAGCTCCGCTTGCTCCTTTTCCAAGGCCTCGAGGCGCGCGGGGAGGGCCTCCAGTTCGGCCCGTTCCCGATTGCTGAGCTTGCGGCCCTTGGCGGCCGGCGTCGCGCTCGCGGGCCCGGAGGAGTTCGCGGTGTTCCTCGCGCCGGGATTAGCGGCGGCCTTGGCGGCGGCCGCGGCCCGGGCCGCCTGCGCCGCCTGCCAGTCGTCGTAGCCCCCGATGTGCTCGGCCAGCACCCCGTCGCCCTCAAACACCAACAGGCTCGTGCAGACTTCGTTCAGAAAGGCGCGGTCGTGGCTCACCAGCAGCACGGTGCCGTTGAATTCTACCAACAGGTCCTCGAGGAGCTCCAGCGTCTCCGCGTCGAGGTCGTTGGTCGGTTCGTCCAGCACCAGCACGTTCGCGGGCTTGGTGAACAGGCGCGCCAACAGTAGCCGATTGCGCTCGCCGCCCGAGAGCGCCCGCACCGGGGTCCGCGCGCGGGTCGGTTCGAACAGGAAGTCCTCCAAGTAGGAGATCACGTGACGCGTGCGGCCGTTGATCGTGACGGTCGTGTTGCCGTCGGCCACGGCGTCCTGCACCCGCATCGATTCGTCCAACTGGGCCCGGAGCTGGTCAAAGTAGACGACCTCTAGCCGGGTGCCGGCCTCGACGGTGCCGGCCTGCGGGGCCAGTTTTCCAAGGAGCAGGCGGAGGAGGGTGGTCTTGCCGGCGCCGTTGGGGCCGACGATGCCGATCTTGTCCCCCCGCTCGATGCGGAGGTCGAGGTCGCGGACGATCCAGCGTTCCTCGTAGCGGAAGCGCAGGCCGGTGCAGGTAACGACCTTAAAGCCGGAGCGGTCGGCCTCTTGGGCGGACATCCGGGCGGTGCCCTGGCGCTCCCGCCGGGCGGCGCGCTCGGCCCGCATCGCCTGCAGGGCGTGGATGCGGTTCTGCGCCCGCGAACGCTGGGCCTTCACCCCGCGCCGGATCCAGACCTCCTCCTGCGCGAGTTTCTTGTCGAATTGAGCCCGCTGCACCTCCTCGGCCTCCAAGACGGCCTGCTTGCGGGTCAGGAAGGTGTCGTAATCGCAGGACCAGCCGATCAGGCGGCCCCGGTCCACCTCGACGATGCGGGTCGCCAGCCGCCGCAGGAAGGCGCGGTCGTGGGTCACGAACAGGAGCGCGCCGCCCCATTCGAGCAGGAAGTCCTCCAGCCCCCGGATGGAGTCGAGGTCCAGGTGATTGGTGGGCTCATCGAGCAGCAACAGCGACGGGTTGGTGGCCAACCCGCGGGCCAGCAGCACCCGCCGCTTCTGGCCGGCGGACAGGGAGGTGAATTCGGCTTCGGCCGGGAGGGCGAGGCGCTCCAGCAGGCGCTCGACGCGGTCGTGCTGCTCCCAGTCGTTGTGTTCCTCGTAGCTGCCGCCCGGACCCTCAACCACCGCGCGGACGGTTCCCACGAGCCCGGCCGGCACGTCCTGCGGTAGCGTGGCGATCACGGCGTCCGGGGGCGAACGGAAGATCTGGCCTTCGTCGGGGGCGAGGTCGCCGGCGATCACCTTCATCAGGGTGGATTTACCCGCCCCGTTGCGCCCGACGAGGCAGACGCGCTCGCCGCGTTCCAGCTGCAGGTTGACGCGGTCCAGCAGGGGGGCGCCGCCGAAGCTGAGGCTGACATCGAGGAGGCTAACGAGGGCCATAAACGGTCGAGCGTCGCGGGCGCGCCGCCGGGAAGCAAGGTTCGCGCGGGGAAATCCCCGCCTAGTGCGGGAATAATTCCCGCTGCTGGAGCGCCGCGCGCCGGCCCGGATCGAGGGTGCTGAGGCTCAGGAGCTGCAGTAGCGTGAGCCCACCGATCTGGGGGTCCTCGGCCAAGGCGATCAGGAGCAGGGCCCCGGCCAGGGCGTCGTAGAGGGCCGCGTGATAGCGGCGGCGATCTGGCGGGCAATGTTCCAGCGCGAGGGCGTCCAGCCTCGCCTGCAGGCCGAGCGCGGCGATCAGGGCTTCCAAGCGCCCGGAATCGAGGTGGGGGAGCAGTTGTTCCACCAGCCGGGCAGTGTCGACCCAGGGGCCCCAGTCGACGATCCGCGCTCCCGGGCGCGTGAAGTCGGGCACGTTCCGCGGATAGGGCCAGACGGCCTTAAGCAGGCTGTTCTCGACGCCCGCGTAATGCGCCGCGAGGGGGCCCAGTTCCCGGAGGCTCAGGAAGTAGCTCCATTCGTCGGCAAAGGGCGCCTGACCGGCGAGCGCGGCCGGCTCCAGCCCGTGCACAGCCTGGTCTTCCGCGCGGATGCCGCCGGTCGGCCGGCACTTACGGGTGCGCGTCGACACCACGGTCCCCCGGTGCACCTCGGCGACTCCGAACTCGAGGATGCCCGAGCCTAGGCTGCCTTCAAAATCGACGAAGAAGATCGGTTGGTGCGTCCAAGACACGGGGCGAGCGAGAACGGAAATCCCGCCGGTTCCAAACCCACAGTGCGGGAATCGGCGACCCAATCGATGGCAGGAGTCCGGCGGAAGCTTGTGCCCGCCCCGCCGCGAGGGTAGCGTGATGCCCGTCCCCGCCTCCCGATGAAGCTCCCTGTGATCCACGGCCAGCCTTCCTGGCCCCTGCGCTCCAGCCACGTCCACGCCCACCTGACCCGCCTCGGCGGCCATCTCGGGCCGGTCCAGTTCCGGCTGGGCCGCCGCACGGTCGCGCCGCTGTCGGTCGCCCCGTGGGCCGAGGAAAAGCTCCCCCGGGAGATGCCCGCGCTGCTGAAGGCACTCCGGGGGGATTTCTTCTGCGCGCCTTTCGGGGGCAATGGCACCCCCTGGCGCGGCGAACAGCATCCGCCGCACGGGGAGACGGCCAACGCCGTCTGGCGCCTTGAGGAGCTCGCCCACGACGACGCCGCGGTGACCCTGCGCGCGCGCCTCGACCTGAAGGTGCGCCCCGGGCGCGTCACCAAGACCATTATCCTGCCGGAAGGCAGCCCCGTGGTCGGGCAGAGTCACGAGATCGCCGGGGCCCGGGGGCCCCTGAGCGTCGGCCACCACGCGATGCTGCGCTTTCCCGAGGAACCCGGGTCCGGGCTGATCGCGACTAGCCCGTTCGTCCGCGGCCAAGTGTTGCCCACGCCGTTCGAAGATCCGGCCCAACGGGGCTATTCCAGCCTCCAGCCGGGCGCGGAGTTCACCTCCTTGGCCGAAGTGCCTCTGGCGAATGGGGGAACCACCGATCTTTCCGTGTACCCGGCCCGGCGCGGCTTCGATGACCTCGTAATGATTACCGCCGCGCCCGACCTGCCCTTCGCGTGGAATGCGGTCACGTTCCCGGCCCAACGTTACGTGTGGTTTTCGCTCCGTGATCCGCGCGTGCTCCGCCATACGATCTTCTGGATCTCCAACGGGGGCCGCCATTACGCGCCGTGGAACGGCCGCCACACCGGCGTCCTCGGGCTGGAAGATACGACGAGTTACTTCCACTACGGGCAGGCAGAGTCGGCCGGGGCCAACCCCCTGCGGCGGCTGGGCCTGCCGACCACGCTCACCCTCGACCCGCGGCGGCCCACGACCGTCCGGACGCTGATGGGCGTCGCCGAGGTCCCGGCCCGCTTCGGCCGCGTGGCGCGGATCGAACCCGCCCCGGGGGGCGTGGTCCTCATCTCGGCCCAAGGGGTGCGGGTGCCCGTGGCCGTCGACCTGAACTTGCTGCGCTGAGCGCCAGAGGGGCGGCAGGGGAGCGACAAACCGTCCCAGTTTGGGTCGGGCGCCGGCGCATCGTGTCCCGCTCTGCCCCGGCGGGTAGGGATTCTCCCTCGGGCGGGCGTTGCGCCGGGATGGCGCGGTCTATGCGGAAGGAGGGGATATGGATTCCGCCAAGCTCACGCAAATGTCCCGCCAAGCTGTTACCGACGCCCAGACTCTGGCCCGGCGTCGCGGTCACGCCGAGGTCGACACCTGGCACTTGCTGGCCGCCCTGCTGGGCCAGGAGAACGGCCTCGTGCCCGGGTTGTTGGGGAAGCTGAACGTGGAGTTGGGGACGGTCACGGCGGCGGTGGAGCGCGAATTGGAGCGCTTGCCGCGGGTCTCCGGTTCCGTCGACACCTCGAAGGTGTACGTCACGCCCGCCGTCCAGGAGGTCCTGACGCGGGCGGAGGACGAGGCGGCACAGCTCCGCGATGAGTTCGTCTCCGTGGAGCACCTGTTCCTCGCGTTGCTCGAGATCGCCCGCCCGGAGGGGTTGCGGAAGCTGTTGCGCGGCCTCGGGCTGGAGCGGGCCCGGGTGCTGGAAGCGCTGAAGCAGGTGCGCGGGGCGCAGCGGGTAACGTCCGATAACCCGGAGGCCACCTATGCGGCCTTGGAGAAGTACGGCGTGGACCTCGTGGCGCAGGCGAGGAAGGGGAAGATGGATCCCGTGATCGGGCGCGACGAGGAGATCCGGCGAACCATCCGGATCCTTTCCCGTAAGACCAAGAACAACCCCGTGCTCATCGGGGAGCCCGGGGTGGGCAAGACGGCGATCGTCGAAGGGCTGGCGCAGCGCATCCTACGGGGGGATGTGCCGGAGGGGCTGCGGGACAAGACCATCTTCTCTCTCGACCTCGGGGCGCTCGTGGCCGGGGCCAAGTATCGCGGCGAGTTCGAAGAGCGCCTGAAGGCGGTCTTGGCGGAGGTGAAGCAGGCCGAAGGCCGGATCATCCTGTTTATCGACGAGCTGCACCTGATCGTGGGGGCGGGCAAGACCGAGGGGGCGATGGACGCGGGTAACCTGCTCAAGCCGATGCTGGCCCGGGGTGAGCTGCACTGCATTGGCGCCACGACGCTCGACGAGTATCGCCGGCACGTGGAGAAGGACGCCGCTTTGGAGCGGCGCTTCCAGCCGGTGTTGGTCGATCAACCTTCCGTGGAGGATGCCATCTCGATCCTGCGCGGCCTGAAGGAGCGCTTTGAGCTCCACCACGGCGTGCGGATCCAGGACAATGCGCTGGTCAGCGCGGCGGTCCTGTCCAGTCGCTACATCAGCGACCGCTTCCTGCCGGACAAGGCAATCGACCTCGTGGACGAGGCCTGCGCCCTGATTCGGACCGAGATGGATTCCCTGCCGCAGGAGTTGGACGAACTCACGCGGCGCGTGCTCCGACTGGAGATCGAGGAGACGGCGCTGGCCAAGGAGAAGGACGAGGCTTCGGCCCGGCGGTTGGAGTCCTTGCGGCGGGAGTTGGCGGAGGCGCGGGAGCGCGCCCAGGGCCTACGGCTCGTCTGGGACAAGGAGAAGGCCGCGGTCGACCGCACTCGCCGCCTGCGGGAGGAGATCGAGGCGCTGCGCCGGGAAATGGAGCGGGCGGAGCGGGCCTATGACCTCAGCAAGGTAGCTGAGCTGCGGCACGGGCGGTTGCCGCAATTGGAGGCGGAGCTGCGGCGACTGGAGGGCAAGGGTCGGGCCGAGACCACCTTGTTCCGCGAGGAGGTGTCGGCGGAGGAGATCGCGGCCGTCGTCTCCCAATGGAGCGGCGTGCCCGTGACGCGGCTGGTCGAGGGCGAGAAGGAGAAGCTGCTGCGGATGGCGGACGTTTTGCACCGGCGGGTCGTGGGGCAGGACGAGGCCGTGCAGCTTGTCACCGAGGCCATCCTGCGGGCCCGGAGTGGGATCAAGGATCCGCGGCGGCCGGTGGGCAGTTTCCTGTTTTTGGGCCCGACGGGCGTGGGTAAGACCGAGCTCGCGAAGGCGCTGGCGGAGACCCTGTTCGACACTGAGGCGGCGATCGTGCGGCTCGATATGTCCGAGTATATGGAGAAGCACAGTGTGGCGCGTCTTCTCGGGGCGCCTCCGGGGTACGTGGGGTATGAGGAGGGGGGGCAGCTCACCGAAGCCGTGCGGCGGAAGCCGTATGCGGTGGTGTTGCTCGACGAGGTGGAGAAGGCGCATCCGGACGTCTTCAATGTGCTCCTCCAGGTGCTCGATGATGGGCGGCTCACTGATGGGCAGGGGCGCACCGTGGACTTCAAGAACACCGTGATTATTATGACCTCGAACCTGGGCTCGCGGCACCTGCTGGAGGGCGTGACCGGGGAGACGATTCCGGAGAGTGTGCGGGAGAGTGTGCTGGCGGACCTGCGGCGGGCGTTTCGGCCGGAGTTCCTGAACCGGGTCGATGAGACCCTGCTATTCAAGCCGCTGAGCTTGGCGGAAATCACGAGCATCGTGGACCTGCTACTGGCGGATCTGAACCGGAGGCTGGCGGAGCGGCGGGTGACGGTGGCGCTCGATGCGGCGGCGCGGGAGTGGGTCGCGGAGAAGGGTTATG
>NEUZ01000084.1 GCA_002304435.1 Opitutia bacterium Tous-C8FEB | reverse complement strand
CCGGCAAGGCGGGCAAACGAAAGGCCAAGTCCGATGGCAACTGACCCCTTCCTTCCCCGCCGCACCTTCCTCGCTGCCGCCGGTGCGGCCGCTCTCGCGGTTCACGCCCACGGGGCAGCCGGACCCGCCGCGGGCCGTACGCCCTCGATCCTTGTTTCCGGCGGGGCGATGATGCGCGGCGACCGCTTCGTGGCTTCGGTCCAGGGCGTGATGCGGGCGCACTTCGGGACCGTTCGCCGACTGGCGCTGGTCCTGCACGCGACGCACCCGGCCGAACGCAACGCGATGGAGGCGCGGATCCAGGCGGCGTTCCGCGAGCTGGGTCTGCGCACGGTGCAGTCCCTGCACCGCCGCGACGAGGCCGGCGCCCTCGCGCTGCTGCGCGAGGCGGACGGCATCTTCATTGGGGGAGGGGAAACCTTCGTGCTGCTGGGTGAATTGCAGCGTACCGGCCAGCTCGCGTTGATCCGGGAGCGGACCCTCGCCGGCGTGCCCTGCGGCGGCTCGAGCGCGGGCGCCAACGTCATCGGGCGCCGCATCGGCACGACGAACGACTTTCCCGTGGCGGACGTCGCGTCGCGCGAGGCCCTCGGACTGCTGCCGGTGACGATCAACCCGCACCATCCCGCGCCTACGAATGACGCGGACTTCCGCGTTCGGGCAGGCAAGATCCGCGGCTACCTGCGGTTCAATCCCGGGGAGCGCGTGCTCGCGTTGGGCGACGCCGCCGTGTTGCGGCTGCACGCCGGGACGGCGCGCCTCGCCGCGGGCCAAGGGTGGCTCTACGAGGCGGGTCGCGACCGGGAACTGGTGGCCGGTGAACCGTTGCCGGAGCTGGCTGAGGCGTCCGGGGCGTCGTCGCGCTGAGGTCTGGCCGCTGGCCTCAGTTGGGCTGGCCCCAAACGCGGGGCGCACGGAAGCCCTCGGGGGCGACCTCCGCCTTCGGCGGCAGGGCCTCGCGAGTGAAAGCCTCGAGCCGGGCGGCGAGTCGCTGGACGATCTCCGGGTGCCGCGCGGCGAGGTTCTCTCGTTCACCCGGATCCGCTGCTAGGTTGAAGAGTTCGATCGTCTCCGCGGCCGGCGCCGTCTTCTTGCCGCCCTTCTTCTTGCCCGTCGTGGCCGGACTGTCCGGGAGGTCATTGGCGCCGATCGTGCCGTTGCGCACCAGCTTCCAGTCGCCCATCCGCACCGCCCCGCCGCGAGGGTAGGCGTTCAGCAAAAGGGCCTCGTGCGGCGAGGGCGCGCCCGCGGTGATGGTAGGCCAGGCGTCGCGGCCGTCGAGCGGCCGGGCCGGCGCTGCGGTGATGCCGGCGAGGCGCCGCAGGGTCGGGTACCAATCGACGATGTGCAGGGGGGCCTGGACAACGGTGCCGGCGGCGATGACGCCCGGCCAGGTGGCGAAGGCGGGCACGCGGACCCCGCCCTCGTACACGGTGCCCTTCTGGGCGCGCAGCGGGCCGTTGGTCGCGCCGAGGGTGATCGGCCCGCCGTTGTCGCTGGAGAACGCGATCAGGGTCCGCCCGGTGAGGCCGCGGCGCGCGAGGGCGTCCACGACCCGGCCCACCTGGTCGTCGAGGCAGGTGACCATCGCGGAGTAGGTGCGGCGCTTGGGATCAGCCACGTGGGCGTAGCGGCGCAGGTACTCCTCCGGGGCCTGTAGCGGCGTGTGCGGGGCGTTGAACGGGACGTAGAGGAAGAACGGACGCGCGGGATCGGCCTGCTCGACCACGCGCACCGCCTCGTCGCCGACCAGCACGGTGGAGTAGCCGGCATCGCGGCTTTCCCGGTCGTCGCGGTGCCAGTCGTGCCCACCGTCCCGCTGGTGGGTGAAGTAGTCGAGGGCACCGTTGTAGTGGCCGTACTGGGACTGAAAGCCGCGCCGGGTGGGCAGGTATTCGGGCTGGAAGTGCCCGAGGTGCCATTTACCGGCGATGGCGGTGGCGTAGCCGGCGCCGCCGAGCGCTTGCGCGAGGGTGGTCTCCTCCAGCGGCAGCCCGTACTGGGCCCACGGGCGGACGACGCCGATCTGCAAGCCGTGGCGGATCGGGTATCGGCCGGTGAGGAAGGCGGCCCGCGTCGGCGAGCAGACGGGCAAGACGTAGAACTGCTCCAGCTTGGCACCGGCGGCGGCGAGCCGATCGAGGTTCGGGGTCGCGATGTCCCCGCCGTGCCAGCCGACGTCCGTCCAGCCGAGGTCGTCCGCGAGGAAATAGATCACGTTCGGCCGCGAGGCGGGCGCGTTCGCGGCGAGGAGCGGGGCGAGGATGGCGAGCGCGAAGACGAGTTGGGTCAAGTGGCGGAGCGGTTTCATCGGGGGTTTGGGGTCAGGCGGCGGGAAAGGCGTGGCGGAGCTCCCAGTGGCGGGTCTCGCCGGGGGCGAGGTCCAGCGTGAGGTAGGGTTCAACGGAGAGGGTGCGGGCGTTGGCCCACACGGGGCACTCGTCGGGCGCAAAGCTGGCGCCAAACTCCACGCGGGGAAGCTGGGGGTGGTCGAGGGTGAGCGTGAGCGGACGGGCGGGCGGCAGTTCCAGCAGCGTGAACTGCTGGTCGTCGGCGGTTCGGAAGGGCCGGCGGAAGGCGAGCGTACCGTCGGCGTCGACGGCGAAGCCGGGATTCTCCGCGAGGCGGGTGCCGGCGGGCAGCCGCACCCGGGCCTCGCCGTCGCGCAGGGGCCAGAACGGGTGCGCGAACCACTGCAGCACGAGGGGACCGGCCCCCGTGTTGGTCAGCTGGGTGCGCGAGAAGAGCGTGCGGTCCCGCAGTTCCAGCTGCCGCGCCAGCTCGTAGGCGAGGCCGGCGCCGGCGTCGCGCGTCTGGAACACCAGTTGGCCGGGCAGCGCGGTGATCGTCCACGCGCAGGGGGTGACGAGGGTGGGTTCACCGCGCGCGTCGAGGCCGAGGCGGCCGATGCCGGGCGCCAGGCCCTCGTTGCCGCGCCAGGTGAGCGGGCGGCCGTCGCGCGTGCGGTGGCGGAAGGATTCAGGCAGACCCTGGCCGTTGAACGGGACCGGCGCGGGCGCGGGGTACTCGGGGCCGGAGAGCAGCGGGCCCAGCCGCTCGTCGTGGACCTGCCAGACGTATCCGCCGCGGCAGAAACGCAGGCCCTGGAGCGGCAACTCGGCCGCCGCCCCGGGATCGAGCACCTCCACCCGCAGCCCGGCGTCGGTGAGGGTGAGCATCGGGCGGCTCAGCGCACGCGGCGGACGCGCACGGCCATCGATTCGGGGCCGATCTTGAGGGCGTAGCCGTTGAGCGGGCGCGGCTCGATCAGGATCTCCTGGCCGAGGAGATCCCACGGGATCGACTCGAGGCCTTCCCAGACCTGCCCGAGGTCGAGCGCGAACTTGTTGCTGCCCTGCCAGGAAGTGACCTTGGCCTTCATCGGTGGGTGGCTGCGCCAGTCGCCGCGGAGGCGGTCCAGGCCGAACCGGTCCCAGGCGCGGGCGCGGTGGATCGTCGCCTCGGCGGGCGAAACGCCCGGCGGCGGCTCGAGGGATTCCGCGGACGGGGTGGCGCCGCGCAACTCGGCCAACTGGAAGCGGATCAGCGCGGCGTCGATCACGCCGAGCTGGTCGGGCGTGAGACGGTCGAGGCCGGCGCGTTTCCATTCGGTCTCGGTCAGGATCTGGCGAAGCCCGGGGTACGTGCCCTGGGCGGCGATGGGGGAGACGAGGAGGAGGGCGAGCGCGAGCAGGCGGGCGGGGGACATCGGCGGGGAGGGAAAAGGGGCTTCAGCGGGCGGGCCCGGGGCCGCCGCCGTTCACCGCGGCGTGGAACCGGTCGCCGGGCAAGATGGAACCCGCGCGGACGACCTCGCCGGTGAACGCGGATTTGTAGATGGCGCTGAGCAACTCGAGGGTGGGGCGGACGCCCTCGAGGGCGGTGTGGGGCCGGGTGCCGGCGTCGAGGTGGGCGAGGAGGTCCGCGAGTTGCGCCTCGTGGGTGGAGCCGACGTCGGGCGGGAAGTCCGCCCAGGCCGCCGCGAGGTCGGCGGGGGCGCCGGGCGCGGGGGTGAAGCGCCAGTGGTCCTTGGTGTAGCTGTAAAGGTGGGTGAGCTCGACCGTCGCCAGCTGGTAGTCGAGGCGCACGTAAGTCTCCTGGCGGGGGCTGAGGGCGCTGTTGGTCACCGTGGCGATCGCGCGGTTGGCGAAGGTGATGAGCGCGGCAGAGACATCCTCGACCTCGATCGCCCGATCGAGCGTCGCGGCGGTGGCGCGGACCTCGGCCCACGGCCCCAAGAGGTGCAGGAGGTGGTCCATCGCGTGGATCCCGAGCCCCATCGTGGGCCCGCCGAACTCGCTGCGCCAGGTGCCGCGCCACGGCACGGCGTAGTAGGATGCGTCGCGGTACCAGAGGGTGTTGCACACGGCGACGAGCGGACGTCCGAGCCGGCCGGCCGCCGCGAGCGCGCGGAGGTGCGCGGTGGACGAGGCGAAGCGCATCTGGAACACGCAAGAGATCTGGCGCCCCGTGCGGCGTTCGGCGGCGGCGAGGAGGTCGAGCTCGGCCAGCGAGCCGCAGAGGGGTTTCTCGCTCCAGACGTGGGCGCCCGCCTCCATCGCGGCCACGGCCATCGGCACGTGGGTCGCGGGCGGGGTGGCGATGATCACGAGGTCCGGCCGGGTCTCCCGGATCATCTCCGCGTAGTCCGCGAAGAGGCGGCGGCCGGGGTGGCGTTCCCCGAAGGCGCGGAGGCGGGCGGCGTCGACGTCCATCGCGGCGACGAGCTCGACGCGCCCGCGGGTAGAGTCGACGGCGCGGACGTGGGCGTCGGCGATGCCGCCGGTACCGGCGAGGACGGCGCGGAGAATCTGGGTCATACGGGGAGGGGACGCCTGGGGTCGGGGGGGCGTTTCAGCAGACGCGGCCGCGCTTGCCGGCCGATCCGTGGCCGGGCGGATTCGGGCCGACCCAGCGGTCGTCGACCGGTTCGCTGGCCCGCTGGTAGCGGCTGTCGCTGGAGAGGCGCAGGCGGTCCGGGGTGCGGTTGTCGAGGGAGGCGTGCACCAGGAACATCCCGAAGGTGAGGAAGTCGCCGGCGGCGTACTCGGTGGTGAGCCAGCGCCCGCCGAACTTGCGGCGCAGCACGGGCGGGTTGTGCGAGAGGGTGCCGCTGAAGGACCAGCGGCCCGCGCGGGCCTCAGCCGCCTCGGCGGGCCGGTTCTCGCAGAAGCTGTCGACGTCGCGGAAGACGTAGTTCCGCAGCAGGTCCATCCGGCGGTGCGAGCCCTCGAGGACCATCAGGCCGCCGAGCTCGTAGGAAATGTCCCCGTAGGGCAGCCAGCAGGTCATATGGCCGTGGGTGCCGCGGCCCATATACGGCAGGTCGCAGTGCGGGTTGGTGCCCTTGCCGGGGCCGACCGCGCGGAGCCAAGTGTAGTCGTAGTGCCGGACTTCCTCGCCGTAGAACTGGCGGTAGAAGTCCAGCAGCCGCCCGGAATAAAGCAGGCGCTGGACCTCCGCGTTGCCCTCGGTGACCTCGGGCTTGAAGACGTAGCCCGCGCCCGGCCGGCAGATGCCCTCGATGGAGGGATGGGCGGGATCGAGCACGTCCGCCGCGGCGAGGCGGTCCAGCAGGCTGGCGCGGGCGCGCAGGACCTCCCCGCGGTCGAGGTAGCCGGGTAAGTACAGGTAGCCGTCCTCGGCGAAGCGGCGGCGGAGTTCCGGGAAGTCGTCGGCGGCGTCGCGGGAATCGCGGAGGAGCCCGAGTTCGCCGGGGCCCGGGTCGAGCGGGTGGCCGTAGGATTGCAGCGGCGGGAGCGCGGTCAGGGTTTCCATCGCGGGCAGGGGGCGGGTGGACGAGGCGCGGGTCAGGTGGACGCGGACCAGCCCTCCGGCCAGTGGGTGCCGGGGGCGGGGCGCCAGAAGATGTCGCGGTCGATGCGGGGCGGATGGTGCCGGTAGGCCGCGGTGAGGCGGAGCTTCGTGCGGAGGTGGTCGACGAGGTTTTCGCCGTAGAAGAACGTGTTCTCGGCGATGCCGGAGACGGCGAGCACCTCCGTGCGGCCGGATTCGAGGAGCTCGATCAGGCCGCGGGTGTTCTCGAGCTCGAGGTCGATCGCGGCCTGCAGGCGCCGCGAACAGGCTTCGCGGGTGGCGGCGTCGGACTTCGGGTCGAGGTAGCCGTACACGTTCTCGCACCAGGCGCAGACGTTGCGCATCGTGGTGCTCCAGTAGAGGTAGGCGCGCGCGCGGTCGTGCAGGTCGGCGAAGGCGGCGTGGCGGGGGGCGAGATCCTTGAGGCGCCCGATCAGCGCGTGGAGCCGGGGGAGCAGCTCGCGGTCCATATCGGCGGCCATCTTGGCGCCCGTCTCGCGGGTGATGAGGTCGAAGAGCACGTCCTTGCCGAGGTCGTTCAACCCGGGGTTGTTGAACTGGAAGCAGCCGTGGCGCTCGTAGTACTCGCGTTCCGCGGCGGGCACGGCCTCGAGGTCGGGCACGAAGGGGCGGTCCCACGTGCGCTGCCAGCAGAAGCCGAAGACGCAGAAGAGCGGGATGAAGGGCTGCCAGACCAGCGCGCCCTCGAAGTCGTCCCAGGCGGTCACCAGCGCGGGCGCGTCCGCGGCGCCCACGATCCCGGCGGCGTAGTCGCGGAGGACGTCCCCGATGGGCCGGTCCGGCAGGAACTGGGCGGCCTGGAGGGCGACCGGGTTGGGCCAGTAGGGCGTGCGGGTGGTGTTGGCCAAGCCGCCAAGCGCGCTGAGTCGGGTGATGCCGGTCTCGCGCGCGGCGATGAGCTTGGCGTGCAGCAGCCGGGGGAAAGGCACGCCGATGAGCGGCTCGTGGTTCATCACGCCGCTGGCCGAGTACTGCAGCACGGGATCGATGCCCTGCGCGCGCCCGGCGCGGAGCACCTCGGCCTCGGCCGGATCCATCGTCGCGTGGAAGATGCTGCCCGCCACGCCCACGTTCTCCGCGTACTTTGGGTGCGGGTAGGGCAGGGAGTAGCCGCGCACCAGCAGCGAGGGCGCCTCGTAGGTCACGTGCGGTCCCATCCCCGCCTTGATGTGGTCGTGCTCCATCTTGAACGGCTCCAGGCGGAGGATGACGTCGAAGTCCGGGTTGAGCGGTTCCGCCGCCGCCCGCAGATTGCGCAGGAAGCGGCTGATACTCTGGCCCGACGCCTCGGCCACCTTGTCGTGGTTGCGCCACTCGCGGATGAGGTACGGACCGCCGTTGCGGCCGACGTAGAGCGAGGCCGAGTGCTCGAAGCCCGCGCCGCTGTCGTTCGTCCAAAGCGACATATAGGCCAGGTCGGGCACCTGCCGGATCAGCGCCTGGAGCGCCTCGCGGAAGTGCCGCTGCGTGATGGGGTGGTCCTGCGCGAGGGTGTAGCGGGGGAGCCGCGAGCGGAACGGGTGATCGACGCGCGCGCCGCGCAGGGTCGGGTACTTCTGGAAGAACCGCTCGGGAAACGTCCGCGGCTCGAACATGCAGACGCCCGGCCGCAGCCCGTAGCGCCGGCCGGTGGCCGCGAGCTTGCGCAGGTGCTCGAGGTTCGCGTCGAGGTACATCGCCGGCCAGAGGCCCTTGGTCAGCTCGGTCGCCACGAAGTGGTTGAAGCCCGGCTGGTAGGAGTAGAACTGCGGGTAGTACTCGTGCGCGACGAGATCCTCGTGGGGGAAGTGCGCCTGCAGCCCGTTCACCTCGCAGTGGGTGAAGCCCGCCTCCGCCAGCGCCGCCACGTACTGCTCGGGATCGAAGCCGCGCGCCGAGCGCCAGTACTGGGTGTAACAGGCGTCCCAGTGCGGCCGGTGCCACGGGAACGACGCGGGCAGGAAGATTCCCGCCGCCAGCCGCTCCCGCGTGAAGTCGCCGATGCCCCGCGCCAGCAGGCGCACCGCCGAGAACAGGAACGCGCCGTGCGTCGCCACGATCTCGCCCGTGCCGTCCTCCGCGCACCGCAGCCAGATCCAGCCCGTCTGCGCCGCGGCGCCGGAGGGCAGCCGGGCCGCCGGGTGCCAGCCCCGCGTGGCCAACGCCACCCCCATCCCACCGCCCGGTGCGGCCGCCGCGGCCGGTTTCAGCCCCGCGAGGCGCGCCAGTTCGGTGGCGGCGGCGACTTCGCCGGGGGACGGGGAGGCGGGATGCAGGACCGCGCGGAAGGCGGGCAGACGGACGTCAGGCATGGGGATGGTCCGAAGGGTTTGCGGCCCGTCCCGGGAGTCAAAATGAACTTTCCTGAAAATTTCAGGCGGGCCCCGCGGTGCGGGCCGGAGCGGCGAGCAGTTGCTGGGTCAGGAAGGCGGTCTGGGCGCGGCTGACCTCGCGCAGGCCGCGCTGGGCCAGCGTGATCAGGCTGGCCAGCTGATCGGGCGAGAACGTGGCCTCCTCGCCGGAGCCTTGCACCTCCACGAACTGGCCCCGGCCGGTGGCGACCACGTTGAAATCGACGGCGGCGTCCTTGTCCTCGAGGTAGGCGAGGTCGAGCACCTCCTGGCCGCCGCAGATCCCGACGCTGACGGCGGCGACGGAGTCGGCGAGGGGGTTTTCGGTGAGCCGCTTCTCGTCGAGCAGACGTTGGACGGCGAGGCGGGCGGCGACGTAGGCGCCGGTGATGGCGGCGGTCCGGGTGCCGCCGTCGGCCTGCAGGACATCGCAGTCGAGCCAGAGCGTGTTGGCGCCGAGTTTCCCGAGGTCGACGACGGCGCGGAGGGAGCGGCCGATGAGGCGCTGGATCTCGACCGTGCGGCCGTCGAGCTTGCCGCGGGAGATGTCGCGCGCCTTCCGCTCGTGGGTCGAGTAGGGGAGCATCGAGTACTCGGCGGTGAGCCAGCCGCCGGGCACCTTCTGCTGCTTCATCCAGAGCGGCACGCCCGGCTCGATGGTGGCGGCGCAGATGACGCGGGTGTGGCCGAAGGCGACGAGGACGGAGCCCGTGGCGTGCGGGGCGAAGCCGGCGGTGAACGAGAGGGGGCGCAGCTGGTCGGCGGCGCGGCCGTCGGGACGGGCGGGAGGATTGGGCATCGCCCCGGACGGTACGGGGGCGGGCGGGGCGGGCGAGCCCCGAGTGCGCCTCAGGCGCGGGGACGCACGACGGGCTTGATGCGCGTGGGCGCGGGCTGCCGCGACTGGTCGCGCATAAAGGCGATCAGGCGGTCGTTGAAGTCCTTCGCGGGGTCGTGGCCCATCAGCTTGAGCGCGTGGGTGAGGGCGGCGACCTCCACCAGCCGGGCGATGTCGCGGCCGGGGCGGACGTAGAGCTCGATGTGGGCGACGTCCATCCCGAGGACCCGGTAGAAGTTCTCCTCGAGCCCGGTACGTTCCTCGATCACTTCGGGCGTCCACTCGCGCAGGGTGACGACGAGGTCGATGCGCTTTTCGCGGCGGACGGACTTCACGCCGAACATCTCGGCGATGTTGATGATGCCGATGCCGCGGCACTCCATATAGCCGCGGTTGAGGGGCCGGCTCGAGGCCATCAGCTCGCGCTCGTCGAGCAGGCGGATGATCGTGAGGTCGTCTGCCACCAGCGAGTGGCCGCGCTCGATCAGGGCGAGGGCGCACTCGCTTTTGCCGATGCCCGAGTCGCCGCGGAGCATCACGCCGATGCCGCGCACGTCGAGGGTCGTGGCGTGCTCGGAGCCCTGGGGTGCGAACTCGTTGTCGACCGCGAGCGTGGCGAGGTTGACCCAGTTCTTGGTGATGATGGGGCTGCGCAGGAGCGGCAGCTTCATCCGGGCAGCGACGCTGCGGAGCGCGGGCGTCGGCTGGTAGTTGCGGGTCAGGACCAGGCAGGGGATGCCCCGCCGCACCATCTGCTCCAGCACCTCCACCTGCCGGCCGTGCGGGAGGGTCTTCAGGTAGGTCATCTCCGCAGCCCCGAAGATCTGGATGCGTTTGTGCGCGAAATATTTGAAGAACCCGGTGAGGGCGAGCGCCGGACGGTTGATGGTGCTCTCAAGGATGAGGCGGTGGAGCCCCTCGGCGCCGACCAGCAACTCGAGCTTCAGCTTGTCGCGGTAGGTCTCGAGGAAGTGCGCGACGGTGATGCCGTGGACGGATTTCTGCATGGCGGACTCAGAGGTTGAAGCCTTCGCCGAGGTAGAATTTCCGCGCCTGGGCGTCGTGGATCAGGAAGTCACCGGTACCCTCCGTGAGCACACGGCCCTCGTGGATGAGGTAGGCGCGGTCGACGATGCGGAGGGTCTCGCGGACATTGTGGTCGGTGAGGACCACCCCGATGCCGCGGGCGCGAAGCTGGAGGATGATCTTCTGCACCTCCGCCACCGAGATCGGGTCGATGGCGGCGAAGGGCTCGTCCATCAGTAGGAACTGCGGCTTGGAGACGAGCGCGCGGGCGATCTCGAGGCGGCGGCGCTCGCCGCCCGAGAGGGTGAAGGCCTTCTGGCGGGCGATCGGTCCGAGGTGCAGCTCGTCGAGGTGGGCCTGGACGGCGGCGGCGCGCTCGCGCCGGGGGATGCCGACCGCCTCGACGATGGCGAGGATGTTCTCCTCGACGGTGAGCTTGCGGAACACCGATGCCTCCTGCGGGAGGTAACCCAGCCCGTGGCGGGCGCGCTCGTGCATCCGCAGCCGCGTGAGGTCCAGCCCACCGAGGCGCACGGTGCCGCGGGTCGGCGGGATGAGGCCCACCATCATATAGAATGTCGTGGTCTTGCCGGCGCCGTTGGGCCCGAGCAGGCCGACGACTTCGCCGGCGCGAAAGCGCAGGCTGACCCCGTTGACCACGGTGCGCGGGCCGAAGGCCTTGACGAGGCCCTCCGTGGCGAGTTCGGCGGGCGTGCTCATCGCGGGGCCGGCGCGGTCGGCGCGGGGGAGCCCGGAAGGGCCGGGGCGTTGGCGGGCGCCGGACGGCGCTCAGGGAGTTTGTCGTAACCGAGGTCTTTCAGCGGCGGAAGGACGGTGCGGGGCCGCTCCGTGCCCTCGCCGCGGATCACCGCTCGCCGCTCGCCGCGCAGCAGCTCCATCCGCGGTCCCCGCTGCTCCCAACCGTCCTTGACGCTGCGGACCACCGGGTTGCCGGTGAGGATCACGCGGTCGTCATCCGGGAAAACCTCGGCCCGGTCGGCCGTCGCCTCGCGGTCGTCCTGCACGAGGCGCACGTTGCCCGAGGCGACGAGCGACTTCAGCTTCTCCTGGCGCCCGACCAGCGCGGCCGGGTCCCCGGTGCGGCGGGCGATGACGACCAGGTGGTCGCAGGTGAGGACGAGGTTGGTGGCGGTGATGCGCACGCCGCGGCTGTAGGTGAAGGTGGTCTCCTTCTCGGTGCTGAAAAGCTCGAGGGCCCCGCTCTCAATGGTCGTCGGCGGCAGCGGCGCGGCCGCGGGGGCCGACGCAGCGGAGACGGCGCCGGACAGGCGGGGGCCGAGGGCGAGGAGGAGGCAGGCAAGGCCGCGGCGGAGTTTCATCGCAGGATGTCGGTGATTTGGGCGCGCAACGTGACGCGCACGTCGCCCTCCAGCGAAACCTTTTTCGCGGCGTGGTCGTAGGCCCAGCGGGTGCCCGTCACCTCCACGTCGTCCTGGATGAACCGGACGGTCTGCTCCCCGCGGGCGGTGTGGTCCTGGGGTGAAAAGACGGCGCGCTGGCTCAGCAGAATGCTGTCTACGGCGGCGCGGGCGTCCCCGGTGAAGGTCGTAATCATCAGGTTGGTGATGGCGACGCGGCCGTCGACCGGGCGCACTTCGGTGCCCTGCAGTTTCATCAGCCGGTGGCCCTCCTTGTCGCTGAAGATGGGTAGCACCCAGTTGACCGCGGGGGAATCCGGCAGCGTCGGCGCCGTGGCGGGCACGGCGGCCTTCCTTGCGACGGCGGTGGACGGTGCCGCGGGCGACGAGGGCGGCGGAACCGCCGGTGGCGGGCGCTCCG
>NEUZ01000083.1 GCA_002304435.1 Opitutia bacterium Tous-C8FEB | reverse complement strand
CGAACGTGGCGTCGCCGGCGTTCGCCGCCCCCCCCTATGCCCTGCCCCTGCCCCCTCCGCGGCGCCCTCTCCTCCGTCGCCTTCCTCGGCCTTGCCCTAGTCCTGCCGCGTCCGCTGGCCGCGCAGGCCGTCGCCCCGGCCCCGGCCCCGGCTGCGACCGTGACGGCCCCGCCGGAGGCGGCCCTGCGGCTTTCGCCCTTCGAGGTGAGCACGGACCGCGACACCGGGTTCGCCGCGGCGAGCTCGATGGCCGGCGGCCGTCTGGCGACGGACCTGCGCGACACCCCGGTGGCCTACTCGGTCGTCACGCGCGACTTCATCGACGCGCTGAACCTGGTCGACCTCCAGTCGGCGGCGGAGTGGACCACCTCGAGCACGGTGGCGGTGGACAACGGCCAGCAGAACTTCTTCTTCAACCCGGTCCAGTACACGGTACGCGGGTCGGGCGGCGGGCGGCCGCAACGCAACTTCTTCCCGCAGTTCAACAACGGGGACTCGTACAACTTGGAACGCTACGACTTCGGGCGGGGACCCAACGCGGTGCTCTTCGGCAACGGCTCACTGGGCGGGATCAGCTCGGCGACGACCAAGCGGGCGCAGACCAACCGGGCCACGCGGCAGCTGCAGTTCGCGGTCGGCTCGTGGTCGAACTTCCGCTCGACCTTCGACGTGAACCAGCCCGTCGGAGAGCGTTTCGCGGTCCGCGCGGCCGGAGTCTGGGGCGACGCGGGCGGCTGGCGCCTGAAGGATTTCGACCAGCGGCAGGCCGCGTTCCTGACGACGACCTTCCGGCCCTTCCGCGACGGGGAGCTACGGGTGGAGGGCGAGTACGGGCGCAACTCGCGGCAGGTTGCCGTGACGTTCCTCAACGACCGATTCTCCGGTTGGAATGGCACAACTTACGCCGCGCCACGGGCGTTGGCGACGCTGCCCGCCAACGCCAACGCGATCGGCGTCGGCCGCCGGGGGGCCAACTACTTCGTGCACCTGCCCTTCACCGCACCGGACCGCATCTTCAACTACCAGAACGACCCCATCACCCTCGCGGGCGGAGCCAGCGCGACCACCCCGATCGCCGGCTACACCTACGGCACCAGCCCTTCCTTCAACACCACCGGTGCGAACCTACTTTACGAAATCAACGTGCCCGCAGGCCGCTTCGACACCGCGGAGCGCTTGTCCGCCTTCCGGACCCCCGGCGAGGAATTCACCCTCTCCCCGGACCTGCCTATCCTCACGCAGCGGTTCAAGGACCTGCAGCTCACCTACTCGCACCGCTGGGGCAATCTGCACTTCGAGGTCGCCGGCGACATCAATCGCACCGCCGCGATGACCAATGGTGAACCCAACCGCGACCTCCCGAACGTCTACATCGACATCAACCGCGTCCTGCCGGACGGCCGCCCGAATCCGGACTTCCTCGTGCCCTACGGGGACGGCCAGTACATGCGCGCCTTCCGCACCTTCTCGGAGAACAACGTCCGCTCCGCCATCGCCTACGTCTGGCCCACCCGCTTCGGCCACTTCACCGTCAACTCCCTCGCCGGCTCGAATAACAGCGAGAACACCAGCGACCACCGGTACTTGAGCGTCGCCCGCGGGACGGATCAGCGGTTCTGGGCCTACAGCAACCAGCGCATCCGCATCCGCCGCTACTGGAACACCACCAGCCGCCCTTCCCCCGACCTCTCGCTGCGACCGATCACCTACTACGATCCCAACACCAACACGACCGAGACGCTCCGCCCAATCTGGGCCATCGAGGCCGACCGCCGCGACACCCAGAACATCACCACCAACCGCTTCCGCTACGCGCTCGCCTCGCTCAACGCCAAGTTCTTCTCCGGCCGCTGGGTCGTCCTCGGCGCCGTGCGCCGCGATTCCTTCTCTTTCCAGAGCCGCCAGCAGATCCACCAGGGCGACTACGCGGCCGACTGGCCCGCCACCTATCGGATCCTCCGGCCCGGGGCCCCCGCCGACTACGCCCGCCTCACCTACACGCCGCGCGACGCCACCGGGGCAATCGTGGGTCCCGAACAGGAGGCCGCCATCCGGCCGCGCGATTCCCTTGGCAACCGCCTACCGCAGTACGCGAACGCACGCTTCAAGGATGACTTCAACCCGCCGCCCGTGCAGGGGCGCCAGGTCACCCGCAGCGTCGGCACCGTCCTCCACCTCGCTTCGTGGCTGAACCCGGCGATCAACTTCGCGGAGACCTTTAACCCGCCCGGCTCGATCGTGCGGATCGACGGGCGCTCCCTCGAGCCCACCGTCGCCACCGGCATCGACTACTCGCTCCGGATGGAGCTGCTCGGCAACCGCCTCAACCTAAACTTCGTCTACTACACCACGGAGGAGGTGAACAACACGATCCCCCAAGACGGGCCTGGGTTCTTCAACACGCTCTACGACGCCAACGTGATCGGCGACACCAGCGCGACCGGCCGCAACATCCGCGGGATGGGCCGGCTACCCAACCAGTACCGCGACACCCGCCTCCGCTCCGGCGAGGGCTACGAGGTCGAGGTCACCTTCAACCCGACCCGCGCGCTGCGCCTCACCGGGAACGTCGGTTTTCCCCGGCTCTTCGAGGCCAACGCCTACCCCGACGTGCGCGCCTATATCGACAAGAACGCCGCCCTCTTCCGGCAGATCGCCAACGACGCCGGCGTGCTGATCGGCGCCGACAACGTCGCGCGGGTCGACGATTCCATCCCGATCAACCAGCGCTCGTCCGACGCGAACTCCGCCGCCACGGCCTACAACAACATCCAGGGCTTCCGCCGGAACATCGTCGACGGCCGCCGCCTCCAGCAGGACCAGCCCGTCGCGAACGCCTTCGCCGACTACACCGTCCAGTCCGGTCGCCTGCGCGGGCTCCGCGTAGGCGCCGGCGCCCGTTACCGCGGCAAACAAATCTTTTGGTCCCGCGTCGGGGACACCATCCCGGACCCGAACAACCCCCGCGTCGCCATCGACGATCCGACCAAGGACGCTTATACGCCCGCCTATACCCCGGACGACTACATCATCGTCACCGCCACGCTCGCGTACACCTGGCGCTTCCCGCAGCGCCGGGAGGTGCAGGCGAACTTAGTCATCAACAACCTGCTCAACGACCGCGGCCCCACCTACTCCTCCACCGCCCAGAACGCCTACGTGATGCGCCCACTGAACAACGATTATGCCTCCCCCGCCCGGGAGACGGTCCCGCGCTACTACGCGCTCAAGCAGCCGCTCAGCTTCACCTTCACGCTCACGACCAAGCTCTGATCCCAATGCTCCGCCGCCTCTTCGCCCTGCTCCTGCCGCTCGCCGCGGCCGTCGCCGCTCCGGCGCCCGCCGTCCCCGTGCGCGTGATGTGTTACAACATCCATCACGGCGAGGGCCTCGACGGCCGGCTCGACCTCGAGCGGATTGCCGCGCTGATCAAGGGGCAGAAGGCAGACCTCGTGGCCCTGCAGGAGGTCGAGCGCGGCACGCAACGCACCCAGCGCCGCGACCTGTCCGCCGAACTCGCCCAGCTCACCGGGCTAGACGTCCGTTTCGCCCGGAACATCCCCTACCAGGGGGGCGAATACGGCACCGCCGTCCTCTCCCGCTTCCCCATCCGCCGCGTCGCGCACCACCCGCTGAAGATGATCGGCCCGGGGGAGCAGCGAGGCGTGCAACAGGTCTGGATCGACATCGGGGGCACCGAGGTTCTCTTCATCAACACCCACCTCGACCACCGCCGGGAGCCCGCCGAACGGGAGCGCAGCGTGGAGGAGATCCGCGCGCTGGTCGCCGCGGCGGGCGCGGTGCCCGTGATCGTGGCCGGCGACTTCAACGCCACGCCTGACAGCCCCGCGATCGCCACGATGCGCGGATTCCTCCGGGACGTCTGGACGGCGGTCGGCGAGGGGCCAGGGCACACGATCCCGGTCCGGCAGCCGAACCGGCGCATCGACTACATCTGGGTCTCCCGCCACTTCACGCCGGAGCGGATGGAGGTGCTGGCCTCAGAGGCTTCGGACCACCTGCCGATCAGCGCCCTGCTGATGCTCCCGCGGCCCTGAGGCGACCCGGGCCGGGAACGCCCCTCAGCGGCGCACGAAGGCGACCGTGAGGTCGGGAAAATCCGTGAACGCTCCGTCGACCCGCGCCTTTTCGAACAGCGCGGCGTGCAGGGCCAGCAGGTCCGGGCAATGACGCGGCAGGTCGTCGCGCCGGATCGTGTAAGGATGCACCGCCAACCCGAGCGCGCGCGCCCGGCCAACGAGGTCCGTGACCTGGACCGGGGATCCGGCGGCCGGCCAGTTCACCACGCGCCCGAGCGCCGGCCCGATCCCGTCCGCGACGGTGGCCACGGCCTTCAGGCCAGCTTCCGAGACGAGCCACCCGTAGTCGGTGCCGTCGGCCGCCTGGCCGCTGGCGCCGATCAGCTGGACGAGCCTTCCTTTCCAACCGAGCTCGCCGCGCAGGCGTCGAACCTCCTCCCACTCGAAGCATTGGAGAAAACAGGGGGCGGTCTTGTCCGCGTAGCCGAAACGGGCGAGCACCGGCAGGATCACCCGGCTCGGGTCGCGGCCCTGGTCGCGGTGCCAGCGGGGCGCCTTGATCTCGGGGTAGATCCCCGCGACGCGCCCCGTGCTGCGGTTGAGCGCCTGGACCAGCGTGAGCTCCTCCTCGAGCGTGGGGATGCGCAGACCGGTAGGCGCCGCCGCGGTCGGGTAACGCGCCGGGTACTGGGCCTCACCGGTCTTCAAGTTCACGCGCTCACGCACCTCCAACTGGCGGATCTCCGCCAGCGTGAAGTCCAGCGCGTAGTACCGCCCGTCGGGCCGGGCACGACCCGGAAAGCGGCGCGCCACGTCGGTGACCGCGTCGAGGTAGAGGTCGTGGAGCACGACCGGCACGTCATCCTTGGTGAGGACGATATCCTGCTCGAGGAAGTCAGCCCCGAGCGCGTGGGCGTGGGCCTTGGCCGCGAGGGTGTGCTCGGGCAGGTAGCCGCTGGCGCCGCGGTGGGCGACCACGAGGGGTCGCGCCGGCTGGGCGAGTACGGCCGGAGCGAGCGCGAGGAACAGGGCAAGCTGAGAACGCGGGCGCATCGGGGAAGGGGTCAGGCGGCGGAGCTGGCGCTGCGGTGGCGGAGGGTGAGCGCGCTGAAGGCCATCGTGAGCACGCAGCACACGATCATCGTGCCGAACACGCCGCCCCAGCCCCAGTGGTCGGCGATCCAGCCGACGCCAGTGCCGGCGATGGCGGAGCCGAAGACGTAGCCAAAGAAACCGGTAAACCCGGCCGCCGTGCCTGCGGCCTTCTTCGGGACGAGGTCGAGGGCGTGCAGGCCAATGATCATAATCGGACCGTAGACGAAAAAGCCGATCGCGATCAGCGCCGCCATATCGATCCACAGGGGGCCGTGGCGGTTGAGCCCGTAGACCACGAGCCCGAGGAGGGTAAGCGCCATAAACAGGATGGTCGCGGGCGCCCGGCGGCCGCGGAACACGCGGTCCGAAACCCAGCCGCACAGGATCGTCCCGGGGATGCCGGCGAACTCGAAGGCGGCCCACGCGAGGCTGGATTGCTGGAAGGAGAACTGCTTCGCCGTCTGCAGGTAGGTCGGGATCCAGTCGACCACCCCGTAGCGCACGAAGTAGACGAACGCGTTGGCCACCGCGATCGCCCACAGGTAGCGATTGTTCAGGACGTGCCCGAGGAAGATCTCGCGGAAGGTGAAGGTGCGCTCGTGCTCCGCTGAGTACTCAGGCGGGTAGTCGTTGCGGTAGCGCTCCACCGGGGGCAGGCCGCAGCTCTGCGGGGTGTCGCGCAGCAGGAACGCGATCAGGATCGCCACCAGGGCGGCCACGAGCGCCGGGAAATGGAACTTCGCCCCCCAGTCGCCGAAGAGGATCACCCCGAGCAGCGCCAGCTTCGCCACCAGGCCCCCGCCGATATTGTGGGCTACGTTCCAGAGCGAGACGATCACCCCGCGCTCCTTCGTGCTCCACCAGTGCACCATCGTCTTGCCGCAGGGGGGCCAGCCCATCCCGTTGACCCAGCCGTTGAGGGTCTGCAGCAAAATCATCGCCGTCAGCGAGCCGTAGATGGCCGGAATGGTCCCGAACGCGAACGTCACCCCGGCCGTCAGCAGCAGCCCGATGGTCATAAACCAACGCGGGTTGCTCCGGTCCGACACCGAGCCCATAATGAACTTCGAGACGCCGTAGGCCACAGACAGCCCGGTCATCGCTGAGCCGAGGGCCGCCTTGGTGTACTCGGGGTGCTCCTTGAGGATGTCGGGAATCGCGAGGGCGAAGTTCTTCCGCACCAAGTAAAACGCCGCGTAGCCAATGAAGATGCCGGTGAAAACCTGCCAGCGCAGGCGGCGGTACTCGGGGTCGATCCGGTCGGCGGGGAGCTCCGGGACTACCGGGGCAGGGCGCAGGAAAGAGAACATCGCGGGAAAGGTTACCGGTCCAGCCCGGCGCGCAGCCAGCCCGGCCGGTTGGTGGTGACGCTCGCGACGCCAAGGCCAATCCAGCGCCGGGCCACTTCGAGATCGTCTACCGTCCAGACGTGCAGCTCAAGCCCAGCGGCCCGGATGCGGGCGACCTCCGCCGGCGTGAGCGGCCAGGTGTGCTGGAGGTCGAGCCCGGTGAAGCCGGCGGCGCGGGCCTCGGCGATCACGTCCTCGATCCGCGGCGGCGCCTTGGCCTTGGGATCACCGGGCGCGGCCGCCTTGTAACCCATCAGGTAAAGGGTGCGGTAGCCGGGCAGCGCGCGCCGGATTTCGCGCAAGGTCGCAGCGTTGAAGCTGATCAGCGTCACGGTCGCCGGCGTCGCGCCGCAGCGCGCGAGGCTGCGGGCCAGCGCGGGCACAATCTCCGGGCCCACCTTGAGCTCGACCAGCATCCGCTTACCCGCGGGGATGCGCGTAAGCTGCTCGTCGAGGGTCGGCAGGCGCTCGCCGCGGAACCGCGGGTCCTTCCACGCGCCGGCGTCGAGCGCCCGCAGCTCCGCCAAGGTCAGCTCCACCACCACCCCCGCGCGGCCCGTGGTGCGTTGCGTGGTCTTGTCGTGGATGACGATCAGCTCGCCGTCCCGCGCGAGGTGGACATCGGTCTCCACCAGATCCGCCCCCTGTTCCCACGCGAGCGCGTGAGCGGCGAGGGTGTTCTCCGGGGCGTCGTGCGAGGCGCCGCGATGGGCGACGATCTCCACGGCCGCAGCGGGGGACACGAAGGCGAGGGCGGCGAGGAGCCGGGACGGAAGGCGCATCGGCGGGAGTTCAGGGCAGTTCGCGGATGCGCAGATTGCGGTACCAAACCGGCGCCTGCGCCTTGCCGTGCAATCCCTGCAGACCGATCGGGCCCCGGCGGCTGAACTCGCGTAGGGCGATCGGGAACTTGTTGGCCGTGCCGTCAGGGTTGCGCCGCGCCTCCTTCCAGTCCTCGAGGTCGACGGCATACACCTCCTCGCCATTGAAGATCAGCGAGACCTGGCTCCCGCGGCAGGTAAGCGTGAATCGGTTCCATTCGCCGGTCGGGCGGGCCATCCGGCGGGACGGAGCCTTCGCATTGTAGATGGAGCCCACCTCGCCGTAGAGGGCGGAGTCCGCGCTCTCGTGCACCTGGATCTCGAGCGCCGCGAGCACCTTGCTCGGGTCGCCCGAACGGAGGAACACGCCGCTGTTGGACTCAGCGGCGACCTTGAACTCGAGGTCGAGGATAAAGTCTCCGTAGGGCCGCTTGGTCCAGAGGGTGTCGCGGGTGCGGGCGACGAGCATGCCCTGCTCCCAGACCCAGCTGCTGGGCTTGAGGTTGGCGTCGGCAAGGTCAGCCGCGAAGAGCGGCTGCCACGTGGAGGTATCCGGGTGGGGCTTCGGCGCGGCCGCGAGGCTGAGCGCGGAGGCGAGGAGGAGGAGCGTGAGGCGGGGCATAAGGGTCAGAAGCGCTTGATGATCTCGAACGTGGCTTGGCGGCCGCGCGGGTTAGCGGAGCCACCGGCGAAACCGTAGGTCTCGTCGGCGAGCGAGGGCTCCGTGTCGAGGACGTTGTTGAGGCCGAGCCGCAGCGAGACGCCCCGGCGCCAGTCGCGCGCCTCGCGGTCGAAGCGGTAGGCGATCCAGGCGTTATGGTTGAACAACGGGTCGACGCGGAGGACGTAGCGGGTGATGCCGTTGTCGTTGAACACCCGGATGTAGTCCGGCTGCCCGAGCGCGCGGTAGACCGGTTCCGTGGTCGCGGCGGACAGATCGACGAACGAGTGGAAGTAGCTGGTGAACCAGCCCGCGGACCACCCCGCGTGGCGCCACGCGAGTGAGGCGCTGGCGCGCCAGCGGACGCGGCCATTGCGATCCAGCTCGTTGAGCACCGGCGCGGCCGGGTCGCCTTGGGACTGGCGGCGGATGTAGCGCGTGAGGTCACCATTGAGGCTGAAGGTGCCGAAGCGGGTGCGCGGGCCGCGCCATTGGACACCGACCTCATACCCCTCGAGGTCGCGGCCGCTGAGGTTGATGTAGTTGTCGATGATGCTCTCCACCTCGCCTACCGGAGCGCGCCGCGCCGCCGAGTTGGTCTGGCGGGCATTGAAGGCGGCGAAGGCGGCGCGGTCGGCCTCGGTCACGGGCTTGCGCACGACGGAGCCGTAGCCCTTGTAGCCGGCCGTGCCGGAGCCGAGGTCGATGCGGTCGATGGGCGTGCCGGCGGCGAGCGCAGCCTGCACTGCGAGGTCGAGGTAAAGCTCGTCCAGCAAGAGGGTGCGGGGCGCGCCGACGTTCTCGATCACGTCGTTCTGGTTGAGGCGGTAGTAGTCGAAGTTGAGTGAGAGGCCGCGCACCGCGGGCACCTCGAGGACGAAGCCGGCGAGCCAAGTCTTGGCCTGCTCGGGCTGGAGCCGCTCGTTACCCTGGCGAAACACCGTGCGCTGCACCGAGCCGTCGGAGGTGAGGGCCGTGACCTCGGAGCGGTAAGGGTCGGAAGCGCCGATCTGGCGGCGGAGCGGGGTGATGTTGGTCTGGACGAGATTTGGAGCGCGGAACGACTCCGCCGCCGAGCCGCGGAGCTTGAGCCACGGGGCGGGTTTCCAGACGAGGCTGGCCTTGGGCTTGGCGGTCTGCCCGTGGATCGAGAAGTGCTCGAAGCGGCCGGCAAGGGTGAGCTCCAGCGCCTCGATCAGCGGCCGCCGGTTCTCGCGGGTGACGAACGGGAGGGCCGTTTCGGCGTACGCGGCGAGGATGGTCTGCCGGGCGCTGATCGGAACGTTGGAACTGAGGGCGAGGAAGTCGTTGTCGCCCTCGCGGAGGAACGGGTACTCGGCGCCGGCGCCCGGAGGATTGCGCCCGGAGTAAACGGCGCGCTTGTCGTCGTAGGTCTCGTAGCGCACCTCCGCGCCCGCGGCGAAGCCCGCGCGGCCGCCGCCACCCCAGAGCTGGCCGAGGCGGCCGTTGGCCTTCAGGTCCCAGATGAACAGCCCCGTGCGGCCGAAGCGGTCTTCATCGCCATAGACCTCGTTCAGCACCGGCGCCGGGTTGGCGAAGGGCCGGTCCACCGTGATCAGGTTGTTGACGATACGGAACGTGACCGGGAAGGGGTTGAAGGCGGTCGGGTCGGTGCGGGCGAGGGCGCGGCGGAGCTTCGACTCCCGGACCTGAAAGCGCTCGTACTCGTGCGACTGCGCGCCGGAGGCCACCAGCGCGCTCTCCCACTCCCAGGAGTCGCCCAGGCGACCGCGCAGTCCACCGAGCACGCGCCAGGCGTAGCTCCAGACCTCGGTGACGCGGGGATTGAAGCCCTGGCCGGCGACGGCGGCGTTTTGGCCCGGCGAGATGCCGGTCCAGAGGGAGACGTCCGCCGGTTGACCGGTCAGGCGAGGGGTGCCGTCGGCGTTGGGCGCGCCGGTCGGATGGTAGAAGCGCACGCCGAACGGGTTCCACGGGTTGGTGGCGGGCAGGTAGATGCCGGGGTCGTCGGTGTTCTTGAAATTGACGGGCTCGCGGCCGGTGCGGCTGTAGGCGCGGTAGAAAAGAAGGTCGCCGAAGAAATCCACCCGGTCGTTGAGCGGTCGGTCGACGAAGGTGGCGAACTGCACCCGGTCGGTCGCGGGCACGAGGATCTTCCACTTGTTCCAGTTCGCGAAGGTGGCGTTCTCCGGGTTGTCGATGTTCTTGGAGAGGGCGGTCTGCTTGAAGCTGACGCCGGCCGGGCTGGGCCAGAGGTAGAACATCCCGTCCGCGGCGAGGCTGGCGACGCCCGCGGGCGGCGTGGTCGAGGTGGTGATGCCGACGTTGCCCGTGGGGCGCGACCCGACGAAGGTGCGGAAGTCGGGCTGGATGAAGCCGCGCTGCCACTGGCCCCACTGGTTCACGTTGTTGGTGTTGGCGAAATCGTTGTCGCGGACGGTCGTGCCGTTGGCGTCGACCAGCGGCAACCCATTCCACGGGGCCGGCAGGTTGCGGCCGAGGCGCAGGTCGAACTGCCGGGCGAAGCGGCGCTGCGACGCGGCGAGGGCGTCGCGGTGGAAGTAATCCAGCGAGTAGGAGACGTGGAGGCGGCCCGACTTGAAACCGGCGCTGTAGGTTGCACCCGCCTCGTTGGCCCCGCCGTGCTCGGTCATCGAGCCGCGCAGAGTGAGCTGGCGACCGGTGTAGCTGCGGGACACACGATTGTTGATCACGCCGGCGGCCGCGTCCGAACCGTAGATGGCGGAGGCGCCGTCGCGCAGCACCTCGACGCGCTCGATCAGGGCGCGCGGCACGGTGTTGATGTTCACCGCGAGGGAGGGCACGCCGTTCTCCGCCATCGAGATCGGATGGGGCACCAAGCGGCGGCCGTTGAGCAGCGTCAGGGTGCTGCCGGAACCGATGCCGCGGAGGTCGACGGAGGCGACGTCGCCGCGGGCCAGCTGCGGGCCATTATTGATCTCGGTGATCGCCGAGGGCTCGGCCACACCGAGAGTCTCGAACAGCTCCGCCATCGTGGCGGCGCCGCGGGCCTCCAGATCCACCGGCTCCAGCACGGTCACCGGCAGGGCGGTCTCCGCATCGGTGCGGCGGATGTTCGAGCCGGTAACGACGAAGGCTTCGAGGCGGACGGCATCGTCCGCCGGGCCGGCGGCGCGGGGCGCGGGCGCCACTTGAGCAGGGAGCGCGCTCGCGGCGGCCAGCAGGAGGACGGGAAGGGGACGCGGCAGGATTCGCATACGCCCCTGATCCCGGGATTTTCCGGCTCCGGCGCGAGTCTAAACCGCGCCGGTCACCAGACCGTCACCGCGCCGCGCTCAATCGCCCTTCTCGCGCTTCTTCTTGGCGGTGGGGCTGGCGCCGGAGCCATCGGGTACGTTGTAGGTCCAGGGCATCACGCCGACGCGGTCGGCCCAGACCTGCCACTGGGCCGCCATCGCGCGGACGCGCTCGGGGTGGGCGGTGGCGAGGTTGCGGGATTCGGTGCGGTCGCGTTCGATGTCATACAGCTCCCAAGGGGCCCCGTGTTTGGCGACGAGCTTCCAGGGGCCGAGGCGCATCGCCTTGTTGCCCTCGTGCTCCCAGTAGAGCGGGCGCGGCGCGGGCGCGGCGGCAGGGTCGAGGAACCAGGGACGGAGGCTGCGGCCTTCCAGCGGGATGATGTCCTCGCCGGCGTGGCGTTTGGGGTACGTGGCCCCGGCGACGTCGAGCGCGGTGCCCATCAGGTCGATCAGGTGGGAAGGCTCGTGCACCAGGCGGCCGGCGACGCCGGCGGGGCCCATCAGGGCGGGCCAGTGCGCGATCAGGGGCGAGGAGATGCCGCCCTCGTGGACCCAGTGCTTGTACTCGCGGAAGGGCGTGTTGCTGACGTTGGCCCAGCCGCGGCCGTAGGCGATG
>NEUZ01000082.1 GCA_002304435.1 Opitutia bacterium Tous-C8FEB | reverse complement strand
AGGAAATATGTACCGGCTTGTCGTGGGCCGCGTCTTCCTCAACCCTCGCCTTCCATTCATGTCCCAAGCTGCCCCGCCCCGCGAGAGCCTGCTGCTCAACCTGGTCTGCAACATTGCGGCCCCGTCGCTGATTCTGACCAAGTTCAGCGGCGCGGAGTACCTCGGGCCCACCTGGGGGATGGCGGTCGCCCTGGCCTTCCCCCTCGGCTACGGCATCTACGACCTGGTTCGCCGGCGAAAGACCAATTTCTTCTCCATCGTCGGCATCCTCAGCGTGCTGCTCACCGGCGGGCTCAACCAGTTGAAGGCGGATCCCTTCTGGTTCGCGGTCAAGGAGGCATCTATCCCGACCCTCTTCGGCGTGGCGGTGATCGCATCCAGCGGCAGTCGGCGCCCCTTCGTGCGGGAACTGCTCTGGAACGAGCAGGTGATCGACACCGCCCGGGTCGACGCGATCCTAACCGAACGTAACCTGCACCCGCAGTTCGAACGCTTGATGGTCGGCGCGACGCGCGGGCTGGCCGGTTCCTTTCTCCTCAGCGCCGTCCTCAACTATGCCCTCGCCCGCTACCTGCTGGTGAGCGCACCGGGGACGGAGGCCTTCAACGCCGAGCTCGGCCGGATGAACCTGCTGAGCTGGCCGGTGATCGTGGTGCCCAATCTGATCGTGACGATGTACGTCCTCTGGCGGCTCTTCCGCGGGCTCACCCAACTAACGGGGATGCCCCTGGAGGAGATCTTCCACGCCCAACGCAAGGGCTGAGCGGTGCCCCGCGGGCGCGGAGCGGAACCTTAGGGGCCCTCAGGTGCGCTCCGCCATCGGCACGAACGGGCGGCGGACCTCGCCGGTGTAGACCTGACGGGGGCGGTAGATCTTGTTCTTCGGGTTGGACGCCACTTCCTTCCAATGGGCGATCCAGCCGGGCATCCGCCCAATCGCGAACATCACCGTGAACATATTCTGCGGGATGCCGAGTGCCCGCATAATCAGGCCACTGTAGAAATCGACGTTCGGGTACAGCCGGCGCGACAGGAAGTACTCATCGCGAAGCGCCACTTCCTCGAGCCGGCGGGCGATCTGGAGGAGCGGGTCGTCCTTGATGCCGAGGCTGGCGAGGGCCTTGTCGAAGCTGGCCTTGATGATCTTGGCGCGCGGGTCGTAGTTGCGGTAGACGCGGTGACCGAAGCCCATCAGCCGGTGTCCGGCCTTCCCGGAGCGGGCGGCCTCGATGAACTTGCTGCCGTCATCGCCCTCCGCGTGGATGCTCTCGAGCATCTCGATCACCGCCATATTGGCGCCGCCGTGGAGCGGACCCCAGAGCGCGCAGACACCCGCCGCGACGGAGGCGAACAGGTTCGCGCCGGAGGAGGCCACCATCCGCACCGTCGAGGTGGAGCAGTTCTGCTCGTGGTCGGCGTGGAGGAGCAAAAACAGGTTCAGGGCCTGGGCGACCTCGGGGGTCGGCGCAAAGTCCTCGTAGGGCTGCGAGAACATCATATGCAAGAAGTTCTCGCAGTACGGGAGCGTGCGCTTCGGGTAAATGTAGGGCAGGCCGCGGCTCTTGCGGTAGGACATCGCCGCGATGGTACGCACCTTGGAGATCGCGATCGCGGAGGCTTCCTCAAAGTTCGCGAGATCCTCCTGCGGGCGGTTGGTCGCGAGGTGCGGGTAGTAGCAACCGAGGGAGTTGAGCAGGGCCGACAGGATCGCCATCGGGTGCGAGCCCAGCGGGAACCCCTCGAACAGGTGGTCCATCGCGGAGTGTACCGGCGAATGGAGCCGCAGCAGATCCCCGAAGCGCCGCCGTTCGACTGAGTTCGGCAGGTTGCCGTGGATAATAAGGTAGGCCGTCTCGACGAACGAGGAATGCTCGGCGAGATCCTCAATCGCGTAGCCCCGGTAGCGCAGGATGCCGGCATCGCCGTCGATAAAGGTAATCTCGCTTAGGCAGGAGCCAGTGTTCCCGAAGCCGTCGTCGTAGGTGATCGCCCCGGTTTGCGCGCGGAGGTTGCGCACATCCAACGCCTTCTCGCCCTCGCTGCCGACGATCACCGGCAGCTTGAATTCCTTACCGTCGAGTTGGAGCGTGGCTTCTTTGGACATAGGGGGAGAGCGAAAGCTAACGTCTAAGGCCGAGACACTTGCACGCCATTCCGCGCCCGCCAGCCGGAAATTAGAAAAAACGCGCGCGGGCGCAAAAAATCTTAAGGCCGCGCCGCGACCGCCGCGAAATTGCGGTAAACCTGCAGCCCACGGGCCTGGCTCTTCTCCGGATGGAACTGGGTGGCAAAGACCCGGCCGCGGCCGATCGCCGCGCAAAAGGGGCCACCGTAATCACACTCCGCCAGCACCAGCGCGGGATCCGCGGGCTCACAACGGAAACTGTGTACGAAATAGAAAGACTCTCCCTCGAGGCCGAGCCCGGACCGCAACGGCGAGGCCGGTTGCGTGAACCGCACGGTGTTCCAGCCCATATGGGGCACCTTGAACTCCGCCGGCAGACGGAAGCGTACGACCCGGCCCGGGAAAATCCCGAGCCCCCGCACCCCACCCTCCTCGGAATGTTCGAACAACGCCTGCATCCCGAGGCAAACGCCCAAGAACGGCCGGTCGGCGCGGATCCAGTCGGCGACCGCCGCGTCCAGCCCGGTCGAACGCAGCGCGTCCACGCAATCCCGCAGCGCGCCCACCCCGGGGAGCACGACTCCGGCGGCTTCGGCAGCGGACAGTTCCTCGGGAGTACGTACGACGCGGACGACGGCTCCTACGGCCTCCAGGGCCTTGGTGACGCTGCGCAGGTTGCAGATGCCGGTATCGATGACCGCGATCGGGGACATACGGGGCAGCCGGCCGGGCGGGCCGGCCAGCGGTCAGATCAGGCCCTTGGTGCTGGGCAGCAGGTTCGCCGCCCGGGGATCGATCTGGGTCGCCACGTCGAGCGCGCGGGCCAAGCCCTTGAAGATCGCCTCGGCCACGTGGTGCGGCTCCTCCCCGTAGACCAGATGGACGTGGAGGTTTGCGCCGAGCGCGTTGCTGAAGGCCCGGCAGAATTCCTTCACCAACACCAAGTTGAAGTCGCGGACAAACATCGTCGGCGGCGCCACGTCATAAACGAGATGCGGCCGCCCGCCGATATCGATGACGATCCGAGCCAGGGACTCATCCATCGGCAGGAGGAAGAACCCGTACCGGCGGATACCCCGCTTGTCGCCAAGCGCCTGCTTGCAGGCCTCGCCCAGGACCAGACCCACATCCTCCACCGTGTGGTGGTAATCGACCTCGACGTCGCCCTTCGCCTTCACGGTAAGGTCAAAGAGCCCGTGCTTGGCGAACAGGGTCAACATATGGTCGAGGAACGGGATCCCCGTATCGACCTTGGCCTCCCCACGGCCATCAAGGGCCAGGGTGAGGCTGATATCGGTCTCCGCCGTCTGCCGGGAAACCGTGCTTACGCGCGGGGACTGCTTTGCCATGCGTCGAGGGTGTCGCTGAGGGTGCTCATTTCGCCGTCGGTGCCGACGCTGATTCGCAGGAAGGAGGCGGTCAAGGCATGGCTCGGGAAATGCCGGACTAGCACCTTTCGGCCGCAGAGGAAGTCGTACGCGGATCGGGCCACCTCCAGCCCGGTCGCTCCGTCCGCGCCACGGGGTTCCGTGAAGATGAAGTTCGCCTGCGAGGGGTAGGTGAACCACCCGCGCCGGTCCCGCAGGTCGGCAGTGAAGCGATCCCGCGTGTCCCGGATCCGGGCGATGATACCCGCGTAGTAGCCCGGATCCTCCAGCGCGGCGATCGCGGCGGCCTGGGAGAGGCGACTCACGTTGTAACTGTCGCGGACGCGGTCGAGGAGGTCGATGACCCGCGAGTCCGCCAGCGCGTACCCGACGCGGATGCCGGCCAGGGCGTGGGCCTTGGACAGGGTGCGGATGACGACCAAGTTTGGATACCGGGCGAGCAGGCCCACCGCGTCCTCGCGGGCGAAGGGGGCGTAGGCCTCATCCACCACCAGCAGGCCCTGATAACCGCGCAGGACGGCCTCAATTTCCTCCCGGGGGAAACCGACGCCGGTCGGCGCGTTGGGGGAGGTCAGGAAAAATATCGGGGCCCGCGACCCCACGATGCGCCCGACGGGGAGGCGCAGGTCGCGGTCGAAGGGGATGGGCTCGGGCGCGCCATCTTGGATCGCCACCAAGACCGGATAGAGCGAGTAGCTGGGAACCGTGAGGCCGGCGGCCGCGTCGGGGGAGCAGAAGACGCGGACGAGCAGGTTGAGCAGGTCATCCGAGCCGTTGCCGATGCAGACTTGGCCGGGTTGGAGCCCGTGGGCGCGGGCAACCACCTCGCGCAGGCGGGCGCTGGTGGGCTGCGGGTAGAGCCGCAGGGCCGCGCCGTCGGCACCGATCTCCCGGCGGAGCGCCTCCGCCACCGCGGGACTGGGCGGATACGGGCACTCGTTGGTGTTGAGCTTCACCCAACCCGGCTCGGTGGGCTGCAGGCCAGGGGTGTAGGCGTGCAGGCCGGCAACGTGCGGCCGGGGACGGAGGAATTCAGGCGTCATCTGGAGGGAAAGGACCCGGGCGCAGGGGAACGCGCGCCCCGGGACCGGCGGGGCCTCACCGCACGCGGATGCGGACGGAGCGGCCGTGGGCGTCGAGGCGCTCCAGACCGGCGAAGGCGGCCACGAGGGGCTCCGCCTTGCGCACGCCGGCCTTGTCGTAGCGGATCACGCTGGTGCGCCGGAGGAAGTCGGAAACCCGGAGGCCGCTGAGGAATCGCCCGGTCCGACCAGTCGGCAGCACGTGGCTCGGGCCGGCGACGAAATCCCCCAGTGCGGTGGGCGAGTACGGCCCGACCATAATTGCGCCTGCCGTGGTCACCGCCGCCACCAGCTTACGCGCGGCGGTCTCCGGCACGAGCAGCTCAAGGTGTTCCGGCGCGACGTAGTTCGCGATCTCCGCGGCCTGGGCGAGGGTCTCCACCTGGATCGCAAGCAGCCCCTGCTCGAGCACCCGCATCGCCTTGTCGCCGCGCGTGATCAGCTGCAGCTGCGTGCGGATCTCGCTGGCGACGGACGACAGCAGCGTCCCCGAGGTCGAGATGAGATAGATCTTCTCGCGGCCGGAGCCGTGTTCCGCCTGCGCGAGCAGGTCCGCCGCCACGAAGGCCACATCGGCGGACTCGTCCGCGATGACCATTACCTCGCTCGGCCCGGGCAGGGAGTCGACCCCGACGGTGCCGAAGACCTGGCGCTTGGCCTCGCAGACATAGGCGTTGCCCGGCCCGAAGATCTTGTCGACCGCCGGGATGACCGGCGTGCCGTAAGCCATCGCGCCGACCGCCTGCACCCCACCAACACGGTAGACCTCAGTGATGCCGCAGAGGTGGAGCGCCGCGAGGAGGCCGTCGGCCACCTTACCCTCGGGATTGGACGGCGTGAAGACGGCGATTTCGGGGCAACCGGCCAGGCGCGCGAGCGGGGCGGTCATCAGGACGGTCGACACGAGGGGTACCTCGCCGCCGGGGACGTAGAGCCCCACGCGGCGGATCGGGTCGAACTTCTCCCCGACGGCGGCGCCGTGCGGGTTGCGGGCGGTCCAGGCCTTGGGCAGGCCGCGGCGGTTAAAGGCGATGACAGAATCGCGGGCGGCCTCGAGGGCCTTTAGGTCGGCGGCAGGGACCCGCTTGGTGGCGGCGGGCAGGTCCGCGGGGTTCAAGCGAAATTCCCGCGCGCGCAGCTTCGCCCCGTCAAACTTCGCCGCGTAATAGGAGACCGCCTCGTCGCCGCGGGCGCGGACGTCCGCGAGGATGGAGGTCACCGCCTCGGCGATCTCCCGGGGGGCCGCCGCAGAGCGGCAAAACGCGGCGAGCTCGTCGGAGAAGGACTTGGAGGCGTGTTGCAGGATACGCATAGGCCGGGGCGATAGCTTCCGCCGGAAGCCCCGGTTTCGCGAGCACTTTCTCAGCGTTTGGCCGGGGTCGCCGGTGCCGCCGCGGGGGCAGGCGTCGGCGCGGGCGTCGGCCGCGCGAACTGGGCGGCCGGGAAATCCTCATTCACCTGGATCTGCGTGAACTCCACGATGAAGCGGGAGGGTTTGCCATCCGGCCCGCGGCCGGACGAGACGAGCCGCTGTGGGAAGCGGATGCCCGCGACCCGCTGTTCCCCCTCCTCGACGACCGAGCTGCCGTTCTCGGTCTCAGTCTTGACCAGGCGCCCAGTCTCCCGGTCGAAATAGCGGATGAAGCGGATCGTCTCGGAGTGATGGAAGACCACCCGCTCGCAGGTCACCCCGGAAACCCTCGCCGTGCCCGTCGACTCGAGCCGGCCGCCGACCGAGTCAATGCCACGAAAGAACGCCAGACTCTCAAAGGTGCCGGCCCGCAGCCGCGCCACCTGGTCCGCGTCCAGCGCCTCGTCCCGCCACTTCTTCAGGTCACGCGGCTCGTGGATCCGGCGCCATCCCACCTCCCCGTCCAGGCCGGTGACCTCCACCGCGGCCGGGGAGGTGCTGACCAGACGTTGTTGGAACGGTCGCTGGTAGGTCAGGACCAGGCTGACCGGCGGCGCGGAGCCGGAGAACGAGTTGACCGTGCCGATGAACCGCAGCGAGCGCACCCGTGAGAGGACCTCCTCCCCGCCGAGGAACTCCCGCGCCTTGGCGATGATCGGAGGCTCCTCCGCGGCGGAGGCGCCGAGGGCGAGCAGCACGAGCGCAAGGGCCAGAACCCGCCGCGGACCCCGGCGGGCGGGGACGGACGCAGGCGGCGGCGCTGGACGCGCGGGGCTCATTCCCACTCGATGGTCGCGGGCGGCTTGGAGCTCACGTCGTACACGACCCGACCCACCCCGCGCACCTCGTTGGTGATCCGGCTGGAGATGCGCTGCAGGAGTTCGTGGGGGAGCTTGGCCCAGTCGGCGGTCATCGCGTCGGTGCTCTCCACGATGCGCAGGGCGATCACCTCGTCGTAGGTGCGTTCGTCGCCGAACACGCCCACGGTGCGCACGGGCAGGAAGACGCAGAAAGATTGCCAGACCTTATAGTAGTGACCGCTGCGGAACATCTCCTCCTGCAGGATCGCGTCGGCCTCGCGTAGCACCCGTAGGTTTTCGGGCGTGATCGCGCCCATCACCCGCACGCCCAAGCCGGGGCCAGGGAACGGCTGCCGCCAGACCACCTCGCGGGGCAGCCCGAGGGCGCTGCCGACCCGGCGGACCTCGTCCTTGAACAGCTCGCGGAGCGGCTCCAGGAGACGCAGCTTCATCCGCTCGGGCAGGCCGCCGACATTGTGGTGGGTCTTAATCAGCGAGGCGGGATTGCCGGCGATCGAGACGCTCTCGATGACGTCCGGGTAGAGCGTGCCCTGGCCGAGGAACTCCGCGCGCCCGATCGAGCGTAGGGACTTCTCAAAGACCTCGACAAAGGTCCGGCCGATAATCTTGCGCTTCTGCTCCGGGTCGGTGACCCCACGCAGGCGCCGCAGGAAGGTGCGCGAGGCGTCGATGACACGCAGGTCGATGCTGAAGTGATCCCCGTAGAGCTTCTCCACCGCCTCCCGCTCGCCCTTGCGGAGCAGGCCGTTGTCGACAAACACGCAGGTGAGCTGGGAGCCAATCGCCCGGTGTAGGAGCGCGGCAGCGACCGAAGAATCCACGCCACCCGAGAGCCCAAGCAGCACCCGCCCCTTCCCCACCTGCGCGCGGATGCCCTCGATGGCGTGCGCGATGAAGTCCCGCGTGGTCCAGTCGGCCTTCACGCCGCAGACCCCGAGGAGGAAATTACGGATCACGTCCACGCCTCGCTCGGTGTGGAAGACCTCGGGGTGAAACTGGATGCCGTGGAACCGGCGCCGCCGGTCCTCGATGACCGCGTAAGGCGAGTTCTCTGTGGTGCCCGTAGCCTGGAAACCGGGCGGCAGCCGGGTGAGCTTGTCACCGTGCGAGTTCCAGACTCGCAGCTTGCGCGGCAACCCCTTGAACAGGGCACCTGGCCGCTTCACCGTCAGGACCCCGTGGCCATATTCGCGGGCCTTGCCCGGCGCGACCTTGCCCCCGAGGAAATGCCCCATCAGCTGCACGCCGTAGCAAATGCCGAGGATCGGGACGCCAAGGCGGAAGATCTCCGGATCCGGGTGTGGCGCCTGGCGGGCGTATACGCTCTGCGGCCCACCCGAGAGGATGATGCCAGCGACCCCATCCGCCCGCAGCTTCGCCGCCGGGGTCGCGTAGTGGTAGATCCGCGAGTAGACCTCACACTCGCGGATGCGTCGGGCGATGACCTGCGTCAGCTGGGAGCCGAAGTCGAGGACGGCGATGATCTGGGACATAACGGGCGGAAAAACGGTCAGCGTGCGGTGCGGGCGGAGCCGCTGTCAATGCTCGCGCACCGGGCAGCGGCCGGGCCTCACACGTCGCAGCGGCGCACGGCGTCGGCCAGCGCCCGAGCCTTGTCGCCGCGCGGGATAAACTCCTGCCCGACGTAGCCCGCGTATCCACCCTCGGCGAGGGCCTGCAGGATCGGCGGATAATTAATTTCCTGGGATTCATCGATCTCGTGCCGTCCGGGGACGCCCGCGGTGTGCACGTGGCCGATCCACTCGCGGTGCTGGCGCACGCGGGTGATCACATCGCCGTGCATAATCTGCACGTGGTAGATGTCGAACAGCACCTTCACCCGCGGCGAGCTGATGCGGCGGCAGATCTCCACCGTGCGCTCGAGGTCGTCGCAGAAATAATCCGGGTGCCCCTTCATCTCGGTGGCGACGCGGGAATTGAGCATCTCGATACAGAGCGTCACTCCCGCTCGTTCCGCGTGGCCCGCGACCTGCTTCAGACCGTCGACCATATTGCGGATGCCGTCCTCGTCGGAGATCCCGCGCCGGAAACCGGAGAAGGTGATGACGGCCGGGAAGCCCGCCGCCGCCGTGGCGTCGATCCGCTCGCGCAAGATCCGCAGGCACTCGGCGTGCTCCTCTCGATGGGCGAACCCCTTAGCAAACCCGTGGCTCCCGGTCAGCGCGCAGACGAGGCCGTGCTGCTTCAGGACGGGGAACTTGTCGGGTGTGACCAGCTCGACCGAGGGCAAGCCCAGCTGCTTGGCCTGGACGCAGAGTTCCTCGAGCGTCCACGGCCGGAAACACCACGGCACCACAGACTGGCGGATGCGCCCCCGCTGCACGCGATAGGTAGGCTCGGACGATGGCGCGGGGGTGGCGGCCGGGGCGGCGACCGCCCCGAGCAGGGGCGCCGCGGCGAGGGTACGCAAAACGGCGCGGCGGGGCAGGCCGGGCGCGGGAGCGGGGCGGGCGGGGGAACTCATCAGCCGAGTCTCGGGCGCGCGGCCCCCGGGTGTAAAGCCGGACCTCCGCGCGAAAGACCCGCTTGAGCCGGCGGCGAAAGCGGCGCACGTTCGACCCGATGGGCCCTTCCCTTTCGTTCCGCACTTGGCTGCTCGCCGCCGCCGCGATCGGCGCGCCCGCCCTGTTCCTGCTGTGGACGCCCCGCGCCGACACCCCGGAACTTCAGGCGGGATCCGCGCCGCAAAGGGCCGCAGCGCCGGACTCGCGCCCGCCAGCGGCTGCCCGCGAGGCCGACGACGATCGTTCCGCGGGACCCGATGCCGAACTGAGTCAGGTGCTCTCCGAGCCGGACCCGGGCCGCCGTCTGCAGAATTTCTTCCGAATCTTCGCCCCGGTCGTATCCTCCGATCCGGCCTCGGCGCTCCGCCGCCTCCGCGGCGTCCCCGCCGGGCCGGAACGGACGCAGGGCGCCTTTCTGCTCGTGCAACAACTCGGCATCGCGGACCCGGAGGGCGCGCTCGCGGTGGCACAGGAATTCTCCGACCCCGGTGACGGCGGCCAGCTCCTCCGCGTTCTCTTCAGCCGCTGGGCCCAGCAGGACCCGACCGCAGCCCTCACCCGCTGGGAAACCCTCCCGGCCGGTCCCGCCCGCGCGGCCGCCTTGCGCGCCCTGGTCGAGTCCTGGTCGCGCCGGGATCCGCCCGCCGCCCTGGCCTGGGCGCGGGGACGGGAGCCGGGGGCCGATCGGGCTGCGGCCCTCGAGGCCTGCCTCCGGGAACTGGCCGCCCGCGACCCGGCCACAGCCATCGCCGAGGCGGCGACCCTGCCCGCGGGCCACGCGCAGGAACGCGTGCTACAGCAGGCGTTCGCCCACCTCGTCCGCCGTCAGCCCGACGAGGCCGCGCGCCTCCTGCCGGCGCTGCCGCCGGGGGACGCCCAGACGCTCATCGTCTCGGACGTGGCCCGCGCCCTCGCCGAGCGCGACCTCCCGGCCGCACTCGCTTGGAGCAACGGGCTCACAATCGACTTCACCCGCTGGCTCGCGCTCGGCTCCGTGCTGGCCGTCTGGGCGCAGCGCGACCCCGCGGCCGCGGCGCGACACGTCCTCGAACTGCCCCCGGGACCGACCCTCGACTACATCGCGGGACAGTTCGTGATCCACCTCGCGGCACGACCAGCGGAGGCGATCGCGTGGGCGGAGTCCCTCACCCCTTCCGCGCGCGACGCGGCCTTCGTGACGCTGGCGTCCGCCTGGGCCCAGTCATCACCCGCCGAGGCGGTGGCGTGGGCGAGAGGCTTGCCCGCGGAGCCGACGCGGACCAACGCGCTCGCCGCCGCCCACGCCGTCTGGCGCGCCCTCGACCCGGCGGCCGCCCGCCAATGGCTCGAGGACGCGGGCCTGCCACCGGCGACGCGTTCCCGGATCCTCGCCCCCCGCTGAGCTATGGCGGAACGCATCCTCGTGGCGCTCTCCGGCGGCGTCGACAGCGCCGTCGCCGCCCTCCTGCTCCGGCGGGCTGGGCACGACGTGGCGGGCGCGTACATGAAGAACTGGATCAACGAGGACGGAATCATCGGCGATTGCCCGTGGGAGCAGGACATCGCGGACGCACGGGCGGTGGCCGCCCACGTGGGCATCGACTTCGAGGTGGTGAACTTGATGCGCGAGTACCGGGCGCGCGTCGTGCAGTACCTGTTGGCGGGATACGAGCGGGGCTTTACCCCGAACCCGGACGTGATGTGCAACCGGGAGGTGAAGTTCGGCGTGTTCCGCGACTGGGCGCGCGCCCAAGGCTTCTCCGCGGTCGCGACGGGGCACTATGCCCGCCGCCTAGAATGCCCCGGCGGCCCCGCGCTGTTCGAGGGTGTGGACCCGGGGAAGGACCAGACCTACTTCCTCGCGCTCCTGCGTCCGGAGCAGCTGGCGGACGCGCGTTTTCCCGTGGGCCACCTGACCAAGCCCGAGCTGCGGCGCCTCGCCCGCGAAGCGGGGCTGCCGAACGCCGACAAGCGGGATAGCCAGGGCATCTGTTTCATCGGCCAGGTGCGGATGGCCGACTTCCTCCGCGCCCACGTGCCCGACGCGCCCGGGCCCATCGTGCGCGCCGCGGACGGCCGCGAGGTGGGTCAGCACCGGGGGCTCCACTACTACACGCTCGGCCAACGGCGCGGCATCGGCGTGCCGTCGAACACGGACCACCGTGCCTACGTTGTGGTCGGCAAACGGGCGGCCGACCGGGCCCTGCTGGTGGCGTTCGACGAGCCCGAGGCGCCCGGCTTATTCCATGCCACAGCCAGGATCGAGGCGCTCAGCTGGCTGGCGGAACCGGTGCAGGTCGCGGGCGCGCTCGAGGGCCGGGTGCGGCACCGCGATCCGCGCGTGCCGATGGATTTCAATCCGCTGGGCGAGGGCGCGGCCGAGGTGCGCTTCGCGCGGCCCCAACGCGGGCTCGCGCCTGGCCAGATCCTCGCGCTCTACCACGGGGACCGGCTGCTCGGGGGCGGCGTCTTCGCCTGAGGCCCGCGGTCGCGCATTCGGGATTGCCGCCCGCCGCGCCTCCAGGCCACGCTCCGCAGCCGGCTATGCCTCCCCTGCCCCGCATCGCCGCCGCGCTGCTCGCGGCCCTCCCGCTCCCACCCGTTCGGGCCGCGCCCGCGGACCCCGTCGAGTTCAACCGCGACATCCGCCCGTTGCTGGCGGAACACTGCTTTGCCTGCCACGGGCCGGACGCGGCTAACCGCAAAGGCAAGCTGCGGCTCGATGAGCGCGAGGACGCGATCGCCCGCGGCGCCCTCCAGCCGGGCCGGCCCGAGGCGAGCGAACTCCTCCTCCGCCTCGCCTCGCCCCACGCCGACGAGGTGATGCCGCCGCCGGAGGCCAACAAGCCCGTCGCCCCGGCCGCGCGCGCCCTCCTCGAGCGCTGGATCCGCGAGGGCGCCCCCTACCAGCGCCATTGGGCCTACGACCCGCCACGGCGCGCCGTCATTCCCCCGGGCGAGAACGGGATCGACCACCTCCTCGATCCACGGCTGGCCGCCGGCGGGATGACCCCGGCGCCGGAAGCCGACCGCCGCACCCTGATCCG
>NEUZ01000081.1 GCA_002304435.1 Opitutia bacterium Tous-C8FEB | reverse complement strand
AGTCCCCCGGCGACCGCCCCGAGCAGCCCGTAGGCCGCGAGGCGGGCGCCGTGGTAGGCCGTCGCCACCGCCGGCGCGGAACCCGCGCCGGCCCGCACCGGTAGCAGCGCGCACGCCAGCGGGCCGCACATCCCCGCGCAGTGCAGGCTCGTCACGAGACCGGCGGCGAAGGCGGCGGCGGGGGAATTGACGGCGGCCAGGTCCATCGGTTCAGCGGACGCGGACGATCGGGACCTCCTGCACGCGGTGCCGCGCGGCGATGGTCAGCCAAAAGCCCCACGCGGTCAGCTGCACCGCGAAGGCGGCGACAAACCAAAGCCAGAGCCACGAGCGCGGCGCGGGCGAGGCTTCAGCGGGCTCCATCGCGCACCTCCCCCTGGCGGGTGCCGACCTCGGGCCCGAGGAACTCGATCTCGCGGCGGAGGCGGAACGTCCCGGCCGCGTCCCGCAACTCGACCCGGAGGTGGAACAGGCCCCCGTAATCCGCGCGTTCCTGCTGCAGCACCAGCGGGCGCACCACCTCGCCGAGCGGCGCGACCTCCAGTTCCTCCTCGAGGCCCGTGCGCCGCAGGCCGGCTGGGGCACCCGGGAGCTCGATCCGGAAACGCGCCGGGGCGTTCCGCTTGTTCACGACTCGCACCATAAACTGGTTCCGCACCGTGCCCCCATCGACAAGGTACGGCGCCCCGGTCATCCGGGTGACCCCGAAGGACGCCGGCCGGATGGTGGAAAGCGCCCAAGCGCCAACGGCCGCGCCCGCGAGCAGCAGGACGAAGTAGAGCCCCGTGCGGGGCCGGAGCCAGCGGGTGCGCCCGCCGCCGAAACCCACCAGTGAGTCATAACGGATCAGGCCCCGCGGCCGGCCCAGCTTCGCCATCACCGGATCGCAGGCGTCGATGCACGCGGTGCAGCCGACGCACTCCAGCTGCAGCCCCTGGCGGATGTCGATCCCGGTCGGGCACACCTGCACGCACCGGCCGCAGTCGACGCAGTCGCCGGCACCCGCGCCGTGCCCGCGCGGTTCACCCCGCCCCTGGTCGTAGCCGACGGCGAGCGTGTGCTCGTCCGTGAGCACCGACTGCATCCGGCCGTACGGGCAGAGGACGATGCACACCTGCTCGCGGAACCAGGAGAAGATGAAGTAGGTGAGCCCGGTGTAGCCCGCCATAAAGACGAAGGCACCCCAATGCTCCGAGGGGGCGTGCCGCACCATCGCCCAGACCTCCGGCAGCGAGACGAAGTAGGCGAGGAACAGGTGGGTGAACACCGCGGAGAGCAGCACGTAGATCGCCTGTTTGAGGGCCCGCAGCCGGAACTTGCGCCACGACCACGGCGCGGCGTCCAGCGCCCGGCGGGCCACCGCGTCGCCCTCGATCAGGCGCTCGATCGGCCGGTAGACGTGCTCGAGGAACACCGTCTGCGGGCAGGCCCAGCCGCACCAGATCCGGCCGAAGAGCGCCGTGACGAAGAACAGGGAGAAGCCCACCCCGGTGAACACGAAGAACAGCAGCCAGAGATCCTGCGCGGCGAGGGTGAGGCCGAAGAGGTGGAACCGCAGCCGCGCCACGTCGAGGAAGACGGCCGGGTGCCCGTTGATCTGGATCCACGGCAGCGCGAGGTAGGTCACCAGCAGGGTCAGCGCGACCACGCGGCGCGCCACGGTGAAGCGCCCCTGGGTGGCCGCCGGGTGGAGGTAGGGCCGCGAGCCGTCGGGGCGGATGGTCGTGACCGAGTCGCGGCTCGGGCGCGGCGGCGCGACGCGCAAGGGGACCGCGCGGCCGGGGCCGCGCGGGGCCGCGGACGGCGGGTCCTGAGTCAGGCTCACGGCGTGGACGGCGGTTGGAGGACGATCGGGTCGCCCTCGCGGTGGCGGCTCAGCAGGAAGGCGGTGACCTCGCTGATCTTGCGAGGACCGAGCACGGGGCCCCACGTGGGCATCCCCTTCGCGAGCACGCCCTTGGTGATGAGCGCGTGCACCTCGACGGGCCGGCCGCCGTACACCCACACGTTGTCCGTGAGGTCGGGCCCGATCGCGACCGGGCTCTCCGCCTTCCCACGGAGGCTCGCGAGGTGGCAGGCGGCGCAGTTGGCGTCGTACACCGCGCGGCCCGCGGCGGTGATCGCCGGGTTGCGGCTCATCTGCCAGAGCGTCGGGTCATCCACCTGAGCCACGGCAAGCCGGGCGGCCTCGATGCGGGCCAGTTCCGCGCCCACCTCCTGCGCGCTGGTCGGCCCGGCGCGGAACCACTCGAAGTAGGCCCAGTAGCCGACCCAGAACACGATCGTGAGGTAGAGCGTGTAGAGCCACCAGTTGGGCAGGCGCTTGTCGAATTCCTGGATGCCGTCGTAAACGTGCGGCCGGATCCGATCCTCTTCAGACTTTTCGGGAGGGAGGGGTGTCATAACGGGCGGAAGGGGTGGCGGTGGCGAAGGGCAGCCGGGCGAAATGGTCCGTCTGGGCGCGGCCCATCCGCAGGGCGCGCCACGCGACGGAGCAGTAGATCGACGCGGCGGTCAGGAAGGCCACGAACGTGAAGAGCGCGGCGTGCGGTTCGAGGAGGAGGCGGCGGAACATAGCGGGGGAATCACTGGGCGGGCCGCGCGGCACCGACCTCCTCGGAGCGGCCGAGCCGCTGCAGGTAGGCGATGAGCGCGATGATCTCGCGGCCGGGCTCGACGGTCGCGCCCGCGGCGCGGAGGTCGTCGGCGATGGCCCGCGCCTGGCGGTCCACCTGCGCGAGCACCTCGGCCGGGGACTGCTCCGGATACGGGACGCCCAGAGTGCGCTGCACCGCGAGGCGGCCGGGCAGCGCGGCGACGTCCGTGTCGTTCACCAGCAGCCAGGGATAGGCGGGCATATTGGAACCGGCCGAGATCGCGCGCGGGTCCTCCATATGCCGCAGGTGCCAGACGTGGGGGTACTTGCCGCCGACGCGGGCAAGGTCCGGCCCGGTGCGCCGCGAGCCCCACTGGAACGGATGGTCATAGATCGATTCGCCGAGCCGCGAGTAGTCGCCGTACCGCAGGACGTCGGGCACGAGCGTGCGGATCATCTGCGAGTGGCACGTGTAGCAGCCTTCGCGCACGTAGAGGTCGCGCCCGGCCAGCTCGAGCGGCGTGTACGGCACCTGCCGGCGGTCCTCGACATTCGCGGCCTTGTGGGCGACGGCCAGCGGGATCATCTGCACGAGGCCGCCGACGGCGACCGCGATGAAGGTGAGCACCGTGAAGGGCGCGGAGTTGACCAGCAGGCGGTCGTACCAGCCGGCCCAGGCGCGGCCGCGGGACTGCCAGTGCGCCAGCGCGAGGGCGGTGCTGAGGAGGAGCCCGCCGATGCCGAGGACGCTGACCGCGTCGCCGCCAAACATCCACGCGCAGGCGAAGCCGGTACCGAGCACCGAGAACAGGACCGGCGGATTAAGGAACGTGGCCAGCAGGCCGAGGCGGCCGGCGGCGTCGGGCGCGGCGGGTTCCGCCATCACTTCCACGGTGCCGTCCACCGGCCGCGCGCCGCGCAGCGTGCGCCAGAGGTTGTAGGCGAGGAGCAGGAAGCCCGCGAGGTAGAGCGTGCCGCCGATCACACGCATCAGCATCAGCGGGCGGATGGTGTTGAGGGTATCGAGGAAGTTGGGGTACGCGAGGACCGTGCCGCCCTCGGTGGTGGCGCCGAGCATCAACCCTTGGGTGATCCCGCTCGCCCACATCGCACCCAGGTAAAGCAGGATGCCGACCGTCCCGAGCCAGAAGTGTAGGTTGGCGAGCGCGACCGAGTGCAGCGGACGATCCCAGAGACGCGGCAGCAGCCAATAGATCATCCCCGCGGCCATAAAGCCGTTCCACCCGAGGGCGCCGCCGTGCACGTGGCCGATGATCCAGTCCGTGTAGTGCCCGAGCGCATTCACCGACTTGATCGAGAGCAGCGGCCCCTCGAAAGTCGCCATCCCGTAGAACGTGACCGCGGCGGCCATAAACTTGAGCACCGGGTCGGTGCGCAGCAGGTGCCAGGCGCCGCGGAGCGTCAGGAGGCCGTTGAGCATCCCGCCCCAGGAGGGAGCCCAGAGCATCAGGGAGAAGGTCATCCCGAGCGTCTGCAACCAGTCCGGTAGCGCCGTATTGAGGAGGTGGTGGGGCCCGGCCCAGATATAGACAAAGACGAGGGACCAGAAGTGTACCACCGACAGTCGGTAGGAATAGACCGGGCGTCCCGCCGCCTTCGGCAGGAAGTAGTACATAATGCCGAGGATCGGGGTGGTGAGGAAGAACGCGACCGCGTTGTGCCCGTACCACCACTGCACCAGCGCGTCCTGCACGCCGCCGAACAGCGGGTAGCTGTGGGTGAGGCTGGTGGGGAGCGACAGGTGGTTGACGATGTAGAGCATCGCCACGGTGACGATGGTCGCGATGTAGAACCAGATCGCGACGTAGAGGCTCGGCTCGCGGCGGCGGGCGAGGGTCCAGAAGAAGTTCACCGCGAACACCACCCAGATGAACGCGACGGCCACGTTGAGCGGCCAGATGAGCTCGGCGTACTCCTTCCCGCGCGTGAGGCCGAGCGGGAGGGTGATGGCGGCGGCGACGATGATCGCCTGCCAGCCCCAGAAGTGGAGTTGGGAGAGGAAATCGCTGGCGAGGCGCGCCTTCACCAGCCGCTGCGTCGAGTAGTAAACCCCCGCGAACATCATATTGCCCACGAAGGCGAAGATGACCGCGTTGGTGTGCAGCGGGCGCAGGCGGCCGAAGGTCAGCCAAGAAGTGGCGAAGTTCGCTTGCCAGAAGTTGAGCTGGGTGGCGACCAGGACGCCCACGAGCATCCCCACGACGCCCCATAGGACGGTGGCGAGGATGAACTGGCGGACGACCCGGTCGTTGAATTCGATCGTGACGGGAGCGGGCATCGGGCGGCGGGGCGGGGTTCAGCGGCGCGGGGCGGCGGCGCCGCGGACGATCCCGCGTTCGCCGGCGAGGGGCAGGAGCGAGTCGCGCTCCGGGCTACTGAGGCGTCCCCGGGCCTGCTCGCGCAGGAAGAAGACGAGGAAGGTGAAGACCAGGCAGAGGCTGATCGTGAGGGTCAGGGGCACGACATCCATCGGGGTTCAGGCGGCGGGGACGGCGGGGGCGGGGTGCGATTCGGCGACGGCCGGGGCGCGCCCGTGGCGGTGGCGGAGCAGTTCGCGCGCGGCGAGCCAGTGCTCTAAGTCTCGGCCGGCGGGACGGCCCTCCTCCAGCCAGAGCCGGTAGGCCTCGTGCTGGATCTGGGCCTCGGTGGGTTCGGGGGCGGGAACGGCGGGACGGGGCTTTCTCATTGGTGGGAAGAGCGGTGGAGGGTGGAGGTTAGCGGGAGCGAAAAGGCGGAGCGCGGCGGCGTTGGGCGGGAAGGGCGCGGATCCTGCGGCGGATCAGGCCGCGAAGGGCATCGGGTGCCGGGCGCCGGTGCCGTGCAGGTGCGCCCGGTACCGGGTAGGCGACTCGCCCGCGATGCGGCGGAAGACGCGGTTGAATTGGGAAAGCGACTGAAACCCGGCCTCGTAGGCGGCCTCGCTGATGCGCGTATGCGGGTTGAGCAGCAGCTGCTTGGTGCGCTCGATGCGCGCGCGCGCCACGTAGTGGGTGAAGGTGAGGCCCGTCGCCTGCTTGAACACCTTGCAGAAGTAAAACGGGCTCATATTCGCCGCGCGCGCGACCTGCTCGAGCGCGAGGGGCTCGCCGAGGTGGGCGGCGATGAACGCGCGGGCGCGCGCGGCCGCGGGCGGCTCGGCCGCGGCGGAGCGCAGCACCAGCTCGTTGGTGAGCAGCGAGAGGTGGTGCGCGAAGCTGCCCAGCAGTCGCAGGGCGGCGAGATAACGCGTCTTCGGCAGCACCCGCGTCGCGAAATACGCGTCGCGGAAGGCCTTGACGTCCACCTCCGCGCCCCAGCGGGCAAGCTGCGCCAGCGCCGCCTGAAACGCCCGCTCCGACGGCGCGCGCAGCAGGACCTGGCCGGTCTGCAGGTACGCGATGACCTGCTCGCCGACCCGGATGGGCACCACGGACTCGCTCATCCCCGAGAAGCACTGCACGGTCTTGGCCCCAGTCAGGGCTCCGGCCTCCGCCTCCTGCTGCACTTGGAGGCAGGCCGCGCAAGTGCGGCTGGTGCCGGTCATCAGGGCGCAGAACGCGTTCGTCAGCCGGCAGCCGTGCAACGGCGGCTGAAAGGAACCCGCCGGGCGCAGAGTGAGCGGCAGGCCGGTCGCGGTCTGGAAGGCGTCTTGGTAGTCGCGGAATAGCTCGGACTGCTGGAGGCGGGAGACGACGTCGTCCCCCTTGGCGGCGGGCCGGCCGGCGGCGGTGGGCGTGGCGAGGGCGGTGGGAGCGAGGGAGGAAAAGGGGACGGGATCCATATTGGCGCCAGCCTAGTCATTTCTTGCCGTCCCCGTAATTGGTGCCCGGGCGGCATCTCGCTAAGGGATTTCCCTAGTTGCCGCCTCGCCCTTGCCGCGCGGCGTTCCCCGGCCCAGCCTGCGGCGATGGATCCCGCCGCGCCCGCCTCCCCTCCCCTGCCGCCCCCGGGACCCGCGGCGCCGGAACGGCTCCGCGAGCTCGCCGATCTCAAGGCGGCGCTCGACGCGCACTCGATCGTCGCGATCACCGACGCGCAGGGGCGGATCACCTACGCCAACGACAAGTTCTGCGCGATCTCCCAGTACTCCCGCGCGGAGCTGCTCGGCCAGGACCACCGCATCATCAACTCCGGGCACCACCCGCCCGCCTTCTTCCGCACGCTCTGGGCTACCATCCGCCGCGGCGAGGTCTGGCGCGGCGAAATCCGCAACCGGGCCAAGGACGGCAGCTGCTACTGGGTCGACACGACCATCTTTCCCTTCCGCGGGAGCGACGGGCGACCCGAGCAATTTATCGCGATCCGCACCGACATCACTCCGCGCAAGGCCGACCAGGAGCAACTCCAGCGCGTCGCCGCGGAGCTCGCCGAGAAGAACCGGGAGCTCAAGGCGATCGTCTACACCGTCTCCCACGACCTCCGCTCCCCGCTCGTCAACATCCAGGGCTTCGGCCGCCAGCTCCAGCGCGCCTGCGACACCCTGCGCGCGGCCGCCGTCGCCCCCGACGCAGAAGGCCGGATCCCCGCCTCCGCCCTGCACGCCCCGCTCGACCAAGCCATCCCCCAGGCTCTCCGCTTCATCAACGCCGGGATCCACCGGATGGACACCCTGCTCTCCGGCCTCCTCCGCTACTCGCGCCTCGGCCGCGTCGCCCTCCACCCGCGCCCACTCAACCTCAACGGGATCCTCGCCGAGGTCGTCGCCGCGATGCGCTTCCAGCTCGACGAGGCCGGCGCCGAGGTGGCCGTCGACCCGCTTCCGACCTGCGTGGGCGATCTCGTGCAGACCAACCAGGTTTTCGCCAACCTGCTGGATAACGCCCTCAAGTACCGCGCCCCGGACCGGCGCCTGCGCGTGCGCGTCACGGGGGAACTCCGCGCGGGCAAGGCGGAGTACGCGGTGGCAGACAACGGCCGGGGCATCGCCCCCGAGCACCGCGCCAAGGTCTTCGAGATCTTCCATCGGCTCGAACCCGAGGCCGCACCCGGCGAGGGCCTAGGCCTGACCATCGCCCAGCGCGTCGTCGAGCGGCAGGGAGGGCGAATTTGGGTTGAGGACACCCCGGGCGGCGGCTGCACTTTCCGCCTCTCGCTGCCCGCCGTCCAGACGGCCCCGGGAACGTGATGACCACCTCGCCCACTATCCTGATCGCCGACGACGACGAGGGCCACGCGATCCTGATCCGGGAGAACCTGGAAGCCGCCGGCCTGCGCAACCCCATCCGGCACTTCCGGGACGGCCAAGCCGTGCTCGACTTCCTCCTCCGCGATCCGGCCCGGGCGGACGGCCCATTTCTGGTGCTGCTCGACATCCGGATGCCCAAGGTCGACGGCATCGAGGTCCTCCGCCGCCTCAAGGCCGATGCCAACCTGCGGAAGATCCCGGTGATTATGCTCACCACCACGGACGACGCGCGCGAGGTCACCCGCTGCCACGAGCTCGGCTGCAACGTGTACCTCCAGAAGCCGGTGGACTACGACCGGTTCTCGGACGCGATCCGGCGCCTCGGGCAATTCGTGCCGCTGCTGCACGTTCCCCGGCTCACCCCCGACTGATTCCCGCGTGGCCGCGCCCGCTCAACCCTCCCGACTGCTGGTCGTCGACGACGACGAGGGCCTCCTGTTGCTAATGGCGGAGCGGCTCCGGGAGGAGGGCCACGTGGTCGCCACGGCCCCCTCCGCGCGCGAGGCCCGAGCCCTCCTGGCCGAGGGCGCAACGGACCTGATGTTCCTCGACCTGAAGCTCGCAGACGGCAGCGGCCCCGCGCTCGTCGCCGAGCTGCAGCGCGAGCAGCAGGCGGTGCCTTTCGTGGTCGTGACCGGCCAGGGCGACGAACGCGCGGCCGTCGAGGTGATGCGCCAGGGGGCACTCGACTACGTGATGAAGGACACCGCGCTGCTGGACCGGCTGCCGGCGGTCGCGCAGCGGGCGCTGCACGCGTTAGCGCAGGAGCGCGCGCTGCGGGCGGCGCAGGCCGAGCATCGCCGCCTCGAACGGGAGCTCGTCGCCATTAGCGAGCGCGAACGCCACAGCATCGGGGCGGACCTCCACGATAACCTCGGCCAGCAGCTCACCGCGCTGGAGCTGATGTGCACGCTCGCGAAGACCGAGGCTGCGCCCCACCCGGCGCTCACGCGCCGCCTCGACCAGATGGCGCGGATGCTACGCGAGGCGATCACGCAGGTGCGCTTCCTCGCGCGCGGCCTAGTCCCGGTCGGGCCCGGGCCGGATTCGCTCCAAGTCGGTCTCGCGGAACTCGCCGAGCGCACCTCCGCCCTCGGCCGGCCCCGCTGCCGGCTCGAATGCCCGGCGCCGGTCACGGTGGCCGATCCGTTCCTCGCCGGGCACCTGTACCGCATCGCCCAGGAGGCAGTGAACAACGCGGTGAAGCACGCCCGGGCGACGGAGATCGTCATTCGCCTCGCCCGCCGCGAAGGCGCCCTGCGGCTCGCGGTGGAAGACGACGGTGCCGGCCTGCTCCGCGGGAAGGGCGCTCCCGCCGAGGGCATTGGCCTGAGCGTGATGCGCCACCGCGCCAACGCCATCGGCGCCACGCTCGCTGTGGACTCCCGCCGCGGCGGCGGCGTCAGCGTCTGCTGCAGCCTCCCCTCCTCCCCGTGAAGCCCAAAGCCGTCCCTTCCGCCCGCCGTCGCGTTCTGCTCGTCGACGATCACCCGTTTATGCGGGCGGGCCTCGGCCAACTGATCGGCTGCCAACCCGACCTCGTCGTCGGTGGCGAAGCCGGCAATCCCGCGGAGGCGCTCCAGGCGCTCGCCCGCCAGCGGCCCGACCTGATCCTGACCGACCTCACGATGCCCGGCCGCAGTGGGCTCGAGTTCATTAAGGACCTGCGCGCCGCTCACCCGGAGATCCCCATTTTGGTGATCTCGATGCACGACGAGGCCGTCTACGCCGAGCGCGCGTTGCGCGCGGGGGCCCGGGGATATATAATGAAGGAGGCTGGCGGCGAGAACCTGCTGGGCGCGATCCGGCAGGTGCTGCGGGGCGAGGTTTACGTGAGCCACAAGATGTCGGCCCGGATTCTCGAAGCGGTGAGCAGCCGGCGGCCGCGAGGCTCGTCTTCGCCAATCGAGCAGCTCACCGACCGTGAGTTCGAGGTGTTCCAGCTGATCGGCCAAGGCAAGGGGACGCGCGAGATCGCCGCGGAACTACATCTCAGCCCCAAAACGGTCGACGTGCACCGGAGCCACCTGAAGGAGAAGCTCGGGCTGCGCGACGCCACCGCGCTGATTCGCCACGCGGTCCGCTGGGTGGAAACGCGCCCACCCGAGGCCTGATCCGCGCGCCGCGGCGCCTCCCGGGCCGGGACCTCCAAGCCGCGCGCAGGGAAGCCCAACCGGCGCGGAGCCATCCCGCGGTGCGATGTGGTTTGCTGGCCCGGTGCAAGCCGCGCTCCTCGAAGCCCTAGCGCGCCGCGCTCCTGCGATCCGCGCCCGCTGGGCGGACCTCCTCCGAGCCGAGCCCGCCGCCTCCCCGCTCGCGAATCCCGAGACCCTCGTGCACCTCGTCGGCTGGACGCTGCGGACGGTCCTGCGCCGGCTGCACGCGCCAGGGACGCGGCGCCGACCGCGGCGGCTGCACGCCCGCGGGGAGTCCAGCTGCCCCTGCGGGCAGAATCCCCTACGGGCCCATTTCGCCGCCGGCGAGCAGGCGCTGCAGGAAGCGCTCGTGCTCTCCCAAGCGGAAGGCCCGCACCCTTCGCCGGCGGAGCGCGATGCTGCGCTGCTAGAACTGAACCTCGTATTCCGCGACCTCGCCCGCCGCGAAATGACCGCCTTCTGCGCGCTCTGCCTCCGGCGCCCCCGCCAACTGGCCGCGCCCCCGGCCCCTCGCCCACCACCCAGCCCGGGGGCGCGACGGGACTCCCCACCCTTTCCGGCCCGGGCCCGCCGGCGCCACGCCGCCCCGCCACCCGGCCCATTCCCGGCGGGTGCGGGTTGACGCCTCAGCGGGCCGCTCCGGCCTCGAAAGCCCCTGCATCCGGCGCGCGTCCGGCAAACGGTTCCCCCCACGGCACGCCCGCGTCGATCGCCCGGCTGCCCGGCGCGAGCCGCAGGAGCGAAGTCACGGGCAGCTCGCCGTTCGGCCGCCGTGGCCGCGTCAGGTCCGCCTCGTCAAGGCCCGCGAAGTCCGCCGCGGTGGCGGCCCAGCCGCCGAGAAACGAGTTGCCCGCAACCGTGCAGGTGGCGGCGTCGAGCTGCGCGACCTCCTCGCCACCCGCGAAGCCCAAGTTGTTGAGGAGGCGGTGCCCGCGACCCGGCACGCGCGTGGCGTTATCCTCGAGCCGGCCGAGTAGGTTGAAGTTCACGCGGTTCCGCCATGCGGTGTTGTGGATGAAGTCGACGCCGGCGAGGTGGTGGTTCGCGTAGAACCCGTTCGCTTTGTTGCGCACCGCGACGCTGCGGCGCACGACGTGGCGCGGGATCGGCGCCGGCAGCCGCTCCACCGGCGTGCCGGCGTGACCGCCCGCCTTGAAGCCGTTGCCGTCCGCGCGCGGGGTAAAGTCCGGCGTGTAGCCGTTGTAGAAAGCCCAACACTCCTCTGCGGTCACGGCCTCGGCGGAGTTGATGAAGTCGAAGCCGTCGTCGCTGTTAAACCACGCCCGGCAGCCGCGGAACACGTTGCCCACGCTCCCCTTGCGCCCGTGGTAGCCGAAGCCATCGACGTTGCCGCCCCGGCCGTCACCCGACACCGGGTCGTGGTTCCGGTAGGCGTCGCAGTTCAGCACTAGATTGTGCGCGCCGTCGCCGATCCACACGCCGATCGCCATTCCGTCACGCAGACTCAACCGCTCGATGACATTGTGGCTGCCCTGAACGTCGATGCAGATGGATTGGGTGTGGCCCTTGATCGTCACCTGCACGCCCACCACGTCGAAGCCCTCGAGGTGCAGCCACGAGCCGGTCACCCGAAACGCGTGCACGCGGCGGTTCGCCGGCTTCACCGCCGAGAAGTCGAACACCGGTCTCTCCCCCGGCCACGCGGCGTAGCGGATCGGGCGACCGGGCTCGCCGCTTTTGTCCAGCAGGGTGACATAGGCGAAGATGCGCTCGGTGCGGGCGATGTCGCCTTCCCGCAGCCGGTAGGTGCCGCCGCGCAGGAACACGGTGTCGCCCGGCGCAGCCGCCGCCTGCGCCCGCTGCACGGTGGCGAATGGCGCCGCGGCGGTCCCCGGCGCGTCATCGGAACCGTGCGGTGCGACGTGGAACTCGGCCGCCGGGAGGCGCGTGGCGAACAGGCCAACACAGAAAGCGAGGATGCGAAGGTGGCAGCGGCGGGACATCGGGCTTCGCCTCAGGCAGACGCGTCCCGCGGGGAAACGTCACCCGCAGACTCCGCCAGCACGCGGCGCCGCAGTTGCCCGCAGGCGGCGTCGATGTCGGGCCCGCGCGGCCGCCGGAAGTGCGCCACCACGCCGCGGCGGCGCAGGATCGCCGCGAACGCCTCCGCCCCGGCCACCGGCACGGCCTCGTAACGCGCCCCTCCAAGCCCGGGGCCGGTCGCGTTGTAATGCAGTAGGTTCACGTGCATCCGGCGCGCACCGACGAGGCCGGCCAGCTGCTCGGCCTGCTCCGGCGCGTCGTTGACGCCACGGAGCAGGCAGTACTGCAGCGTGACGGGCCGGCCCCGCGCGGCTTGGAACCGGTCCGCGGCCGCAAGCACATCCGCCACCGCGAACCGGCGGCCGGGCGGTAGCAGCCGGGCCCGGGTAGCGTCATCCGGGGCGTGCAGGGAGACGGCAAGATTGAGGCTGTGCCCGGCGGCGGTCAGCGCGTCGATGCCGGGGATGACTCCCACGGTGGACACCGTGATCTGCCGCCAGCCGAGGCCCCCGA
>NEUZ01000080.1 GCA_002304435.1 Opitutia bacterium Tous-C8FEB | reverse complement strand
ACCCCAACCCCTACCCCTCCCGATGACCTGGTCCCAGACCTACGCCCCCCTCGGCGGCCTCGGCGTGTCCGCCCTCGTGGCGGCGCTGCCGGTGGTCGTGCTCCTTGGCCTGCTCGCTTTCTGGCACGTGCGGGCACACCTCGCGGCGCTGGTGGCGCTCGGGGTGGCGCTGGTGACGGCAATCGCCGTCTACGGCATGCCCACGCAGCTCGCCCTGGCGGCGGCGGCCTACGGGGCTGCGTTCGGGCTGCTGCCGATCGGCTGGCTCATTCTCAACGCCATCTTCATCTACCAGCTGTCGGTCGACACCGGCCAGTTCACGGTCCTGCAGCGGCAGGTGGCCGGGGTCTCAGGCGACCGGCGGATCCAGGCGCTACTGATCGCGTTCTCGTTCGGCGCCTTCATCGAGGGAGCGGCGGGCTTCGGCGCGCCGGTCGCGATCTCGGGCGCGCTCATGATTGGGCTCGGCTTCCGGCCGCTGGAGGCGGCGAAGCTCGCGCTGATCGGCAACACCGCGCCGGTGGCGTTCGGCTCGCTGGGCACGCCGCTGGTGACCCTGGCGCCGCTGACCGGACTCGATCTGCTCGACCTGAGCGCGATGGTCGGGCGTCAGCTGCCATTCTTCTCCCTGCTGGTCCCGTTCTGGCTCGTCGCCGCGCAGGCGGGTTGGCGAGGGATGGTGGCGGTCTGGCCAGCGTGCCTGGTGGCGGGCGCGAGCTTCGGCCTCGTGCAGTACCTGGTGAGCAACTTCCACGGGCCGTGGCTGGTGGACATCGTCGCCGGCGCGGCCTCGATGCTCGCGGTGGTGGTGCTGATGCGCTTCTGGCAGCCGGCGGAGGAGCAGGCGAACCCCGGGGCCCAAGCGCCGGACGCGGCACCCGCGGCGGCCGGTGGCCCGCCGTGGAAGGCCTGGGTGCCGTGGCTGTTCCTGTCCGTCTTCGTCTTCCTCTGGGGCCTGCCGCCGGTGAAGACGGCGCTCAACAGCTGGTTCGCGCCCCAATTGCCTGTCCCCGCGCTGCATCTGGCCATCGAGAAAGTGCCGCCGGTCGCGCCGCACCCTGAGAAGGAGAAAGCCGTCTTCAACCTCAACCTGCTCTCCGCCACCGGTACCGCCCTCCTGCTCGCCGGGATCGCCACCGCGCTCGCCCTCCGCGTGCGCCCCGGCGACGCGCTCCGCCTGTACGGCCGGACGCTCCTGCGCGTGCGCGTGTCGCTGGTGACGATCTCGGTGATGATGGCCCTCGGCTTCACCACGCGCTATAGCGGGACGGACACCACGATGGGCCTCGCGATGGCCGGCACCGGGTGGCTGTTCCCATTCTTCTCCCCGATCATCGGCTGGCTCGGGGTGGCGCTCACCGGCAGCGACACCTCCTCGAACGTCCTGTTCGGCAACCTCCAGAAGGTCACCGCCGAGCAGCTTGGCCTGAACCCGCTGCTCACCTGCGCGGCCAACAGTTCGGGCGGGGTGATGGGCAAGATGATCGATGCGCAGAGTATCGTGGTCGCGAGCGTCGCCACCGGCGGCCACCCGGACAGCCCCTCGGCCGGGACGATCCTGCGCGCGGTCTTCTGGCACAGCGTCGCGCTCGCCGTGCTCATGGGGCTGTTCGTGATGCTGCAGGCCTACGTGCTGCCCGGGATGATCCCTGGCCACCGGTAACTCTGGGGTCAGTTCCCCGGCGGCAGCCCCGCCAACTCACCCCGCCACCGTTCGGCCGCCACTGTCTCCCCGGCCGTCGTCGCCGCCTCGATCGCCCGGGGTAGCCAGCTCCGCCGCAAATCCACCGGTAGCTGCGCTTCCCCTAGAAGGGCCGCCCAGCGCGTCGTCGCGGCGTCCGGACGACCGGCTGCGGTCAGCAGCCCGGCCAGATCCGCGCGCAACGCCCAGCCCGCCGCGCCACCGGCTGCGTCGACCGGCGCGGCCAGCAACCACGGCAACGCCCCCGCCGCGCGACCCGCGGCCAGCTCCCGCCGCGCCGCCCACACGGCGACGCTCGCGTCCGTCGCCTCGTCGCGGGCGCGCTCCAGCAAGCGCTCCGCCTCGGCGGCTCGGCCGAGCCGGGCCAGTTCGCGGACGCGCCGGAGCCGAGCGTGGCTCCGCAACTCCGGGGGTAGGCCGGAATCCGGGGCCAGCTGCGCCTCAAGGCTCGTCGCGAACGGTCGGTAAAGGGGATCGCCTAACGCGACGGCCTGCCAGCCCAGCACCGGCAAGGACTGGAAAACCGCCTCCGCCCAGGTCGCTCCCGTTAGCAGCCGCCGCAGCAGCAGGTCGGGACGGTGCGTCAGTTCGAGGTACGGCTCGTAAACGTTACCCACCGTGGCAGCGACCCCCCGGGCCACGAACGGGCCGGTCCACCCGTTCTCAGCATCGCGCAGGGTCGCGGCGGAGTAGCTGTAGATGTGCAGCGCGATCGCCCCGGGCGCGAAACGGAAGCCGGGCAGGCGGAACGGTCCATCGATCGCGCCGGTGTACCAGCCGAAGTAGACGGCCGTCGCCTCGGCCCGCGCGGTCGCCGGCAAGGTGGCCGGCGCCTCGTCGAGCAGCACCTCGAAGTCGCGCGCCGCCAGCTCTCGCGCGGCCGTCGCCAGCCAGGGGTCCCCGACCTTCCCGCGTTGGGCGAGGTCGATCAGCGCCCGGCCCGCCAGCCCGTGCCGCTCCGCGGCAAGCGCGGAGTCCACCAAGGCGCGCGCGGCTTCCGCGGACGGGCCGTCGAGCCGCGAGACGCGCACGACGCGGGCCCGTTCCGCGGGACCCGGCTGGTCGCGATTGAAGAGGGGATTGGGCGTAAAACCGGCCAGCAGCGCCACGGGCCAGGCGATGAGGCTCAGCTCGGCATCGACCGCGGCTTGGTTGGTCCGGAACTCGGCGCGAAGCTTCGGCGTCGCCTCGGCGGCGAGCAGCCCCTCGTCGGGCGCCACCTTCAGCGGTACCCCGCGGCAGAGCACGAGGGCGCCGATTCGGTGCCCCTGCGGCGCGTGGCGCCGGCGGCCCGCGGCGTCGCGGCCCTCCATCGGCAAAAGATCAACCCACTGCTGCGCGCGGAGCCAGTCAGTCAGAGGCTCCCAGAGCTCGGCCGTGAACTGCGCGCGGGAAATGGTCTCCTCGGCCGGCAGCGGCAGGGCGACTAGGTTGGCCTCCGGCACGCCGCGGGCGGCGAGGTAGTGGCGGGCGAGCGCGAGCGACTCCGGATCGCGCGCATTGGCGAGGACCACGACGTCGGCTGGCGCGGGCGCGGCGGGAGGGATCGGGGCTGCGGCGCTCCACCCGGGCAGGAGCAGAAGCGTACAGCGCCGGAGGAACGGCAGGAGGCGGAGCAACCGCGGGGCCACCGGGATGAATTCAGGGCGCGGCGGCTTGGCGGCGGGCGATGGCCGCGCGGAGGTAGGTGTCCGGCACCGCGCCGCGGAACGCCGTGAGCCAGACGTTCGCCAGCATCTGGCCGCCGGCGAGCAACTGGGCCTCGACGAGGGCCCGCGTCTCCGCCGGCATCTCGGCGCCGGGGGCTTGGCCGAGCCGACCGGCCTTTTCCAACTCATAGATCACCTCCACCTGGCGGTGCTGGAGGCGGATGTAATCCAACACCGCGACGAAGAACGGGTCGCGCCCGTCCGCGCGGGGGCCGAGCGGCAGGACGCGCGCCGGGACGACCCGGTCCCGCAGGGCGGGGAAGCGCAAGCCGGTGCGGGCAATGATTCCGCCATCGATCCAGGCGTGGAGTCCGTTCCAGGTCGTGTAGCCGCGGGGATTTTCCCCGGACCAGCCGTTGTAATGCTTGGTCGTGTGCAGCGGCTGGGAGCAGTCGCCGACGTAGTGCGCAAGCAGGCCCATCACGTAGAGCAGGTTGGCGCGGGCGTTCGCCGTCTCAGCGGGGGTGCCGACGTCCTCGAAAACGCGCAGATAGGAAAACCCGGAGCGCAGGCGCCCGAAGTGTTCTGCGATCGCCCAGGGGGCGAAGCCGGGCCACTCGGCGGTGCGGTCCTGGTTGCGCGCCGGGTCGATCGGCTTGAAGGCGCTGGCGTGTGCCGCCCGACCGCGGGCGAACTGGAGCACGAACTCGTAGCGGAAGGAGGTGAGCGTCTCGAGGTCGAGGCCGGCATCGGTGAGGTACTCGAGGTCAAGGAAGTGGTCCCCCCAGCTGCCGCCGGCGTGCTTGAGCGGCAGGTCCGGGACATTGCGCCAGCGGTCGGGCTCGCCCGAGAGGAACGCGACGCGCTCGGCCTCGTCCTTCCCGCCGACAATCGACGGGAATTCGGGGGGCAACGCCGCAAGGGCGATCTGGACGACCATCCGGTGTCCCTCGTAATCCCACGCGGCCAGACGGGCGGGAGCGAGGAGGAGTAGGAGCGGGAGCGGGAGCAGGGCGGAGCGGATCATCGGGAGGAGGGAGAGGTGCTGGCGCGTGGGGGGCGGCGGGCGGTCTCGACCGCCCGAGCGTAGTCGCGGATCCCAGCGGCGAGCGCAACGGCCAGTTGCTGCCGGTACTCCGGCGTGGCGATGCGGCGGGCCTCGGCTTCGCTGGAGAGGAAACCGCACTCGACCAAAACGCCGGGTGCCTGCAGTGGGCGCAGAACCGCCAAGTGCATCAGTTTGCGCCCCCGATCCGGTGCCTTCAGATCGCCAACCAGCCGGCCGTGGAGCGTGTGCGCCAGCAGGGCACTCCAGCCGTCCACGCGGTGCACCGGCGAGGCGTGGTGTTCGGCATCCTCCTTCGCGCCGGGGCTCCAAGAGTTGGTGGAGCGCTGCCCGCGTGGCGGGAACGTGTAGACCTCGACTCCCGAAGTGCGGGCGTCTTGCGGCAACGCGTTGAAGTGGATGCTGACGAAAGCGTCGGCCCGGACGAGGTTCGCCGCGGCGGCGCGCTGCGGCAGGGCAATGAAGGTGTCGCTCTCCCGGGTCAGGACCACCTTGAAGCCCTGAGCCTCCAGCAGGCGGCGGACGCGGCGGGCGACGTCGAGGGTGAGCGTCTTCTCGTTGATCTTGAGGGGCGCGTTGACCCGGCCGGGGTCGTGCCCGCCGTGGCCGGCATCGAGGACGATGACCTTGGGGGCGGGGCGGGGATCGAGACCGAACCCGGGCCGCAACACCGGGGCGACGGCGCGTTCGAAATCCGCGCGACTGAGGTAGAGGACGCCACCAGCAAGGGCGACCGGTTCACCGAGGAAAAGACGCAGCCCATTGAGGGTGGCCTCGCGCGACTCGGCCTCGAACGCAGCGGAGACCCCGGGGCCCTTCAGGGTGGCACTACGCCCTTGCTCAGCGGTCGCGAACTGGAGCACGAGGGCGCGGGCCGCGTCGGAGAGCGCGACGTGCTCGACGCGGCCGATCCGGCGGACCGGGGGGCGAGAAGCGGGCGTGGATTCCGCCGCGGCGCCGGGGCGGGAGGGCGCGGCGCGCGAGGGGGATTCCGCAGCCGGGAGTAGGCCGGGCGCAAGCAGGGCGAGACCGGCGAGGCGCCGGAAGCGCGCGAGAAAAGCCGCCCGGGGCATGGCGGCGGTAGGATCAGTCGGCCGCGGGAGCGCCGTCGTCGGAAACTTCATCCGCGGGCTCCTCCTCGGAGGGCGTGATGAACTTCGGCTTCCGCTTGTTGGCGGGGAGAGGCGTGAGCATCACGTGGATGTTGCGGCCGATGAGCTTGGGGTCGGCATCGGCGTGGGCCATCCCAGCGAGGTCGGCGACCGCGCGCTTCATCACGTCGAACCCAATTTCCGTGTGGGCCATCTCGCGGCCACGGAACTTGAGGCGCATCTTCACCTTGTTGCCGTGGTCGAGGAACTCCTCGGCGTGGCGCAGCTTTGTCTCGTAGTCGTGCTGCTCAATGCGGGCGGTAAACTCGATCTCCTTGATCTTGCTGGCGGTCGCCTTCGAGTGAGAGCTCTTCTTCTGCTCCTCGTAGACGTACTTACCGAAATCCATGATCCGGCAGACCGGCGGCGTGGCGTTGGGGGCTACCTCCACGAGGTCGAGGCCGTTCTCCAACGCGAGGTTGATGGCCTTGGTGGTATCGATGATGCCGAGCTGCTTGCCCTCTGGAGAAATCAAACGGACCTGCGGCACCTTGATGCGGTGGTTGCGCCGGATGGCCGCGAACGGGTCGTTGTTGCGCCGCTGGAATGAGCCGGGGCGGCCGCTGGGGGCGGAGGGAGAGGAGAGGGCCATCAAGGAGCGTGGGCTGGGAGAGCGGGACGAAGCAGTGTTCCCCTGACCCCGCCCCGGGGGCAAGGGTTAATTGCGCCGCCCGCCTCGCGCCCCGCGGCCGCGGCGACTCACAGGCTGAAGCTCTCGCCGCACGAGCAGCTGGCCTTGGCGTTGGGGTTCGAGAACTTGAAGCCCCCCGCGACCAGAGCCGCCGAGTAGTCGACGTGCGTGCCCTTCAGGTAGAGCGCGCTGCGACTGTCGACCAACACCCGCACGCCCCCGGTGTCGACGCAGAGATCCCCCCGGCGCGCCGCCGGGACGAACTTCAGCTGGTAGCTCAAGCCGTTGCACCCGCCGCCCGTGATCGCGATGCGCAAAAAATCGCCCTGCGCCTCGCGGGCGATCAGCGCCCGCACCTTTGCGCCCGCGGCCGACGTCAGTCGCACCAGCGTCTCGGTGCCCGCGCGAACCCCTTCGGGCAGCGGGACAGGGACGGGCGCGGCTTCAGCGGAGGCGGTCGACATCAGACTGCAGGAAACGCCGCCGCCGCTGCGGCGCAACCGCGCATTCGGCCCGCTCCGCCCTTGCCCCCGGCGGCCCGGAAAGGCATCACCCTAGCGTGCCCCGCCCCACCCTGCCCGTCCTCGCCCTGCTCGCCCTCCTGACCTGCCTGCCGCTGCGCGCCCACGAGGTCGCCGCGGAGATGACCCAGGCCGCCCGCACTTTCCTCGACGCCCTCGATGCCGGACAGCGGAAGCTCGCCAACTACCCCCTTACGGACGCCGAGCGAGAGAATTGGAACTTCGTGCCGCTCGCGCGTCAGGGCGTGCCGTTCAAGCGGCTGACGACCGACCAGCAAGCGCTCGGCCTCGCACTGCTCCGGACCGGCCTGAGCCAAACCGGGCAAGCCAAGGCGCAAGCAATCATCGCCCTCGAGCTCGTGCTGAAGGAGCTCGAGAAGGACACCAAGGGCCGGCGCGACCCGACACTTTATTACCTCACTTTTTTCGGCGAGCCGGGTCCATCGGCCCACTGGGGCTGGCGGTTCGAGGGCCATCACCTCTCGTTCAACTTCACCATCATCGGTGGCCGGCACGTTTTCTTCGCCCCGTCCTTCATCGGCAGCAACCCGGCCGAGGTCCGGGCGGGGCCCCGCCGGGGCGAGCGGCCCCTTGGCGCCGAGGAGGACCAGGGCCTCGCGCTGGTGAACGCGCTCGACGCCGATCAGCGGCGCGAGGCCATCTTCGCCCAAGAGGCGCTGAAGGAGATCGTGACCACCAACCGGAAGCGCGTGGATCCACTCGCGCCTGCAGGCTTGCCCGCCGCGCGCCTGAACCCCGCCCAGCGGGAGCAACTGCTCGCCCTAGTGCGGCTTTACCTCGACCGCTGGCGGCCCGAGTTGGCGACGGAGAAGTTCGCCGAGATCAGCGCTGCCGGGGTCGACCGCATTACCTTCGCGTGGGCCGGCGGCCTCAACCGGAGCAAGGCCACCTACTACCGTATCCAAGGTCCGACCTTCCTGATCGAGTTCGACAACTTCCAGAACCAGGCGAACCACAGCCACACCGTGTTCCGGGAGTTCAAGGGTGACTTCGGCCACGACGTCCTCGCCGAACACCTTGCCCGCGATCACGCCCGGAAGTGACGCGGCCCGGTCCCGAGCCGGTCGACGCGAACCGGCACCGATTCCGGACGCTCGTAACGCCTCTCCCCTTTTCGTCACCCCTCCACCCTGCACCCAGATGAACCGCCTGCTCCGCTCCCTCCTCGCCGCGGCCCTCCTGCCCGCGCTCCCCGCGTTCGCCGGCACCTTGACCGGCACCATCAGTAACGCTGCGACCCGCAACCTCCTCGAGGGCGCGCGGGTCGAAGTGCCCCGGCTCGGCCTGTCCGCCCTCACCGACGCGACCGGCCGCTACGTGCTCACGGACATTCCCGACGGCACCCACGAGCTCGTGGCCAGCTACCTCGGCCTCGACCCGGCCCGCGGGACGGTAACCGTCTCCGGCGCGGCGGCCACCACCAGGAGCTTCGACCTCACCGCGGCGATCTACCGGCTCGACACTTTCACCGTCACCGGCGAGCGCGAGGGCAACGCGGCCGCGCTGACCGCCCAGCGCAACGCACCGAACGTGAAGAACGTGGTCGCACTCGACGCCTACGGGAACCTCCCGAACATGAACGCGAGCGAGCTCGCGGTGCTCCTGCCCGGCGTGGCGGGCAACCTGAGCGACGAGGGCAACATCGTCGGGTTCACCATCCGCGGGATGGGACCGGGCAGTAACACCATCACCGTCGACGGCGCCCTGCTGGGCAGCCAAGGCGGCGACTCGCGGCAGACGCGCATCCACACGATCACCGGCTCGATGTTCGAGTCCCTCGAGGTCACCAAGGGGCACACGCCCGACAAGGAGGCCGGTTCGCTCGGCGGCACGGTGAATCTGAAGAGCCGCTCGCCGCTCGGAATGAAGGAGCAGCGGCGGATCACTTATAATTTCTCGGCGCGCATCGCCCCGCCGGGCACGCAACAGGTCCCGCTGCGCGAGCAGCACCGCACGCACCCGCTGCTGAACGTCGCGTGGCAGGAGGTCTTCAGCGTGCTGGGCGGCGAGCGGAACCTCGGAATGGCGCTCAACCTGTTCTACAGCGAGCAGGCGGTCGGCTTCTTCAGCACCTCGCGCGACTTCCAGAACACCACCACGGCGCCCGCCTACCTCTGGGACTTCCGTACCCAGGACAATTACAACAACCGCAAGCAATCGAGTCTCAACCTGAAGTTCGACTACCGGCTCTCCGAGAGCACCAAGCTCTCGCTCAACTACATCTTCAACGACGCCTTCGAGCGCTTCCGCCTCCGCTACTACTTCCGCGCCTTCACCGGCAACCAGAACACCGTGCCCGGGCCCGCGTCGGGCGTCATCCCGGGCTACACCGACCGCGTGACCCAGGTGCGCCCGATCGCCGCCTCGACCGTCTCGCTGCAGTCGCAGATGTCCAATTTCTTCCACCGCCAGCGCCACCTCGACCTCGGCGCGGAGCACCGCTTCGGCCCGCTTGAGCTGGACTACAACGGCGTGGTCAGCCTCGACGGCATCAGTAGCGGCTCGGGTGACGGCGGCGATCTCACCATCCAGGCGACGGGCGTGGGCTGGATCCTCGACCGCACGCGGTCCGACCTCTACCCGCGGTTCATCCAGGCCGGCGGACCGGACCTCGCGAACGCCGCCAGCTATCGGCCGGCGACCTACCTCTTCAACGACAACAAGCCCATCCACGAGATCCGGGAGCTGCGCGGCAACGCCCGCCTGCGCCTCGCCGGGCTGAACGCGACGTTCGTCAAGGCGGGCCTCCGCTGGCGCGAGGAGACCGCGGGCACCCGCGTGAACAAGAACCGCCGCTTCACGTTCACCGGCACCAGCGCCGCGCAGCTGCCCCTGGACCCCTCGATCGCCGTGTTCGGCGACCGGCAACTGGGCCAGAACCTCCCGCGGATCAGCGCCCACGCAGTCGCCCGCAATCGGACTCCGCTCGACACCGCGCTCTGGCGCGAGGACCTCTATTTCTACGAGTCCTCCCGCTACACCGGCGCGCGGCTCGCAACCGAGACGGTGACCGCGGGCTACCTGATGGCCCAGGGCCGGTTCGGCGCGACGGGCCTGCTGGCGGGCGTGCGCACGGAGGCGACCGAGGACGAAAGCTGGGGCTGGGTGCGCGGGCGCGTCGGGAGCACCGCGGCGCAGCAGGCGGCCGATCCGGCGGGCGCAGCGCGGCGCGACTACGAGGCCAACCGCCGCGAACTCTCCGGGAGCTACACGAAGTCCTTCCCCAGCGCGCACCTCACGCACGACTTCCTCCCCAACCTCAAGGGCCGCGTCAGCTGGTCTACCAGCTTCGGTCGCCCCCCGCTCTCCAACCTGATGCCGAGCGAAACGGTGAACGAGCAGGCGCAGACACTGACCATCAGCAACCCCTCGCTGCGCCCGCGGATGGCCACCAGCTGGGACGCCTCCCTCGAGTATTACTTCGAGCCGGTCGGCAACGTCGCGGTCTCGTGGTTCGACAAGCGGATCACCGACTACTTCGTCTCCGGCATCCTCTCCGGCACGGTGCCCTCCGGTCCGGACAACGGCTACAACGGGGAGTACGCGGGCTTCAGCCTCCTCACGACGCAGAACCTCGGCTCGGCGCGCGTGCGCGGCTGGGAGCTCAGCTACCAGCAGCAGTTCACCTTCCTGCCGGGCTGGCTGCGCGGGCTCGGGGGCGGCGCAAATTTCACGTATCTCGACACGCGGGGGAACTTTGGCGGCTCGGCCGAGCGGAAGTCCGGCGAGGTGCCCGGCTTCGTCCCCTTCACGGGGAACGCCAATCTGCACTGGCGCCACGGCGGCTTCAGCGCCCGCGTGGTGTGGAACCGCACCGGCGAGTATCTGAACGCCTTCACCGCCGCGGGCTCCGGGCGCAACCAGTACACGAACCGGCGCACGATCGTGAATGCGGGCGTGGCCTACCAGCTCCGCCCCGCGGTCACGCTCTCGCTCGACGTCGGCAACCTCTTCAACGCGCCGCAGTCGTTCTACCGCGGGATCGCCGACCAGATCTCCGCGGTGCGCATCCCGGGAGTGACGGTGACCGCCGGGGTGAGCGGCCGCTTCTGAGCGGCACACCGTCGGTCAGGGATCGGCCCGTGTCGGCCGCCGGGCGCCGGCCTCGTCAAGGGCCGCGTCCAGGCGCCGGCGGAGCTCGCGGGCCCGCGCCGGCTCGCGCGCGGCGAGATCCGTCTGCTCCCCGGGGTCACGCCCGAGGTGGTACAGCTCGTCGCGCGCGCCCTCGAAGTAGTGGAGCAGTTTCCAGTCGCCGAGGCGCAGGGCGGCGTGGGGCCGCGTCTGGCTGACGGCGAAATCATCCACGCCGATCGCCGCCCGCGCCGCCGCGAAGTTGGTCTCGGGGTGGTAGTACGGGAAGTGCCAGAGCAGCGGCTGGGTGAGCAGCTCGGTCGCCGCGGGTTCGCCCCGCCACACCGGCCAGAGGTTGCGCCCGTCCAGCGTCACGCCCGCGGGAAGCCGCGCACCGGTGGCGGCCGCCAGGGTCGGCAGTAGGTCCGTGCCGATGAACGGGACGTCGCTCACCGCACCCGGCGGGACGCGGCCGGGAAAGCGCACGATCCACGGCACCCGGATGCCGCCCTCGTGGAGGTTCCACTTGCTCCCCCGGAAGGGCCCGTTGGCCGAATACGCCGGATGCCCGCCGTTGTCCGAGGCGAACACCACGAGCGTGTTATCGGCCAAGCCCAGTTCGTTCAGCGCGGCAAGGAGGCGCCCCACTAGGTGATCCAGCGTCTCCACCATCGCCGCATACTCCGCCCGCCGCGGATCGGCCCCGGCGGGAAGGCGCGCCGCGTACTTGCGCACCAGCCAAGCCGCGCGGCTATGGATCGGGTCGTGGACAAAGTAGTGCCCGAGCATCAGGAAGAACGGGCGGTCCCGCCGGGCCCGCAGAAAGCCGATCGCCTTGGTCGTGAGCTCGTCCTCGCCGAACTGTCCCGCCGGCAGCGCGTTTTCCCTGATCCCCGGCCGGCCGGGATAAGCGTAAGGATGCAGACCGAACTCGGCGTCACCCTCGTCGAACCCCTGCTGGCGAGGACCGTGGGTCGGGGACCAGCCCAGGTAGCCGCCGTGGTGAGCGCTGACGTGCCACTTACCGAAATAACCCGTAGCATAGCCCGCGGGCGCGAGGATCTCCGCGAGCGTCACCTCCGAAAGAGGCAGGTCGAGCGGGTACAGCGGCACCCGCAGCGGCAACCCGGCCGGCGGGCGCGCGGAGGCGGGCTTGGTGACAAATTCGAACCCGAGCCGCGCTGGGGAACGGCCGGTCAGCAGGGCGACGCGGGCGGCCGAGCAAATCGGGGCCGCAGCGTAGGCCTGGGTAAAACGCGTGCCCTCCCGCGCGAGCCGGTCGAGGTGCGGCGTGTCGTGCCACGGACTGCCCGTGCAGCGGAGATCGCGCCAGCCGAGGTCGTCCGCGAGGATGACGAGCACGTTGGGTCGTGCGGCGGCGCCGAAGGCGGGGAACGCGCCCAGCAGCAACAGCCCCGCCCCGAGAAGGCAACGGTGGCGCCCGAAGGCGCCCGGCGAGGGTGCCGTGGAACGGGGCGGCAGCGGCGGCGCCACGGGTCAGGCGGCAGGCTTCGCGTCCTCGCCGGCGGGCGCGGGCCGGATCAGCAAGACGATCAGCACCGAGAAGAGGGCGACCCCGGCGAAGGCGCCAAAGATCACGTTCAGGGCGACGTCGCGGTCGCGCAGCCAGCCGAACAGCCAGTCACCGAACCCGCCGCAGCTGATGCTGACGAGGTTCATCAGCCCGTAGCCGGTCGCGCGCCACTCGGGCCGGACGATCTGGCAGAGGATCGGCATATT
>NEUZ01000008.1 GCA_002304435.1 Opitutia bacterium Tous-C8FEB | reverse complement strand
CCGGTCAGCTTGTCGAACGAGGCCTCCAGTTGCCGGTGGAACGGGGTGCCGCGGTACTGCTCGAGGGCCTTGCGGGCGACGAGGAGAGCGAGGAGTTCGCCCTCAGTGACGTTGACGGTGGGGAAGGCAGCGACCGGGTGCGTGTAGCGGTAGGCGTTGATCAGGGGGTCGAACTCGACCGGAAGGTCGAGCCGGTCGCGCATAAAGGCGATGTCACGCACAATGGTCTTCCGGGAGACCTCGAGGGCGGCGGCCAGCTTGGTGCAGTTTGTGAATGCGCCGCGGCGCAGCTCGTCGTGGATCCGCAGCATCCGTTCCATCGGGGGCCGGGAGGTGTGGTAGGGGGCGGGCACGCGGGAAGCCGGACAGGTTTTTCGGGCTGGGACAAGCTATGTCCCACCCGTCTGGTACGCTGCGATGATGAACTCCCCCCGCCGCGCTTCCGGCCCCGATATCGCTCCTGGTTCCCTGAATTGGATTCACGATGGTTACCGCCACCGCGTGACCGCTTGGCCTGAGGCGACGTTCCACCGTGAGGTGATCCCGGGGCGCTGGGACGCGGAGGACCCTTCTCCCGGGGCGTTGGCCTCAGCGGCCCTCGGGGTGGGCGGAGCGGCCTGGCGGCGGTTCCTGGAGTTCGTCCCACCGGAGGTGCGGGGATTGCTGCAACGGTACACGCACGGCCGGATGGCGGCGCTGCTGGTGGCCCTGCGGTGCCCGGACCTGATTCCGGAACTACACCAGACGCCGGTGCTTGCGTGCTTTCTCGCGGCGCACCCCGAGCTGCGGGGTGGCGGCGCCGCGGCATGGGCGGAGATCTCGGCGGTGCACGGGCGGGATGGCGCCTTCGGGCTCCTGCAATGGCTGGGCCTGCCGGCCAGCCGCCAGGCGCTTGCGATCCTACGCCGGGTGGCCGAGCCGGACCTGCCGCCGCGCTTGCTCGCCCCCCTCCGGGCGTCGCTCTGGGAACCCGCGGTCCGCTCGCAGCTTGCCCGCGTGCCAGCGCTCGACGACGAGGAGCTGTTCCTGGCGTGCCACGCGCTGGCGGCCTGACCCGAAAACACGTGTTGCGCCGGTCGCTGCGGGTCCTTGGATGGTACGGATGTCCTCCGTGACCATCGACGCCGCCGCCTTGCGCTCGGTCGCCGCCGCCTTCCGGCTCGGCGGCACCTACTGTGGCGGGGCGCCCCACGGCAACGGGCACATCAACGACACCTTCGCGGTCACCTTCGAGCAGGCCGGCGTTTCGACCCGCTACATCCTGCAGCGCATCAACGAGCACGTCTTCCGCGATGTGGACGCCGTGATGGCGAACGTCGCGCGCGTCACGGCCCACGCCGGGCGGCGGGCGCTTGCCGCCGGGGTGCCAGACCCGCAGCGGCGCGTCCTCACGCTGATCCCGACCCGGGGCGGGGAAAACCTGCTGCGGGACGCGACCGGCGCTTGGCGCTGTTACGTGTTCATCGGGGACGCGACGTCGCACGACGTCATCCGGGGCCCGGAGATGGCGCGGGAGGCGGCCCGCGCGTACGGGGAGTTCCAGCGGATGCTCGGCGACCTGCCGGGGGAGCGCCTCCGGGAAACGATTCCGGACTTCCACCATACTAGGCGTCGGTTTGATGCCCTAATGCGCGCCGCCGCCGAGGATCGGCGGGGTCGGGCGGCGGGGGTTGCCGCCGAACTGGCCTTTGTGCGCGCGCGCGAGCGGATGGTCGACCAACTACTCGACCTGCACGCCCGGGGTGAGCTGCCCGAACGCGTCACCCACAACGACACCAAACTGAACAACGTCCTGATCGACGACCGGACTGGTGCCGGGCTCTGCGTCATCGACCTCGACACCGTAATGCCGGGGCTGGCGCTCTACGATTTCGGGGATCTGGTGCGTTCGGCGACGAATGCTGCGCCGGAGGACGAGCGCGATCTGGCCAAGGTTCGCGCGCGGCCGGAGATCTTCGAGGCGCTGGTCGAGGGCTACCTCGCGGGTACGGGCGGATTGCTGAACGAGGCCGAGATCGGGCAACTCGCGTTCGCGGGCCGCCTGATCGCCCTTGAGATCGGGATGCGCTTCCTCACCGATCACCTCGAGGGCGACGCCTACTTCCGCATCCATCGCGAGGGCCAAAACCTTGACCGGGCCCGCAGCCAGTTCGCCCTGGTGCGGAGTCTTGAGGACCAGCGCGAAGCGATGGAGGCTGCCGTCCGCCGCCTCGCCGCCCGCGCGCGCCGCAGCTCCGCCGCCACCGTTTCAGCTCCCATGATCCCCACCTCCAGCGAGTCCCAGCAGCGCGAGCGCATCGTCACCGAGATTTTTCCGGGGGCCGACGACGCCTGCGCCCGGCTGGCGGGCGAGATCGCCGACCTGATCCGCGCCCACGACCGCGCGGGCAAGCCTACGGTGCTCGGTTTGGCCACGGGTTCCACCCCGGTCCGGCTCTACCGGCAGCTAATCCGGCTGCACCGCGAGGACGGCCTGAGCTTCCGCAACGTCATCACCTTCAACCTCGATGAATACTACGGGCTCCCCCGCGAGCATCCGGAGAGCTACTGGCGCTTCATGCACGAGCAGCTCTTTAACCACCTCGACATCCCGGCGACCAACGTGAACGTCCCCGACGGCACGGTCCCGCGCGGTGAGGTGTTCGGGTGGTGCCGGCGCTACGAGGAGCGCATCCGCGCCGCGGGCGGCCTCGACCTGCAGGTGCTCGGTATCGGCCGCACCGGCCACATCGGCTTCAACGAGCCTGGCTCCAGCCGGGAATCGCGCACCCGCCTCGTCACCCTCGACGGTCTCACCCGGCGCGATGCGGCCCGCGACTTCCTCGGCGAGGCCAACGTGCCCCGTCACGCGATCACGATGGGTGTCGGCACCATCCTGGACGCGCGCCGCATCGTGTTGCTCGCGTGGGGCGAGTCCAAGGCCGCCGTCGTCGCCGCCGCCGTCGAGGCCCCGCCGTCCGACGCCCTGCCGGCCAGCTTTCTGCAGGGGCACCCCCAGGTCCGTTTTCTGCTCGATGAGGCCGCCGCCTCCGGCCTCACCCGTGTCCGCCACCCCTGGCTGGTCACCCCGGTCGTGTGGAGCCCCGCGCTCGCCCGCCGCGCCGTGATGTGGCTCTCGCAGACGGTTGGAAAACCGGTGCTTAAGTTGTTGGATGAGGATTACAGTGAACACGGGATGGCGGATCTCCTCACCGAGCAGGGCCCAAGCTACGGGTTGAACATCAGGATCTTCAACGAGATCCAGCGCACGATCACCGGCTGGCCCGGCGGCAAGCCCAACGCGGACGACAGCTCCCGCCCGGAGCGGGCCCTGCCGTTCCCGAAGCGAGTGGTGGTCTTCAGCCCAGAGCCCTCCCACGACGTGCTGGGGATGGGAGGCACGCTCCGGCGGCTCAAGGATCAGGGGCACGACGTCACGGTCGTCTACCTCACCTCCGGCAACCTCGCCGTGCCGGATGAGGAGGCGGTGATGGCGGCGGACCTCGTGGGCGACATTGCGGAGACCCTCGCGCGTTCGGAGGGGCCAGTGGCGGAATTTGCGCGGACCACCCGCAAGGAACTCCTCGAGAAGGCGGCCTTCGCCGCGGATTCGGCGTCAATTCGCCGGCTCAAGGGGCTGTTGCGCCGCGGCGAGGCGCGCGCCTCGTTGCGGGATTGCGGTTACGCCCCAAGCCAAGCCCGCTTCCTCGACCTCGGGTTCTACGAGCGCGGGCGCTACCGCCAGTTCGCGCCCGACGCGGAGGACGTGGCGGCGGTGGCCGCGCTGCTGCGCGACCTGACGCCAAACCAGATATTCCTCACGGGCGAACGAGATGACCCTTCGTCGATCACTGCGGTCGGTTTCCAATTGGTTCGGCAGGCGTGGGGGCAGGTAGCCGGCGAGCCGTGGGCCAAAGACTGCCGGGTCTGGGCTTACCGCGGGGTTGAGCAGCCCTGGGAGGCGGCCGAGATCGAGATGGCGGTGCCGTTGAGCCCGCGCGAGCTGGCGCAAAAGATCCAAGTCGTGTTCCACCACAAGTCCCAACGCAGCCAGACTCCCGTTGCCGCTGGGCTAAGGGAGCCCTGGCAGCAGGCGGAGCAGCAGAACCGTGCCCTCGCGGCCAATTACGACAAGCTCGGGTTGGCCGACTATGAGGCCCTTGAGGGCTTCTCCCGCGCGCGCCTCGACTGATCGCGGCTCCGATGCTCACTCTGGCTCCCTCCCTGCGGCCGTGCCTCGAACGGGACTTCGTCCCGGCCGCCCTCTGGAACCGCGCCTACGGCGCGCTGGTCGCCGCGGATCCCGGCTCCCGGCCCCTCGCGCTGGTGCTCCGCTCCCCGGGCGGCGGGGTCTCTCGGCACGACAGCCGCGTGCTCGGCGCGGGACACCCGCACGCGGCGTTGACCCTGGTTTACGCCGAGCGCCTGCTGAAATTCCTCCTTTGGCAGCGGGGGGGCTGCCACGTCTCCGTGGGCGGCGCCGACGAAGTCGCTCGCCACCTGGCTTCGGTGTACGCGCCGGGCGGGGCGCGGGCCTTCGACCACGCCTTCATGGGCGAACGCACCTACCGGGCCGCGTTCCGGGTCGAGGCCTGTCCCCTCGCTGAATTGCCCGCGGAGGCTGTCGCCGCCTTGCCGGTGGGTCGCCACCTTGACGGGTGTCGGATCGGTTTTGACCTCGGGGGCAGTGACCGCAAAGCCGCCGCGGTTATCGACGGCAAGGTCGTCTACTCCGAGGAGATCGCCTGGGATCCCTATTTCCAACAGGATCCCGCCTATCATCTTGAAGGCATCCACGACTCCCTCACGCGGGCGGCCCGTCACTTGCCGCGGGTGGACGCGATCGGCGGCAGCGCCGCCGGGATCTACGTGAACAACGAGGTGCGGGTCGCCTCCCTGTTCCGGGGCGTGCCCCCCGCGGCCTTCGACGCGCGGGTCCGCCGGATGTTCTTCACGCTCCAGGAGCGGTGGGGCGGCGTGCCTTTCGAGGTTGCCAACGACGGCGAGGTCACGGCGCTCGCCGGCTCGATGAGCCTCGGCGACGGTGCTGTGCTGGGCATCGCGATGGGCACGAGCCTCGCCGCGGGCTACGTGACGCCCTCCGGCGGCATCACCCCGTGGCTGAACGAGCTGGCCTTCGCGCCGGTCGACTACCACCCGGATGCCCCGCGGGACGAGTGGTCCGGGGACGCCGGCTGCGGCGTGCAGTACTTCTCGCAGCAGGCGGTGGGCCGCCTGGCCCCCTTGGCCGGACTGGAGATTCCCCGGGGTCTGCCCCTGCCGGAACAGTTGATCCGGGTGCAGGAGGCGATGGCGGCCGGGGACGCGCGCGCCGCCCGGATCTACGAGTCGATCGGCGCCTCCTTCGGCTACGCGATCGCTCACTACGCCGACTTCTACGCCCTGCGCCACCTCCTTGTGCTGGGTCGCGTGACCTCTGGCGCCGGCGGCGACCTGCTGTTGCAGCGCGCCCGCGAGGTGCTCCGCGCTGACTTCCCGGAACTCGCCGCGCGGGTCCGCCTGCACACCCCGGACGAGAAGGACAAGCGCCACGGCCAGGCCATCGCCGCCGCGAGTCTGCCTGCTCTCCGTCCCGCCTGACCCCTGCCATGAAACTCTACCAACCAGAGGCCGATATCCTGTTTTCCGCCCCGGACCCGAGCGCTGAGGCCGCGCTCGGCCGGGTCACGCACCTCTGTCTCGGCGCGCATCAGGACGACATCGAGATCATGGCCCACGCGGGCATCAGCGATTGCCTTGAGCAGCCGAGCCTTGCTTTCGGCGGTGTCGTGGTGACCAACGGGGCGGGCTCCCCGCGTACCGGTCCCTATGCCCACCTCGATGACGCCCAGATGCAGGGGGTGCGGCGCGAGGAGCAGCGCGCCGCCGCGCGTTTGGGGCGCTACGCGATCCAACTCCAGCTTGCTCACCCGAGCGGCGTGGTCAAAGCGCCCGGGCACCCCGGGGTCGCGGCGGACCTAGATCTGATCTTCGGGGGCTGTTCGGCGCAGGTGGTCTACTTGCACAACCCGGCCGACAAGCACGACACCCACGTCGCGGTCTTCCTGCGCTGCCTAGAGGCGCTCCGCCGCCTGCCTCCCGCCCGCCGGCCCCGACGCGTGCTCGGCTGCGAGGTCTGGCGCGACCTCGACTGGCTGGTCGATGCCGACAAGGTCGCCTTGGACGCAGGCCGTCATCCCGCCCTCGCCCTCGACCTGCTCAAGGTCTTCGATTCCCAGGTCGCCGGCGGCAAGCGCTACGATCTCGCCACCATCGGCCGCCGGCAGGCGCACGCGACGTTCCACACCTCGCACGCGACGGACCAGATGGCCGGCATCACTTGGGCGATGGATCTGACCCCGCTCGTCCAGGATCCCGCGTTGTCCCCGGAGGATTACACGCTGGGCTACCTGGCGCGGCTGCAGTCGGACGTGCGGGACCGGATCCGGCGTTTCGCTTGACACGGGACCCGAGGGCGGCGGCCAGCGCAAGCACGGAGGGCAGCGCTAGGAGGTGGATGAAGGCGAGACGCGGGGACAGCGGGTTGCCCTGAACCCCGAGGAAGAGCGCGTAGCCGGCGAGTCCGAACGTCGCCCCCACACCGACGCGGAGCCAAAGCCCCAAATGTCCGGCGGCGATCGCAGCCAACGCCGCGAACAGGATCCATTCGCGGGTGCCCAACTGGGCCGCGCGCGGGAGGCCCTCGCCCGCGGCGATCAGGAGCATTAGGCCGACCAACGCCGCACCCAGCAGCCGGGCGCACCATCGCTGGGCACGTAGGGCGAGCGGATCGGACGGCACGCCTCGTTGCTGGCGCGACCGGGGCCGCCGCGCCAAGGCAAAAACGGGGTGACAGACACCTTTGGCGTGGACGCTACCGCGGTCCGCGCCACGCTCGCGATAACCCCCGCGACTGATGCGCATTCCCCTGCTCCTGCTTCCCCTCCTGCTCCCGTCCCTGTTCGCCGCCGCCCCTGCAGGCGAGGCGCCCCGCTGGTACAAGGGCAACACCCATACCCACTCGCTGTGGAGCGACGGGGATGACTATCCGGAAATGATCGCCGACTGGTACAAGCGCGCCGGCTATCACTTCCTCGCACTGTCGGACCACAACATCCTCTCCGAGGGTACTCGCTGGTTCGAGTTGAAGGCCCCTGTTTCCCTGAAGGGCGAAGTGGTGCAGCGCGGCGGCGGAGAGGTTCTGCAGAAGTATCTGCGGCGCTTCGGGCCCGATTGGGTGGAGCTGCGGGAGAACGCAGGTCGCCGCGAGGTGCGGCTGAAGCCGCTAGCGGAGTTCGCGCCGCTGCTCAACGAACCCGGTAAGTTCCTGCTCATCCCCGCAGAGGAAATCACCGGCGCTTGGACGCGGCCGAAGTCCGATACGGCTCCCGCGCTCACCGGTCCGGTCCACATCAACGTGACCAATCCCCGTGACCTCGTTCCCGCGGTCAACGCCGCGGACGCGGTGACCGTGATGCAGCGCACCCTTGAGGCGGTCGATGCCCAGCGCGCGCGCACCGGCCAGCCGATGTTCGCCCACCTCAACCACCCGAACTTCCGCTGGGGTGTGACCGCCGAGGAGATGATGCGCGTCGAGCGGCTCCGGTTCTTCGAGGTCTACAATGGCCATCCCGGCGTAGAGAACGCGGGTGACGCCACCCGGCTCAGTATGGATGGGATGTGGGATGCGATCCTCGCGTTCCGCCTTTCCGAGCTGAACTTCGGCGTGGTCTACGGCGTGGCCACGGATGATTCGCACCACTACCACAAGGTCGGTCCTGGACGGAGCAGTTCTGGGCGCGGCTGGGTGATGGTGCGGGCCCGGCACCTGACTGCGGAGTCGCTGATTCGCGCGCTGGAGGCGGGTGATTTCTACGGCACTTCGGGGGTGACCCTCAGGGAGGTGGTGCGCGAACCGGGGCGGCTCGCCGTCGAGGTAGAGCCGGAGGCGGGCGTGTCCTACCGTATCCAGTTCATCGGCACCCGGCGCGGTTTCGACCGCCGCAGCGAGGAGATGTCTGCTCCCGCCGACGAGAAGCCAGCCCGCCGGACCCTCAATCACCGCCGTTACAGCCCGGAGGTCGGGACCGTCCTCGCGGAGAACACCGGCCCGCGTGCCGAATATCGACTGAAGGGGGACGAACTCTACGTCCGCGCGAAGGTGATCTCCTCCAAGCCCAAGGCGGACGGCAGCGTGCCCGGCGAATGGGAGACGGCTTGGGTGCAGCCCGTCGTTGGCGCCCGGCCCTGACGGGCCGTCAATTCCGCTTCTGCTTCGGCTGCTTGGCGTCGGGGTCGATCGCGCGCGGGCGGTTGGCGGGGCCGGGTTTGGGCGCCGGTAGCTTTGCCAGCTGGGCGCGGGCCTCTGCCAGCGTGGAGGCGAGGGCGGGATCGGCGATCCGGTTGTGGTACTCCTCCGGGTCGTCCGGCCGCCAGTAAAGCTCGCGGCCGAATTCGCCGCCGCCCCATTCGGTGTAGCGCCACCGGGGCCCGATTACGGTGCGGCCCGCCACGTCGCGCCGGCGACCGACGTCGTAGTGGTAGACGAGGCTGTGGGCGTGCCCCGTGGCGCCGGGATGGGCGAGGAGCGGTCGCAGGGAGCGGCCCTCGAGGCCCGCTGGCTTCGGCAGGCCGGCGAGGTCTACCAGTGTGGGGTAGACATCGAGCAGTTCGACCGGGGTGGAAACAACCGTACCGCGGGGAATGCCGGGGCCCGCGGCGAGGAGTGGCACGCGGGTGGACGCGTCAAAGGCCGTGAGTTTCGCCCACAGTCCCCCGTGGTCACCGAGGTGGAAGCCGTGATCGCTGAACAGCACCACGAGGGTGTGCTCCGTGAGTTTCAGGCGGTCCAATTCATCGAGGACCAGGCCCAACTGTTCGTCGATGAACGAGACGCAGGCGAGGTAGCCCTGGATCGCGGCAGCGCGGGAGTCGGGCTGAGCGAATCCGGTCAACTCCGTTTGCAACGCGATGGGCGGCACTTCGCGCAGCGGGGACTCGGCGGGGACTGGAAGGCGGGCCGGAGAGTAAAGATCGAAGAACCGGCGGGGCGCCGTCCAAGGGAGGTGTGGTTTGTGGAAGCCGAGGGCGAGGAAGAAGGATCCGCCCGCGGCCGCGCGCTCCCCCAGGAGACGGCGAATGGTGCGGGCGTTGAGTCCGTCGCGCGTGCGCGAGCCGTCCGAGCTCAGGACGTGCGCGCGGGGCCGGCCGTCGCCGCCGCCGTAGCGCGACTCGATCGCCGCCTTCTCCTCCGGGTCTTCACCCGCGCCATCCTCGTAGTGATCCCACGCGGCGGGATCGCTGGTGCGTACATTGTGGAAGATCTTGCCCACGCCGGCCGTGTAGTAGCCTTGGCGGCGGAAGTGCTCCGGCAACAGCACTGCATCCGGCAGCGCGGTCCGCGCCGGGGTGCCGAGGATGTAAACCCCGCTGGTCTCTGGCCGGCGTCCGCTCAGGAAGGACACGCGGCTCGGGTTGCAGAGCGGGTACTGGGCGTACGCGCGATCGAAGCGGGCGCCTCGCGCCGCGAGGCGGTCGAACGCTGGGGATTGGACGTGCCCGTGGCCGTAGGCGCCGAGCAGGGTGTTGAGGTCGTCGACGACGACCAGCAGCACGTTGGGCCGGGACGGCGCCGCCGCCCAGCCGGAGGCAAGGAGCAAGCCGAGCGGAAGCAGGCGCAGGAGGCGGTACATCGGTAAGTCCTTAGCGGGGGAGGGCGCCTCGCCAGCCGGCCCGCCACTGCGTCAGCAGGCGTTCGACGAGCGGCTGCTGCCCGGGCTCGGCCGCTAGGTTCTGGTTCTCCTGCGGGTCGGCTTGGTGATCGTAGAGCTCGACGGCCTCAACCTTCGCAGAGTTCCCCCGCTCGACCCAGACGGTAAAGCGGTGCCGATCGGTCCGCATCGAGTAGCCCATCAGATTGCGGCCGCCATTCGCTCGTGGATACTGGCTGAAGGCGGCGGTCTTCCACGCGCGATCGGGTTGTTCTAGGACGGGTTTGAAGCTCAGGCCCTCGAGGTGGCCGGGCAGCGGTAAGCCGGCGAGGTCGGCGAGGGTCGGATAGATGTCGACGAACTCCACCAGCGCCCGCGACTTGGCGCCGGCCGTCCCCAGCCACGGGGCGGAGAGCAGGAGTGGGGCGTTGGTGTCGTTCTCAGAGTTGGAGTGTTTGCACCAGGCATCGTGCTCCCCGAGCTTCCAGCCGTGGTCGCCCCAAAGGACGATCATCGTGTTCTGGCTCAAGCCAGAGCGTTCGAGCTCGTCGAGCACGCGGCCGAGCTGCGCATCGATGTAACTGATCGCGGCATAGTAGCCGTGCTTGAGCTGGCGGGCGAGATCATCGGGGATCGGGCCCTCGGGAATCCCGTGGTAGGAGCGCAACTCCCCGCCAGGAAGGATCGCGTACTCGGGAGCGCCGCGGGGCCGGAAGCGGTTGGGCGCGAGCGTGATCTTCGCGGGATCGTAGAGATCCCAGTACTTCTTGGGTGCCACGAAGGGCAGGTGCGGCTTGGCGAAGCCGACGGCGAGGAAGAACGGGGCTCCCTTTTTGCCGAGCTCGCGCAGGGTCTCGACCGCGAGATCCGCCGTGCGCCCGTCGGTGTAATAATTGTCGGGAACGTCCGCCGACTCGAACGCTGGCCCGCGGGGTCCCTTCGCCGCCTTCCGCGCGGCCTTCCGATCGCCGGGCGCGGCTGCCGCCGGCGCCCGTTGCGTCAGGGCGATATTCTCGGGGCGCGCGTAGGCCCCGCTGGCCCGCGGGGTCTGCCACGGCACGGACCAGGTGGGCGCATCGTCAAAGCCCCCGTGAAAGATCTTGCCCATCCCCTGCACGAAGTAGCCGTGCTGCTTGAAGTGCTGGCCGACCGTCACGACATCGGGCAACGCCTTGCGGAAGTGGGTCTCGAGGTCCCAGACCTTGCTGGTGTCGGGGCGGGTGCCCGTCATCACGACCGTGCGGGACGGCGAACAGACGGCCTGTTGGCAATAGGCCCGCGTGAAGGTCACTCCCGAGCGGGCCAGACGATCCAGGTTGGGGCTGTGCACGTACCTCGCACCGTACGCCCCGAATTCGGGTCGAAGGTCGTCGACGGCGAAGAACAGTACGTTGGGCTTGGCCGGACGCTCGGCGGCGGATGCGGCGAGGGTGGCGGACAGGGCAAGGGAGAGGAGGAGGCGCATCGGGAGGTCGAGTTCAGTCCTTGGAGTTCTTGCGGCGGGCCTTGGACTTGCGCGCGCCTTCACCTTCGGGGGCGGCGGCGGGGTCGCCCGTGAGATTGGCGATCTGGCGTGGAATGTACGATTCGTAGCGCGCGTCTGGGGAGGGACCTTGTGGGTTCATCGTGCGCACCACCTCGTGCAGCGGGGCGGCCTTGGCGCCGAGCGCCTCGACGGCGGCGAGGGCGGACGTGGAGACGAAGAACCCGTTCTGGGCGGGAGGGAGCAGTTCGCGGAGCGCGGCGAGGGCGCCCGCCAATTCCGCCGGGGGGCCATCCTGCGCAAGCGCCTGGGCGGCCACGACGCGCACCAGCCGGGAGCCGTCGCGGAGCGCCTCGCGGAGGGGAACGACGGCGGCGTTGACCGCGGCCGTCCCCCGCATCAGCAGGCCGAGCGCGGCCCAGTGCCGCACTGCCGAGTCGCCGTCCGCGAGCAACTCCACCAGCCGCGGGGTGGCGGCCGGATCAAGGCCCGAGGCGAGGTCCGCCGCGGCGTAGATGCGGCCGAACGGGAATCGCGCCTCGTCGCGTGCCATGTCATAAGGGTTGGTCCCGGTGGCGCGGCTGTGGATCTCGCCCTCCGGCAGGAAGCCGAGGTCGCGCACGCGTTCGGCTTGGCCGCGCATCTCCGCGCGCAGGCGTTCGAGGTTGGCCCGGTGGGCCGCCGACCCCGCGAGGTTCCGCACCTCGTCGGGATCGTTCTGCAGGTCATAGAGCTCTTCCGGCGCCTTCGGCGTCCGCCAGAACAGGGATTGCGCCTCGGTGGCCTGACCGGCGTCGAAGCGGGCGCGCCAGATGCGGGTCGTCGGGGTCTGGAACTGGAAGTCCACGCGTTGCCCCTGGGAGACGTGCGGGTGGAAGTTGCGCAGGTAGACGTAGCGGCCGTCCGTGACGCTCCGCACCGCGTCCATCCGCTCGTCCATCCGCCCGCGCGCGCCGTGGAGGAACGCTGGGCCCGCGACCTGATGCGGTCCGGCGAAGGCGTGCCCCTGCATCCAGGCGGGCGGTTTGACGCCCGCGAGGCTCAGCACGGTCGGCGCGAGGTCGACGAAGCTCACGAGCCGGTCCGAGCGCCCGCCCGGCTGGTATTCCTTTGGCGCGAGCTGCCGCCACTTGGGCGGGAAATAGACGACCATCGGCACGTGGAGGCCGGAATTCGAGGGCCAGCGCTTGCTACGCGGCATCCCGCTTCCGTGATCGCCGTAATAGAACACGATCGTGTCCTCGGCGAGCCCCGCCGCCTCCAGTTCGCGCAGGCGCGCGCCCGCGTCGGCGTCGGCCTCGCTGACCTTGTCGTAGTACTGTGCCCAGTCCTGCCGCACCTCGGGGGTGTCCGGGTGGTAGGCGGGCACGCGCACTTTCGCCGGGTCGGTGATCGCCTGATGCGGCCGCGTCCGGATCTGACTCTCGTGGCTCTTGGTCGAGTTGAAGATGGCGAAGAACGGCCGCCCTGCGGGGCGGTTGCGCCAGTGGGCCTGCCCCGAGGAGTCATCCCAGACGCCCTCGGGCTTGCGGAGATTATAGTCCTCCTTGCTGTTATTGGTCGCGTAGTAGCCCGCCTCGCGCAGGAACTGGGGATACATCCGCTGGCCGGCCCCCAGCGTGACCATCGAGCGCATATGCAGCCCGCCGCTGCTCTGCGCGTAGAGGCCCGAGATGATCGCGGTGCGCGCCGGGGCGCACACGGGATGCACGGACCACGCCCGGCGGAAGATCATCCCCTTGCCCGCGAGCGCGTCGACGTTGGGCGTCCGCGCCAACTGGTCGCCGTAGCAGCCCATCTCGACCCCGTGGTCCTCGCTGGTCAGCCAGAGGATGTTCGGCCGGTCCGCGGCGAGCGCGGGCAGGGCGAGCAGGATGAACTGCAGGGCGGGACGGACGAGGGCGGGGAGGGTCATGGGGTGCTGGCGCAGCGAGACGCTGTCCGGCACGATGAGGTTGCGCGCGGAGGCGACGCAAGCCCGCTCCCCGCGCCTCCCGCCTCACTCAAGCCGGTTGCTGCTGCGTCAGGCAGTGCAGGGTGCCGAAGCCGAGCACGAGGTCGGCGGCGTGGATGCCGACCACCTTCCGGTCCGGGAACAGCTCCGCGAGCGTCCCGAGCGCGATCCGGTCGTTCGGGTCGTTGAACGTGGGGACGAGGACAAACGCATTCCCGATATAGAAGTTAGCGTAGCTCGCCGGCAGCCGCATCCCGTCGAAGATTTGCGGCCCGGGCATCGGCAGGGCGACCACCTCGGGCTTGGAGCCGTCTTCCAGCCGCAGGTCGCGGATGCGTTCCCAGTTCTCGGCGAGCGGTCGGTAGTTCACGTCCCGGCGGTTGTTCTCGCGGATCAGCACCACCGTGCGCGGGTTCACGAAGCGGCACAGGTCGTCGACGTGGCCGTGGGTGTCATCGCCGACGAGCCCGTCGCCGAGCCAGAAAACGTTGGTCACACCGAGGTTCGCCTTCACCACCCGCTCGAACTCCGCGCGGCCGACGCCGGGGTTGCGCACCTGCACCTTGGGGTGGAGGTAGCACTCCTCGGTGGTGAGGAGGGTACCGCGTCCGTTCACGTCAATCCCGCCGCCCTCGAGCACGAAGGGGCGGCCGTCGTCGCGGATCGCCTCAAATAGGGTTTGGCCTAGCCGGCGGGCTGCGATCTCCGGCACCCGGCGGTCGTGCTGCCAGTCCCGGTACTTCGCCCACGCGTTGAAGTGGAAGTGCACGATCGCGGTCTCGCGCCCGCGGCCGCGGGACCGCTGCACGAAGATGGGGCCGCTGTCCCGGGTCCATCCGCGGTTGGTGCGGTGGAGGACGAACTCGACCCGCTTAAGGTCGACGTGCGCGCGGCTCAGCACCCGGCGGGCCTGGCGTTCCTCGCGGCGGTCATTGACCATTATGCGGACGATTTCCCCCGCGGTGAGCTTACGCACCATCTCGCCGTAGACCCAGTGGATGGTGGAGAGCTTGTCGGGCCAGTCGCTCGGGTGATGGGGCCAGCCGAGCCAGGTGGCCTCGTGCCGCTCCCATTCGGCGGGCATCGCGAATCCAAGCTGAGTAGGGGAAGGGGAGGCAGCGGGAGTGGGCATAGCGGCCGCGGTTATGGGCGCGCCGCGCGCCGGGGCTCAAGCCCGGAACGTGCGCGGGCGGCCAGCGACTCCGCGGTGGCCCACCGAATGGTGCGCGCGGCGCGCAAAAAGGTTTGCATGGGGGAGCGCGCCGGCCGAACTCATCGCGACACATTCACCTATGGCGCGCACCGAACGTCGGAACCTGAGGCAGCGGGAAGAGCTTTTCGAGACCCCGGACTGGCTCAAGCAGAAGCAATGCCCCCACAAGGCCAAGTATATGGCCGGGCCGCGGATTCAGCCGCGCAACATCACCGGCAAGGAAAAGTTGCCCGACCTAATCGACGCCACCTTCCTCGCCTACAACGGCGCCCGATTGCGCGAGGGCGTCCAGCTCTTCACCAACCGGATGCTCGAGCCCGACGTCACCGTCGGCCTCAGCGTCTCCGGCGCGCTCACCCCCGCCGGCCTTGGCTGCTCCAGCATCATCCCCCTGATCAAGGCGGGCTTCGTGGACTGGATCGTCTCCACGGGGGCGAATCTTTACCACGACCTGCATTTCGCGCTGAACTTCCCGGTCCACGCCGGCAGCCCGAAGTTTGACGACACCGACCTGCGCGACAACGACCTCGTGCGGATCTACGACGTGGTCATCCCGTACAGCGACGGCCTGATGGCTACCGACGAGATCCTCCGGGAGATCATGCTCCAGCCGGAGTTCCAGAAGGAGATGGGCACGGCGGAGCTGCATTACCTCATTGGCCGCTACGCCGCTGAGTGGGAGCGCAAGAACGGCCTGAAGGACGTTTCCGTGATGGCGGCGGCCTATCGGGCGGGTGTTCCGTGCTACACGTCGTCGCCGGGCGACTCGACCATCGGGATGAATGTGGCCGGCGTGGAACTGCGCGGAAGCAAGCTGCGCATCAATCCCTCGATCGACGTGAACGAGACGACCAGCTTCGTGCTCGCCGCCAAGCGCGGCGGTGGCCGCAGCGCAGTCGTGCTGCTCGGCGGAGGTAGCCCGAAGAACTTCATGCTGCAGACCGAGCCGCAGATCCAGGAGGTGCTCCGCATCAAGGAATTCGGCCAGGACTTCTTCCTGCAGATCACCGACGCACGGCCGGACACCGGTGGCTTGAGCGGCGCGACCCCCTCGGAAGCCGTCTCCTGGGGCAAAGTTGACCCTGCCCGCCTGCCGGACGCGGTGGTGTGCTACACGGACAGCACGATCGCGCTGCCGCTGATGACCCACTACGCGCTCGCCCGCCGCAAGCGCCGCAAGCTGCGCCGACTGTACGACCAGCGCGCCGCCTGTATGAAGGCGCTCACCCGCGAGTATTTCGCGCACAACAAGGTGAAGATGATCGATGGCTCCGAGCCGGATCTCGGCTGAGCCCAAGCCGCTGACTCATTCCCGCGGGCCGCCTTCGGGTGGCCCAGCCTCCACCGTGAATCCACGCCAGCTCCAGACCCTCGCCCGCCGGCACGGCACGCCCCTCGTGGTCATCGACCACGCCGTGATCCGCCGCAACTACGCCGCCTTCCGGAAGCATTTTCCGAAGGTGCAGGCTTATTACGCCGTGAAGGCTAATGCGGAGCCGGAGATCATCCGCACCCTCTTCCGGGCCGGGGCCAGCTTCGACGTCGCTTCGCTGCCGGAGTTTATGCTGGTCTATGAAAACATCCGGAAGTTGCCGGCGCGGGAGCGCCAGCAGTTCATCTGGGACAAGATCATCTATGCGAACCCGACCAAGCCGCGGCAGACCCTCGAGGCCCTCAACCGCTACAAGCCGCTGGTCACCTTCGACAACCTGACGGAGCTGCGGAAGATCCGCCGCTACGCCCCCGACGCCGGGGTGGTGCTGCGCCTGCGGGTGCCGAACACCGGCTCGGTCGTGGAGCTCTCCTCCAAGTTCGGCTGCGAGGCCTCGGAGGCGGTCGACCTGCTGGTCGCGGCGGCCGATCTCGGCCTCGTCGCCGAGGGCGTCAGCTTCCACGTTGGCAGCCAATGCTGCAATTTTGAGAACTACGTCCAGTCGCTGAACTTGGCCGCGGCGGTGATGGCGGAGGCGCGGAGCCGCGGCCACCCGATGAAGATCCTCGACATCGGCGGCGGCTTCCCCGCGCCCTACCACCGTGACGTTCCGCCGATCGAGCTGCTCGCTCGGAAGATCAACGCCGAGATCGACCGGCTCTTCCCGCGTGACGTGGAGATCATCGCCGAGCCGGGTCGCTATATGGTGGCCAACGCCGCGATGTCGGTGGCGAGCGTGATCGGCAAGGCGCGCCGGGACGGCAAACCCTGTTACTATATCGACGACAGCGTCTACCACACTTTCTCGGGCATCATCTTCGATCACTGTAAGTACCCGCTACAGGCCTTCCGCAAGGGGCAGAAGGAGATCTGCGCGGTGTTCGGCCAGACCTGCGACGGCCTTGACGTGCTCTCGCTCTCCGAGGAGCTGCCCGAACTTGAGTTGGACGACCTGGTGTACGCCGAGAACATCGGCGCCTACAGCAACGCGTCGGCGACTTGGTTCAACGGTTTCCCTCCCGCGCGGGTCATCCACGTCAACGTGACGCCGGCGACTCGCCGCTGACCCGCCCCCCGCGGGGCGGCCCGCGTTCCCGGAACTTCTGGTTCCAGACCACGAGGAGCACCGCACCCGCAATTACGTCTACAGCCCCCGTGAGCAAGCGGGCCGGCAGCGGCACCGGGCGCGCGAGAAATAGGAGTGCGAGCCCGGCAAGGACTAGACCAAGGCCGAGCCCGAACAGTTGGCGACCGAGCCGGCGACGGCGGGAATCGGAGTTCGGGGCGGGATTCACGATGCGAGGGGCAGGCGGATCCGCATCGTCGTGCCGTCGGGGCCCGTGCGCAGCAGGTGGATGTCCCCGTGATGGGAACGGAGGATGCGCTTGGCGATGGCGAGGCCTAGACCGGTGCCATCTGGGCGCCCGGACAGGAAGGAGTCGAAGATTCGCGCGCGCAGCGCTTCCGGGACGCCTCCCCCAGTGTCCTGCACGTCGAGCGTGACTGCGGGGCCGGCCGAGGCCGGCTCGAGTTCCGCGCGCACCGTGATGCGGCCGCCCGCCGGCATCGCCTGCGCCGCGTTGAGCAACAGGTTTAGCAGCACCTGCTGCAATTGCCCCTTGTGGCCCTCGACGAAGAGGGGGCGAGGGGGAAGGGGGAACTCCACCGTCACCTTCTGCTGCGCGAACTTGAGGCGCACCAGCGCCAACGTGTCGGTAACGACGTCCGCCAGCGGCCAGCGGGAATGGAGGTTGGTCGGCGCCTGCGCGAAGCCCAGCACACGAGTGACGATGGCCTCCAGCTGCACCAGTTTTTCGTCGATCACCCGCTGGTCGGTGCTGCGGGGGTCTCCCTCGGGGTAGTCGATCCGGAGGCTGCCTTGGTAAAGCAGTTTGATGACCGTGAGCGGATTGCGGATCTCGTGGGCGATCTCGGCCGCGAGCAGTCCCAGCGTGGTCAAACGCTCGTTGCGGCGGAGGGCATCCTCGGTCTGGAACACGCGCGAATAGAGCCGGGCGTTCTGCACCGCCACGGCTCCGAGCGCGGCGAAAGCCGCACAGAGGCGCTTCTCGTCGTTGTCGAAGCGATGGGTCCGCCCGCTGAACACGGCCATCACGCCGACGACCTCCCCCTCGAAGGTAAGCGGAGTGGCGAGGAGCGATCCCCGGGCGGGTTCACGGGGCAGGTCCCGCAGCTCGGCGTGGTCGAGATCTGCCACTTCTGGGAACCAGACGGCGCGGCGCGTCTGGATGACGGTCGCGCAGAGGCAATCCTCGAGCGGCACCTCCGCGGGCGCCTCCGGATCCCACTCCCCGCCCTCGAGCGACGCGCGCCGGAGGATGCCCAGCGCGGGATCGTGCAGGTACAGCGCGCACGCGGAATCGGGGAACATCCGCCGCGCCTCCCGGGTGAACGCGTGGAACAGGTCGCCCGGCTCGAGGCGCGCCACCAGCGACTGGCCGGCCGAGATCAGGGACTCGAGTTGGCGAGCCTTGGCCTCGAGGTGCCCCTGACGCCAGCGGAGCGCAAGGACCCGGGCCGCCTCCGCGGCCAGTTCCTCGAGCCGCGTGAGATCCGCGGGCTGGAATCCGCCCGGCCGGTCGCTTTCCAGGTCGATCACGCCGACGAGCGAATCACCGTCCAGCAGGGGCGCGGCGAGCTCGCAACGCGTCCCGGGACGGGCGGCGATGTAACGGGGCTCCGCGCGGACCTCCGGCACCAGCAGCGCCCGCCGATTCTGCGCGCACCAGCCGGTCACGCCGTGGCCGGCCGGCAGGGCGTAGGGTCCTCCAGCCTCGCCGAAGTCGCCCCGCTGCGCCGCGGTCTCGAGGGTGGCTTTCTCCGGATTGAACAGCGCGATCGCACCGGCATCAGCCGCAAAACTCCGGACGCAGACGTCTAGGACGCCCTGCAGCAGTTCCTCCGTCGGCACGGGGCGCGCCGCCAAGGTCGCGACGGCGTGCAAGGCCTCCAGCCGGCGCGCGTCGGGCGGGCCGGAAGCGGGCGCGGATCCTGCGACGGGCTCAGGCACTGGTCGTCACCGGGGCGGCGATGACCTCGTTGAGCGAGCTCCGGAGTGCCTCGAGACGCTCCGGGCCCACCACGGGTTCGTGGTTCGCCCCTTCGATGTAAAACGTGTCGATGGCTACACCGCGCTCGGTGCCAATGCGGGCGAAGGTGATGTCGAACCCGTGGTCCGAAATCGCCTTCGCGAGGCGGTAGAGGAGTCCGATCTGGTCCCGCGCCTGCACCTCCACGATGGTGCGCTGCATCGACAGCTCGTGGTAGACGTCGACCGTCGGGGGGAAGGAACTCTGGAGCGCCTCGCCGGACGAGACCTGCAGGTAGCGCGTGGCCGCGATCTTGCGCGCCTGGGCCACGATGTCGGGCAAGAGGTCGCGGTTCGTCATCAGGGCCTCCTCGATGATCCGGGCAAATTTGTCCTGCGCCGGGGCGCTCTGCACGGGACCGAGGCCCGGCTCCACCACGTAGAAAGTGTCGATCGCGATGTGATCCGTGCGCGAGATCACCTTCGCGCCCAAGATGTTCAGCCCGGCGACGCTGAACGCGCCGGCCAGCTTGTAGAACAGACCCGCCCGATCCCAGGTTACCACGTTTACCACGGTGAGGGAGCGGTTGAGGTCGTCCTTCCACTCGATGACCGGCCGCAGCGAGCCGACCGAGTCCGCGGTCGTGATCGAGCGCAGGAGGCGGTTGACCATCTGGAGGTGGAGCGCGATCTCCGCGGCGTCCGTGTGGACGAAGTAGCGGTCGGGCAACAGGCCGAAGTGGGCGGTGATCTCGTCGGCGCTGATGCCCGGGATCGTCTGGGTGATGAGCTGCTGTTGCGTCATGGTTTTTTTCCGGAGCGGGGCGGCGTCCGCCTCTTGGCCCAACTTGAGCCGGTCGAGGGTGGCGCGAAAAAGGGCGGTGTGCAGCGTGTCCTTGTAGCTGTTCCACAGATCGGCCGCCGTGCCGCGGGCGTCGCAGAACGTGTGGACGTAGAGGTGCCGGAGACGCTCGGCGTCTCCCACGAGTTCGGCAAAGGCGGCGGCGGTTCCGGGGTCATCGACATCCCGCTTCTGCCAGAACCGTGCCATCACGAGATGATTTTTAATAATGAATGCAACCAGCTCACGGTCATTAGGTTCCACGCCAAATCGCTCCAGGATCGGGAGGGCAAGGCGGACGCCGCTTTCGGCGTGGCCCCGGATGCCCTCCGCCTTACCGATGTCGTGAAGCAGTAAGGTAAGGTAGAGCAGGGCGGGGTCCTTGGTCTCGTGGAGGGCCTCGCGGTACTTCAGGGTGATCGGTTCCGCCGCGGTGAAAATGCGGTCGAGTTCCCGGATTGCGCTTAGGGTGTGCACGTCGGCCGTATACCGATGATAGTACTCGTGCTGGACGAGGCAGGTGAGGCCGTCGAACTCGGGCACGAGGCGCCCGAGCACGCCGAGCTCGTGCATCCGGGTGAGCACGGGTTCAACCGCGCCCACTTCGCCGAGGATCGCGCGGAAGCTGACGGTGGCGTCGGCGGAGGCCGCCACCTCTCGGGTAAGGAGGGGCAGGGATTCGCGGATGAGTTCCCGCAGGTGCAGGTCCGGGGGGGCGTTGAGGGTCTGGCTGTGGCGGAAGACGCGGATGAGGCGGACCGGATCCTCCTTGAAGACCGTCGGCTGGTCAGCGGCCAGTTCCCGTCCCCGGACGATGAAGCCGTCGAGGCGCCGGGCGCGTTGGAAGCGGGCGGCGAGCAGGGTGTCCTTGAAGGAGCGGCGTTCCCCGCTGCCGCGGCCGATGCTGAGGGCAAGCCGGTCTTCCACCAGTTTGGAGACGCGGAACACGGTCTGTGCGGCCCGGTAGTACTCCTGCATGAAGGCCTCGACCTGCGCGAGCGGATCGGCGCCGGCGAAACCGAGCTCCTCCGCGATGCGGGGCTGCTGGTCGAGGCTCATCACGTCGGTCGCGCGCGGGCTGATGAAGTGCAGCTCGTTGCGCACCCGCAGCAGGAAGTCGTGCGCCCGCTGAAACTCCGCGACCTCCTCCGCCCGCACATAGTTCAGGTCGGACAGCTCCTCGATCCGCGTGAGGTCAAGCCGCACGCGCGCCATCCACACGGTGCTCTGGTAATCGCGTAGCCCGCCGACGCCGTTTTTGAGGTCTGGTTCCTGGTTGAAGACGGTGTCCGCGAATTTGGCCCGCCGGCCGGACTGGTCATCGAGGCGGGCGGCGATGTAGTCCTTGGGGTTCTCGCCCGTGTAGTAGGCGCGGTAGGCCTGGGTGAAAGTGTCGAAGAGCTGCTGCGACCCCGCCACGCGGCGCGCCTCCAGCAGCGCGGTCTTGGTCTGCATGTTGCGCCGGGCCTCGGCCACCGCCTCGTCGATGGTGCGGGTTGAGTGCCCGACCTTCAGCCCGCAGTCCCAGAGCGGGTAGAGGATCTGCTGGGACAGGTGCTCGCGCAGCGGCTGGGCGGCGTTGCGCGCGATCTTCTGGCTGCAGAGGAACATCACGTCGACGTCGCTCCACGGCGAGAGCTCCTCCCGGCCGTAGCCGCCCAGGGCCACCAGCGTTACGGGTAGGGCGGAGCCGGCGCCTGGCCCCGCGTAGGTGCGCAGCGCGTAGTCGAACAGGTGACCCAGGAGGGCATCCATCATCCAGGAGCGCTCCCGGCAGATCTGCCGGCCGCCACCTCCCGCGGCATGGCGCGCGCGAAGCCCCTCCTGCTCCCGGCGTAGGAATTCCCGGCAGGCCGCGACGCGCTCGGGCAGCGGCACTTCCCCGGGGAAAGCGAGCTGCGCCGCGGCGCGTTCGGGGATCTTCTCAGGCATAAGCCCTGTTATCGGACAGGCTTCGGCCGCGCTTTCAACGTCCAAAGCCGGATTGCGCCGGCGGGGCTTAAACCACTTGCCACCCCTCCGCGCCGCCGGTTGGCTCCCCCTCCCACCGTCCCCCCGAGCCGATGCCCGAAATTTCCAAGAGCTACGAACCCCGTGATGTCGAGCGGAAGTGGTACGCCAGCTGGTTGGCGGCCCGCCAGTTCGCCGCCCACGCCGAGCCCGGCCGTGAGCCCTACACCATCGTCATCCCCCCCCCCAATGTCACCGGGGTGCTCACGATGGGCCACGTGCTCAACAACACCCTCCAGGACATCCTGATCCGCCGCGCCCGGCTCGAGGGCCACTCCGCCCTCTGGCTGCCCGGCACCGACCACGCCGGGATCGCCACCCAGACGGTCGTCGAGCGCGAGCTCCGCAAGCAGAAGAAGACACGCCACGATTTCGGCCGCGAGAAGTTCCTCGAGCAGGTCTGGGCCTGGCGCCACGACAAGGGCAACATCATCCTCGAACAGCTCCGCCGCCTCGGGGCCTCCTGCGACTGGGACCGCACCCAGTTCACGATGGACCCCCACTATTCCCGCGCGGTGCTGACCGTGTTCGTGGAGCTCTTTCGCCGTGGGCACATCTACCGCGGCAAGCGGATGGTGAACTGGTGCCCCGCCTCCCAGACCGCCCTGAGCGACGAGGAGGTCATTATGAAGCCCGTCAACGGCTTCCTCTACCGGGTGCGCTACGAACGGGTGGACGCGCCCGGCCTCTTCCTCGAGGTCAAGACGACCCGGCCGGAGACGATTCCCGGGGACACCGCCATCGCCGTGCACCCGGACGATCCGCGTTACGCCGGCTGGATCGGCCGGAAGGTGCGGCGCCCGCTCGGGCCACCCGCCGAGATTCCGGTCATCGCCGACCCCGCCGTCGACCGCGAATTCGGCACAGGCGCCCTCAAGATCACCCCCGCCCACGACAAGGCGGATTTCGAGGTCGGCAACCGGCACCACCTGCCGGCCATCGAGGTCATCACCGCCACCGGGCAGATGAACGACCTCGCCGGGCCAGAGCTCGCGGGGAAGGACCGGTTCGCCGCCCGCAAGCTCGCCGCGGAACTGCTCCGCGCGTCCGGCGCGCTCGTCGCCGAGGAGCCCTACGCCAATAACGTCGGCTATTCCGAGCGCGCGGACGTTCCCGTGGAGCCGCGTCTCACCTGGCAGTGGTGGCTCCGATACCCGCGGGTGGAGGAGGCCAAGGCGGCCGTCCGCGACGGCCATATCCGCTTCCACCCGGAGCGCTGGAGCAAGGTCTACCTGCACTGGCTGGAGAACATCCAAGACTGGTGCATCAGCCGTCAGCTCTGGTGGGGACACCGGATCCCCGTCTGGTACCGGCGCGGCCTCGACCGCGAGACGCTAACGGAGGCCGACCTACGCGATCCCACCAAGGTGCACATCTCGCTGGAGGGGCCCGCAGATCCCTCTGACTGGGTGCAGGAGGATGACGTGCTCGATACTTGGGCGTCGTCGTGGCTCTGGCCATTCGCGACCCTCGGCTGGCCTGATCCCGAGGCTCAGCGGGCCGCGGGCATCGAGCAGTTCTACCCGACCACGACCCTCGTCACCGGCCCGGACATCATCTTCTTCTGGGTGGCGCGGATGATCATGGCGGGCCTCGAGTTTATGCGGCCCGGGGAGCCGATCGAGCGGCGCATCCCCTTCCGCCACGTGTACTTCACCGGCATCATCCGCGACGCGCAGGGCCGCAAGATGTCGAAGTCCCTGGGCAACTCGCCGGACCCGCTCGATCTCATCGAGCGCTACGGCGCCGACGGCTTGCGCTTTGGCATCGTCTCGATCGCACCGCAAGGCCAGGACATCCGGTTCCAGGAGGACCGGATCGAGAGCGGAAAGAACTTCTGCAACAAGCTCTGGAACGCCTGCCGGTTCCGCCAGCTGAGTGGGGAGACCGGCGACAACACCTCGCTGCGCGCGCTCTTTGCGCGGATCGACCCGACCCGGTTTGACGCCGACGACCACGCGCTGCTCGACCGGCTCCTCACCACGACCCGCGAGGTGAACCGCCAGTTCCAAGAGTTCGAGTTCAGCGCCGCCGCGCAGCAGTTGTACGGCTTTTTCTGGAACGACTTCTGTGACTGGTACGTCGAGGGCTCAAAGACCAGGTTGCAGGCACCGGAGACGCGCGCCAACTGCCTGGCGATCCAGGATCTCGTGCTGCGCCAGACGCTGCTGCTCCTTCATCCCTTCATCCCGTTCATCACGGAGGAGCTCTGGTCGCAGCTGGGCTACGGCCCGGCCGGGACCTTTATCGAGGACGCGCGGCTGGAGAACGCCTCGCAGATCGTCTCCGCTTCGGGGGGCTACGGGCTCCGCCTCGACCCGGCCGCGATTGCCGCCGTGGAACGGCTCAAGGGCTGGGTCGCCGCGGTGCGCGCGCTCAAGGCCGAGCACCAGCTCGCCAGCCGGCGCGACGTGCGGTTGCTGGTGACTGCGCGGGACGCCGAGTGGGCTATCCTCGAGGCCAACCTTGCGAAGGTGGCGCGGATGGTGGGGGCGGCAGAGGTGCTGCGCCGCGAGCGGGTGGACGGAGCGCCGGCCGCGGTGACGCCGTTGGGTACGGTCTATCTTGACCTCGCGAGCTCCGTCGATGCCGGCGCTGAGCGGGTGCGGCTGGAGCGTGAACTGGAGCAGATCGGCCGTCATATCGCCGCCACCGAGGCTCGGCTCGCGAACAATGCGTTCGTCAGCAAGGCTCCGCCGGCCGTGCTCGAGGGCGCGCGCCGCCAGTTGGCCGAGCAGCAAGCCAAACGTGCCGAGCTGGAGCGACTCCGGCAGGCGCTCGGCGCTGGCTGACCGGCCGCCTTCCCCGTCCCGCGGACGCGCTCCAACCGCTCGCTCTCGCACCCTCCTTACCCCGCCTCCTCGTATGCTTCCCTTCGCGCTCACGATCTTCACCGGCGCCTTCCTGCTGTTCCAGGTCCAGCCCCTGATCGGGAAGTATATTTTGCCCTGGTTCGGGGGCGGACCCGGGGTTTGGACCACCTGCCTCCTATTCTTCCAGACGCTGCTGCTGGGGGGCTACGCCTACGCGCACTTTTCCACCTCGCGCCTGAGCCCGCGCCGGCAGGTGATCCTGCACCTCTCGCTGCTCGCTGTGGCGCTGGCGCTCCTGCCCATCACGCCCTCGGAGTCGTGGCGGGTGCGGACAGACGGAGATCCCAATATCCAGATCCTGCTGCTGCTGGCTGCGTCCATCGGGGTGCCTTACTTCGTCCTCTCGTCGACCGGTCCGCTGATGCAGCGCTGGTTCAGCCAGACGCAACCCGGGGTGTCTCCTTACCGCCTTTACGCGCTCTCTAACGTCGGCTCGTTGCTCGCGCTCCTGAGCTATCCCGCCTTCTTTGAGGTTCGGTTTACGCGCCAGGCGCAGGCGGCGATGTGGTCGTGGGGTCTGGTGGGTTTCGTGCTTTGCTGCGCGGTCTGCGCGTGGTTGGTGTGGCGCCTGGCGCCGGCGGCGGAGAGCCGGGCCGCGGAGATGCCCCGCGGGGAAGAACCGGAGGCCGCGGTCTCCGCGGTGGACCGCCTGCTCTGGGTAGCGCTGCCGTTGGTCGCATCCGTCCTGCTCCTCGCGACCACCAACAAGCTCTGCCAAGAGGTGGCGGTAATCCCGTTCCTGTGGGTGCTGCCACTGAGCCTGTACCTGCTGTCGTTCATCATCTGCTTCGATCACGACCGCTGGTATCACCGCGGGCTCTTCCTCGCCCTGCTGGTCCCCGGGGCGGCCGCCATCGCGCTGCTGATCCCGGCGGGCACCGACGCGCCGATGCGGCTGCAGATCATCCTCTACAACGTCGTGCTGTTCTTGGCCTGCATGGTCTGCCACGGGGAGCTGTATCGCCTGAAGCCTGCTCCGCAGGGACTCACCTCGTACTTCCTGCACATTTCGCTCGGCGGAGCGCTGGGCGGCTTCTTGGTGGCGATCGTCGGGCCCGCCGTGTTCGACGACTACCGGGAACTTCAGGTCGGGCTGTGGCTTCTCAGCTATCTGATCGGGGTGCTGTGCTTCCGGCATCGCAGTCGCGAGATCGCGCTTGCCGCCGCAGTCGGGGCGCTCGCCTTGCCCTTCGCCATCGCCGGTCTGCGCTCGGCCTTCGACGGCGGGGCGGGTTATGGCGCCGAGTTGCTCGCCCTTGCGCGGGACCGTTGGCCCTATCTCGCCGGCGGACTGCTCCTGCTGCCGGTGATGCTGCTGGATTTTCGCCGGTGGCGTCCGCTGGATTCGTGGGCCCCCCGGATGGGTGGTTTCCTGATGGCACTCTGCGTCAGCCTCGGGGCCGCGTTTGCGGTCGGCTGGAACGATCGCAGCGCCAACACGCTGAGCGCCTCACGCAACTTCTACGGCACGCTGAAGGTGCTCGACTACAATCCCGGCGATGCCGAGGACAACTACCACCTGCTCCTGCATGGGGCGACGACGCACGGGCTCCAGTTCACGAAGCCGGAAAAGTCCGTGCTGCCGACCACGTACTACAGCGAATCCAGCGGGGTGGGAATCGCGCTGAATCTCCTGCCTCCCGGACCGCGTCGTCTCGGGCTCGTCGGACTCGGGACGGGCACGCTGGCGGCCTACGCCCGCAAGGGGGATTCGCTCCGCATCTACGAGATCAACCCCGCCGTGGAGCAGCTGGCGCGCGCGCACTTCAAGTACCTCGATTACTGCCTCGGCACGGTGGAGGTCGCGATGGGCGACGCGCGACTCGTGATGGAACGGGAGATCGCCGGGGGGCAGCCCCCCGTGTTCGATCTGCTCGCCCTCGACGCCTTCTCCAGCGACGCCATCCCGGTCCACCTGCTCACCCGCGAGGCGTTTGCCGTCTATGGACGTCTGCTGCGCCCTGGCGGGGTGCTCGCGATCCACATCTCGAACCGTTACCTCGATCTCCGCCCGGTGGTGGAGCGGCTCGCCTCCGAGTTCGGTTACGAGGTCGCCGCCATCTCCGACGACCGGGAGCCGGAATGGTGGGTTTACGCGACCACGTGGATGATCCTGAGCCGCGACAAGGTCTTCCTAGAGCAGGAGGAGTTGCGCACCGCCGCCGATTCCCCCGCCGAGCAGCGCGACGCGCCGCTTTGGACCGACGACTTCGCGAGCCTCTACTCGATTATGAAGTGAGCCGCGCTCGGGCGCTCAGGGTACCTTCTTGGCCCCCTTCGCCTTGGTCGCCGGCTTCGGATCGAGGTTCGCCGCCAAATCCTCGGGTGTGACGCGCGACGCGATCCCACCCGCCGGGACCTCCATCTTCGCCAGCCAGACGATCGCGTTCAGCACGAGCCGGCGGAAATCCTCGTGGCCCCAATTGGCGTGGTAGTGCGCGCCGGTGAAACCAAAGCCTCGCCCGCCATCCGGGCGCTCGTGGGCCCACGCGACCACGGTCGCCTCGCCGCGCGCAACGAGGGCTCGGACGGCAGGGTTGCCTGAGTGCCGGCCATCAGGCCGGGACACGGTCGAGGCGTCCGGAATCGCCACCAGCAGCGGGGTCACGCCGGTCATTCCCGGCTTGAACCGCATATTGAAGTACCACTCGTCGCGGATCGTGAACGGCTGCACTCCCCGGGTCACCGGATGCACCGGCAGCGACTTGAAGTGCGCATCCCAGTGAGGGTTCACAGACCAGTCGGTTTCGAAGGCCCCGCCGATCCAGTCGAGGAACTCGGCTTGGCCCTTTTCCTTGGTCGGCTCGACCGCGTAGTGGATGCACCCGATGCCGACCCCGCGGCGGGCGAGGGCGCTGAGGACACCGAGGCGGTTTTCCGCGAGGGCCAAGTGCTTCACGCCGCCGTCGCAGTAGAGGATCACCGCGTCCACGGCGGCGAGCGCGGCCGCGTCCTTCGGCCAGCCGTTGAGGGAGACCTCCGCGCGGAGGCCGGGCACCCCCGCGAGACACTTCTGAAGTAGCAGAACGCCCGCGTTGTGCTCGTGCGCGCCGGGGCCGTGGCTCATCGTACCCGCGATGAGCAGGACGCGTTTTTCCGCGGTCGGCGCGGCCGCAGCGGCCGGGGAGGCGAGGAAGGCTAGGGCGAGGAGGAAGCGGAAGGGGCGGGGCAGGGGACACATAGGGGAAGGAACCGCAGGCTTTCCGCGCCCTGCGCTCAGGTCAACCCCGACCAACGACGCTCAGCCCGCGGGGGTGTAGTCGAGGTAGGGCCCGAGCCACTTCTCGGCTTCGGCGACAGCGAGCCCCTTCCGCGCTGCATAATCCTCGATCTGGTCGCGTGCGACCTTGCCGACCGCGAAGTACTTTGAGTCAGGGTGGTTAAGGTAGAGTCCGCTCACGCTGCTCGCGGGGTGCATCGCGCAACTCTCGGTCAGCGTGATGCCGGTCACGGCGGGAGCGTCCAGCAGTTGGAACAGCGTCCGCTTCTCGGTGTGGTCCGGGCACGCGGGGTAACCCGGGGCAGGCCGGATGCCCCGGTAGCGCTCCCGGATAAGATCCTCGACCGAGAGCTTCTCCTCGCGGCCGAAGCCGCAGGCCTGACGCGCCCGCTGGTGCATCAGCTCCGCCAGTGCCTCCGCCAGGCGATCGCCCAGCGCCTGCGCGAGAATCGCGCCATAATCGTCGTGCGCCGCCCGAAACTCCGCCGCGAGCGCTTCCACGCCGTGGCCCGCGGTCACCGCGAAGCCGCCGACGTAGTCGAGCCTTCCGCTGTCCCGCGGCGCCACGTAATCGGCGAGGCAGTGGTTGGCCTGCGCGGCGGGCTTCTCGAGTTGCTGGCGCAGGAAATGGAACCGACCAAGCGTGGCGGAACGCGTCTCGTCCGCATAGACCTCGACGCTGTCGCCGACGGCGTTGGCCGGCCAGAAGCCGATGACCGCGCGTGCGGTGAAACGCTGCTCGCGCACGATCCGCTCGAGCAGGCGGAGGGCATCGGCGTGGAGCCGCGTCGCCTCGCTGCCGACCACGGGATCCTGCAGGATGTCTGGGTAGCGGCCGTGCAGTTCCCACGCGCTAAAGAAGGGACCCCAGTCGATCAGGGGCGTGATTTCCGCGAGGGGCACCGGATCAAAGGCCTTGGTGCCGAGGAACTCCGGCCGGGGAATGTCCACCTCCGCCCAGCGCGAGGCGGCGGCGCGGGCACGGGCGACCGCGAGTGGCAGCGCGGCCCGCTTGCCCTGACGTCCCTCGAACTCGGTGCGGAGCTGGCCCTGCTTGCCGGCGACCTCTGCGAGGTAGGGGGCGCGCTGCTCTGGCGAGAGCAGCGCGCTCACCACATTCACCACCCGCGAAGCGTCCAGCACGTGGACCACGCCCGGCGCATAGGCGGGGGCGATCTTCACCGCCGTGTGCGCCGCGCTCGTGGTGGCCCCGCCGATCAGCAATGGCACCCCGAAACCCTGGCGGGTCATCTCCCGGGCCACGTGTACCATCTCGTCAAGCGAGGGCGTGATCAGGCCGGAGAGTCCGATGACGTCCGCCTTGCTCTCTCGCGCCACCGCGAGGATTCGCTCCGCCGGCACCATCACGCCGAGATCCGTGACCTCGTAATTGTTGCAGGCCAGCACCACGCCCACGATATTCTTGCCGATGTCGTGGACGTCGCCCTTGACCGTCGCGAGCACGATGCGGCCCTTCGCCGAGGCCTGTCCGGCCGCCGCCTTCTCCGCCTCCATATACGGTGTCAGCACGGCCACGGACTTCTTCATCACGCGAGCGGACTTCACGACCTGAGGCAGGAACATCTTGCCCGCGCCGAAGAGGTCTCCGACCACCCGCATCCCGTCCATCAGCGGACCCTCGATAATGTCGAGCGGACGCGGGTAGAGAGCCCGCGCCTCCTCGGTATCCGCCTCGATGAAGGCGTCGATGCCCTTGACCAGCGCGTGGCGCAGGCGCTCGGCGACCGGGGCGCGCCGCCACTCCTCCGCTTCGGGTGCCGGCTTGCCCGCGGAGTCCCCCGTGGAGGACTGCTTCAGCTGGTCAGCTAGCGCCACGAGCCGTTCCGTGGCGTCAGGGCGGCGGTTGAGGATCACGTCCTCGACCCGGTCCCGGAGTTCCACCGGGATCTCCTCGTAGACGCCCAGCATCCCGGCGTTCACGATCGCCATATCCAGGCCCGCCTGCACGGCGTAGTACAGGAACACCGTGTGCATCGCCTCGCGGACCGGGTTGTTGCCGCGGAAGGAGAAGGAGACGTTCGAAACGCCGCCGCTCACGCGCGCTCCGGGAAGAGTCGCCTTGATGGCCTGGGTAGCCTCGAAGAAGTCTACGGCGTATCCGTTGTGCTCCTCGATGCCAGTCGCCACCGTGAGGATGTTCGGATCGAAGATGATGTCCTCTGCGGGGAATCCGATGGCCTCCGTCAGAAGGTGGTAGGCTCGCGTGCAGATACGCACCTTCTCGTCGCGCGTGGCCGCTTGCCCCTGCTCGTCGAACGCCATCACCACCACGGCCGCGCCGTAGCGCCGGACCAGCCGCGCCCGGCGCAGGAACTCCGCCTCCCCGTCCTTCAGGGAGATGGAGTTCACGATACCCTTGCCCTGCAGGCACTGCAGTCCGCGCTCCAGTACAGACCACTTGGAGGAGTCGAGCATCACCGGCACGCGCGCGATCTCGGGTTCGGCGGCGATCAGGTTGAGAAAGCGGACCATCGTCGACTCCCCGTCGATCAGCGCCTCGTCGACGTTGATGTCGATCACGTTGGCCCCGCTCTCCACCTGCTGCCGGGCGATGGCGAGGCAGGCCTCCCAGTCGCCCGCCTTGAGCGCCTTGGCGAAGCGGGGCGAACCGGTGATGTTGGTCCGCTCCCCAATGACTAGAAACTGCGCGGCGGTGCTCACGGCGGATCAGGTGACGACCAACGGTTCAAGCCCGCTCAAGCGCAAGGCGCGGCGGGCGGAGGGGACGGGCCGCGGGGCGACCCCGCGGACCGCCGCGGCGATGGCCGCGATGTGGGCCGGCGTCGAGCCGCAGCAGCCACCCACGAGATTGACCCAGCCCTGGCGGGCGAAATCTCCGAGGACTTTCGCCATATCCTCCGGCGTCTCGTCGTAACCGCCGAAGGCGTTCGGCAGGCCGGCGTTGGGGTAACAGGAGACGTAGCAGCCGGCGATGCGAGAAAGCTCCTCGACGTAGGGCCGCATCGCCTCGCCCCCCAGCGCGCAGTTGATGCCGACCGAGAATGGCTGCGCGTGCGCCACGCTGTGGTAGAACGCGCTGATCGTCTGGCCGGAAAGGGTGCGCCCCGAGGCGTCGGTGATGGTCACGCTGACGAGCACTGGGACGCGCGCCGCGGCGCCGCGGCGTTCCTGCACCTCCGCGATCGCGTAGAGCGCAGCCTTCGCGTTCAAGGTGTCGAAGATCGTCTCCACCAGCAGGGCATCGACCCCGCCGTCCAGCAACGCCTCGATCTGCTCAGTGTACGCGGTGACCACCTGATCCCACGTCACCGCTCGGTACTCGGGGCGATTGACGTCCGGTGACATCGAGAGCGTGCGGTTGAGGGGCCCGATCGCGCCGGCAACAAAACAACGTCGGCCCGGCGTTGCCCGTTCGGCCGCCTCCGCTGCGCGCCGGGCGCACGCCACCGCGGCGAGGTTGATCTCGCGCACCCAAGGCTCGCAGCGATAGTCCGCCATCGCGATCGAGGTGCTGCTGAAAGTGTTAGTCTCGACGAGGTCGGCGCCCGCGTCGAAATAGGCCCGGTGGATGCCCTCGATCACGTCGGGCCGGGTCAGGCTAAGCAGGTCGTTGTTTCCTTTTAGGTCCTGCGGGTGCCCGGCGAAGCGTTCCCCGCGGAAATCAGCCTCCTCGAGCCCGTGGCCTTGGATCATCGACCCCATCGCGCCATCCAGCACCACGATGCGACCGGAAAAGAGGCGGCGGAACGCGTCGTCACGAGCAGGGGCGGAGGGGGTGGAGACGGGCATTTCAGGCATTGTTTTGGCGTTGGCGCGCCCGCGTGGCAAGTGACATATCTACGTATCCATATGGGTTGATGCGTTCTTTACATCCGGAGAAAGAAGGTCATTGCGAAGGAGTGAACGCCGAACGCGACCCCTCCCGTGCCCTCCGCTCCGCGGGCGGTTATCGCCGGAGTTTTGCGGTTGGCTGGGGCCGGTGGGGAGCGACGGCGTGGGCGCTGGGAACCTGGACCCTTTCATTCGGGGCGGTACCGGAGTTGCGCCCGCAGGCGCCGGAAGCGTTGCCGCCCTTCGTCTTCCGTGCGTCCCGGGGGGCGGAGCCGACGGGACCGGCGACCCCGAGCACCGGTTGGCTCACGGCGGAGGAATTGGCGCGCCGGCAGATCACTTCGCTCGCGGACGCTTTACGTCAGGTCGCGGGGGTGCCGGCCGTAACCTCGGGGGCGGCCGGGATGATCACTTCGGTCTTCACGCGGGGCGCGAACTCCAACCAGACGCTGCTGTTGGTCGACGGGCTGCGGCTCAACGACCCCAACACGGATTACGCGGTTTTCCTTGGCGGTGCCTGCCTCGCAGCGTGCGACAGCCTGGAGGTTGCCCACGGCCCGCAGAGTACGCTTTACGGGGGCGAGGCGGTCGGCGGGCTGATTTCCTTGCGGGCCTCGCGAGGTCAAGGGGCTCCGGCCGGGCGGATCGTGATGGAGGCGGGGAGCTTCGGCACGCTCCAAGGGGCGATGACCGCGCAGGGCGCCCGCGGGATGGACGCTTGGAACCTTTCGCTGCGCGGTGGACGCACGCGGAACGAGCGGGCGAATAATGCCTTCACCTCGCACAACGCGGTGCTGCGGCTGGACCGCACCCTGCGGCCCGGGATCGAGGCGACGGCCACGCTGCGCTGGTTCCGCGGGGCCTATGGCTCGCCCGGGGATCGTTTCACCAACGACCCCGACAATCGTGAGCGCGAGAACAACCTTCTCGCCACGGCGCAACTGCAGGTGACCCGCGGGCCGTGGCAGACGCGGTTGCTCGCCGGGGGGCAGGACCGTCGTTTCGTCGCGGTCAGTCCATTTCCCGCCCCGCGCCCGACAGCGGAGACGCGCGTGACAAACCGGCGCGGAGTGTTCGATGCCCAGAGCACCTTCCGGGGCTGGTCCGGCCATCTCCTGCTCGGCGGGGCCACGCTTGAGGCGAACCACACCCGCAACACGGGGTTCGGCAACATCAACCGGCGCCAGCGGCTCGCGGCGGTTTTCCTCCACGATGAATTTAGGCCGCGCCCCGATCTGCACCTAGGCCTCGGGGTACGAAACGACGACTTTGACACCTTCGGTCGCGCCACCACCGGTCGGGCCACCGCGTCCTGGGCGCCCGCAGGTTCGGCGCTGCGCTGGGGCGCGGGTTTCGGGACTGGTTTCCGCTCGCCGAGTTTCCTCGATCTTTTTGGGCAGAGCGCGTTCTACCGTGGCAACCCCGGCCTCCGCCCGGAACGCGCCCGGGGCTGGGAGTTCGGAGGTGAATGGCGCGGCGGGGGCGGGCGTTGGACCGTCGGCCTGACCCGTTTTGAGCTCGGGCTCCGGGATCTGATCGCGAGCACCCGGGACTTCCGCAGCGTGGAGAACATCCTGCGCGCCCGCACCCGGGGCTGGGAGCTCACCTGGCGCCTGCGCTGGGCGGAGATCGCCACGGTCACCGGGCATTACGCCTACCTTGAGGCGGAGAACCTCACGGCGGGGACCCGGCTGTTGCGCCGCCCGCGGCACCGCGGGGGGCTCGATGTATGGCGAGCGTGGGGAGGCGGATTCAGCGCCGGCGCGGGCCTCGCCGCGACGGGCCAGCGCGAGGATGTGCACGCCCGCACGTTCCGCACGATCGACGGCGAGGACTATGCGGTGGTGCGCCTCTACGCGGAGCAGCGGCTGGCTTCCGGCTGGTCCCTGCGCGCGCGACTCGAGAACGCGCTCAACGAGCGCTATGAGGAGGTGCACGGCTACCCGGCAATCGGGCGCGGCGTGTTCTTCGCCCTCGAGCGCGAATTCTGAGCCGGGGCGCCGAGGTAACTCTAGGCTTCCCACCCGCGGGGCCGCCGCTACCGTCGGGAGTTTTTATGGAGAAAACGTTCATTATCCTGAAGCCCGACGCGATGGAGAAGCGCTTGGTCGGCACGATCGTGGCCCGCTTCGAGGCGGCCGGTTTCGACGTCGTGGCGTGCAAGATGGGCCGACTGTCGCCCGCGCTGCTCCGGGAGCATTACGCCCACGTCGCGTCCAAGCCATTCTATCCGGAGATCGAGGCCTTTATGAGCCGCCGGCCTGTGGTCCTCGTAGCGCTGCAGGGTGAAAACGTGGTCCAGCGCGTGCGGGACCTGCTCGGGCCGACGGATTCGCGCAAGGCCCCCAAGGGTACGATCCGCGGGGACTTCGGCACCGATATGATGGTCAACGTCGCCCACGCATCCGACAGCGTGGAGAACGCGCGGGCTGAGTTGGCCCGTTTCTTCCGGCCCGAGGAATTGTTCGTCTGACCGGCGCGTCAGACGAATTGAAGTTGCTTAGGGCCGGCGCTCCCACGCCAGCGGGATCCCGGCCGACACCAGCTGCGCCTGGAACTCCGCCAGCTGGCCAGGGGCTTGGCGGACGGCGCGAGGCGCGTGGCGTCCGGCTAGACAGAAGGCTGCTAGTTCCCCGGCGGCCTCGCCGATATTCCACTCCACGGGATGCAGGCGGTAACAGCCGTTCGTGAGGTGGGTGGTGCCGATGTTCTTGTTCGCGGCCAGGAGGTTCTCCATCCGCACGGGCAACAGGCAGCCGAGCGGGATCTGGAAGGGTAGCGCAGGGAAGTCGATGTAGTTGTCGCCGCCGCTGCTGGGGTGGAGGTCGATGTTGTAGCTGCCGATCCCGACGCTATCCGCGAAGACGGCCGCCGTGGTCTCGGCCGGGGTCTTCGCCCCCGTCTCGCGCTGGCGGGCCTCCGTGCCGACGTGGAGCTCGGTCACGGTGAACTCCGCGCGGATCCGGCGGCTCTCGCGGATGTACGGGTACTTGGCGAGGCCATCCGCCGTGCCGACAATGTCGGGGCGCAGCCGCAAGCCCTTCCAGCCCGTCCCGCCGTCCGGGCGCGGGCACTCGGTCTGCAGCCAGTAGAGCCACGACAGGCTCAACTGCTTGCCACCTTCGGTGTGGCGCGCGGCCTCCGCGGGAGAAACGCCCGCGAGATTGCCCAGCATATAGTCGTTCTGGGGCCAGTTCACCAGGGTGATGTCCCCGCGGTAGGTGCCGGGCGCGAACTGCGCGCGGTCGATGATCCGTCGGTACTTAAACAGCCCCGTGCCCTTCTCGGGGTCGAAGCCCATATTGAAGGGCTGGAGGGTCCTCGGGGACGAATAGAACAGGCTCAGGAGCTTGCCCGACCACGGCGGCCGGAGGGCGGGGACGTGCTCGCGCCAGAACGCGTAGTCGCGTGGGCGCTCGATCACGTGATCCTCTCCCGCGACGTAATCCATCGCGAAGCAGCAGGTGAACGACTGGTGGTTGTCCGGCTCCGCCTGCTCCTTCGCGCGGGGCTCCCCTGTCTCCCGCCGCGACTCCGCCCCGGTGACGAACTCCGTACCGGTGAGCGGCAGCAAATCCCCAAGTTCCGTCGCGTCGATGAAGTAGGGCGCGCGCAGCACGGTCTCGTGGCCGAGGTCGAGGCTGCGGACGGTCACGGCCTCGACCCGGTCACCGGCGGTCTGGGCCGCAATCGGCACGTGAAATAGCAGGATCTCCACGCGCCCCCCGGCGACGTACGGGGCCAGCAATTCGTGCAGGGCCGCGAGGGCGGCGCGCGGCTCGTGGCAGAGCCGTGAGACGCTGCCGTTGCCCGGGTTGAGCCGGGGGTTCGCGCGCGCGGCGGGGGTCAGCGGGAAATTGCGCCGGTAATGGTCGCGGATGCGCTCCCGCAACTCGCGGTAGGACCGGGTTGCGCCGCCGGTCTCGATCTGGGCGTTCTCATCCGGGGGCACCGCCTGGGACGTAAGCTGGCCGCCGATCCAATCCGTCTCTTCGGTGAGGATCACCCGCCGGCCGCGGCGCGCCGCGGCTAGGGCGGCCGCGCAGCCGCCGAGCCCGCCACCGATCACCACCACGTCCGCGCGGAGTTCCTTCGCGGCCGGCGAGGTCCGGGCTGCCACGCCACTGAGGATCACGGGCCCGGCGGGCGCTCCGCCGGCGCGCAGCGCGGACGGTACGAGAAGAGCGGCGGGCAGCCCGGAGGCGGAATGGCGGAGGAAGCGGCGGCGATTCATCGGGGGCGGGTGAAGTCAATAGGTGCCCTTCAGGGCAAACGTCCAGCTCTGGCCCACGGTCTCGTTCCGCGTGAGGGCGGTCCGCCCGCCGGCGAAACGCTGGAGGTTGATGTAAGGCGTGTCCGTGAGGTTGCGCACGCTAACCGAGAGGCTGTAAGCCGGGCTCAGGCGCCAGCCGGCCCCGGCGTCCACGTTGGTGCGGTGCCGGCGGAACGTCGTGCCAGCGAGGTTCGTGTTCACATCATCCGTCCAGTTCCAGTTCGTGTAGAAGTTGAGGCGGTTGTAGGTGTAATTTATCCCGCCACTGGCGAGGTGGGGTGTGAGGTTCGCGCGCGGCACTTCCGCGTAGAGCCGGGTGTAGCTTGCCCGCACGGAGAGGCGCCGGAAGAGCGCGCCGAGAAACGAGAGGCTCTGGTTGTACTCCCATTCCATGCTGCGCATCCGGATCGTGCCCGGTCCATTGTCGGTGGTGATGAACTCGTAGCCGAGCAGTTCGTCGTCCCCGGTGTAGCCGAACTCCTGCGCGGTCAGGCGGTCGGTGATGAAGAGGTTGCGCACTTTGCGCTCGGTGAGGGTGACGGCGAGCTGGCCCACCGGCTCGAAATAATAGGCGAGCCGCGCCGCGTAGTTGGCCGCCGTCTCCGGCTTCAGGCGCGGGTTGGGCGAGGTGACCGTCAGGGCGGTGTCATTGACGATCCAGACGCCCGCGAGGTTGACGTAGGAGGGCCGGCGGATCGTCGAGCTGTAGCCGAGGTGCAGGTCGAGGTTACGGGCGAGGCCGTACTTGACCGAGGCGCTGGGGAACAGGTTGTCGTAGTCGCCGGTGCGCTTCACGCGCGGCTGGGAGAGGAACTGGTACTGGATGCCCGGGATGGTCGTGGCGCGGCCGGCGGCATTCACCGGGAAGCCGGCCGCGCGTAGTTCCGCCGGGGGCCGCGTGTCCGCCTCGCTCGCTTCGGTGCTGGTGCCCTCCCAGCGCAGCCCGGCCCGCAGGGTGAGCCCACGTAGGCTCGCCGTGCCCATCAAAAATCCGGAGTCGATCCTTTCGTAGTATCGGCGGCGGCGCGCGACGTAAGACTGGTAGAAGTTATCGCCGTCGTTCCCCCAGTTCTGCCGGAACGCATCCGGGTTGGCACGGTAGAGATCCGCGATCGCGCGGAGGTTGGGCATGAAGACGTTCCCGCCCGAGAGGGATCGGATTCCACCCTCGTTCATCCCAAGGTCGTACTCCCAAGGGGAACGGTAGTTGGCCCAGCCGCCGGTGGTCCCACCGGGCAGATAGTCAAACCGTTTGGAGAGCTGGTCGTCCTCGAACTTCTGGAACTGCTGGCGCGACTTCACGCCGGATTTCCAGATCACCGGAACAAGCCGCGCGGTCTTGAGGATCGCGTTGATCTCGCCGCTGAACAACGTCATCCGCCCGAAACGCCCGTCGTTGAGGGTAAACGATGGGCTCGTGAAACTCGCGCCGTTGCTGATGTCCGGTCCGGCGACCTGCGTGAAGCGCCAATCGGTGGAAAGCGGCGAGGAGCGCTCGGCGCGGAAGGTAACGTTGGCCGCCGTGGGTGAGTTGCTGTCGCGGATCGATTGGTGGCGCCCTAGGGGGTCGTACCAGCTGGTCGAGTCAGTGTAGGCGAACTTTCCTTCCACTTCGAGGTTACCTCGCTTGTAGCCGAAGCGGGGCAGCAGCGTGAATGTCTCGCCCATCTTGGACACGGCTACGGGATTGACCTGCACGGAGCCCGTCGGCGCGGACACGAAACTCAGGAGCGGGTCCGCCCCGGCCACGTTCACGCGGGAGCCGGCATTGAAGATCGTCGTGCGCTGCGGCGTCCACAGGTCCGCGTAGTTGTAGACGACGCCCACGCCGATGTGGAGCTCAGGGCTGAGGCGGTAGTCGGCGGTGAGGGTGGTGGCGAATCGCTTGTTGAAGCGGGGCGCCCACTGGAAATTCAGGGTCGTCGGGACGAGCGGGCGCGGGTCGGCCGCCGTCGGCGTTGCATTGTAGGCCTGGGACGTGATGAGCGCCTCCTGGTAGACATTGGATTCGCTGAGGTTCAGCACGATGCCGAGCGAGCGGTTCAGAAAGACGTCCGAGTATTCGAAGATACCTCCGGGGCGCCACTTCCGGCTCGGGCGGTCCTCGTCGGGACCCAGCTTGGCGCGGAAATCCATTTCCTCCGAGTGCGCGGAGACGTTTGCCTGCCACGAGACCCGCCGGCCCGCGCGGTCGAATGCCCGCTTCGTGCGCAGGTTGATCGTGCCTGCCGGCGCGTTGGCGTCGACGTCGGCGCTGATCGTCTTGGACACCTCAATCGACTCCATCGAGTTCAGCGAGGCCATCTCCATCGTGAAGGAACGCGCCGCACCCGAGCCACTGTTGTTGGCATCTACGCTGGCGAGGGCGACCCCGTCCATTGTCACCGAAGTGTACTCGGAGCCGAGGCCCCCGAGGCGCACGGTGCGCACCTCCCCGTAGAACAGGTCCAGCTCGACGCCGGGCAGATGCTTGAGGAACTCGCCCACGTTGCCCTCCGCGTTGTCGCCGAAGGAGTCCGAGGCGACCGTGTTGGTGATGTTCATCGAGTTCCGCTGGTCCATGATCGCCTTCGCCGCGCCCTCCCGTTCGGTGGAGACGACGAACGCGTCCAGCTTCAGCGCTCCGCCGGGCGCGGCGAGCGCGCTGACCAAGGCGAAGTCCTGCGTGACGGTCGCACCCGCGGCGACGATCACCGTGGCGCTCGCGTCTCGGTAGCCGGTGTAGGTAACACTGAGGGTCACACGGCCGGGCGTCACCGGATAGAGCCGGAATTCGCCACCGCCCTCGGAGACCGCGGCGACGCCGGTCTCGCGGACGACCACGCGGGCGTTCCGCACGAATTCTCCGGTTGCGGGGTTCGAAACGCGGCCCGTGATCGTGCCCGGGGCCGGTTGGGCGGGCAGCAACGCGGGAACCAGGGCGAGGGCCAGCGCGAGGATTGGGCTTGGGAGCAGACGCAGGGTAGGGTTCATCGGGGTTCGGTGTGCTGCAGGGGAGGTGACCGGTCACCTCCAGCGCGGTCAAGGCCGCGTGTGTCCGGGCGGGCACCCGTTCCACGGGACGCGATAGAATCGCCTTGTTCCGGCGGTCCGCCGCGCTTCTCCTTTCGGTTCCGGACTCCCGCTCCGGAAGCCGCCCCCGTATCCCCCGGCCCGTACCCATCCCAATGACATCCCGCCCCTGCTCGACCTTCCTCCGATTGGTTCTTGCCGTCCTCGCGTTCGCCTTGCCACTTAGTGGTGCTGAGCCCGGCAGCGTGACCGGCACGGTCAGCAATGCCGCCACCCGCAATCTGCTGCCGGGCGCCCGCGTCGAGATCGCCCCGCTCGGGCTCTCAGCGCTCACCGACAACACCGGGCAGTACGTGCTTGCCGGCGTGCCCGCCGGCAGCCACGAGCTCGTCGTCGCCTACATCGGTCTGGACGCCGTCCGGCGCACCGTGACGGTCGCGGCGGGCCAGCGGGTGACCCAGGACTTCGACCTCACCACCGGCATCTATAAGCTGGATCAGTTCAAGGTGGTCGGGGAGCGGGAGGGGGACGCCGCCGCGATCACGGCCTACCGCAACTCGGAAAACCTGAAGAACATCGCGGCCACGGACTCGTTCGGGAATCTCCCCAACCTGAACGCTGGCGAGGTCGCGATCCGTTTGCCCGGAATCTACGGGGAGCTCGACGCGGGCGGGAACCTTTCGGGCTTCAACGTCCGCGGGATGGGCCCAGGGCTGAACAGCGTGACGATGGATGGCGGCCTGATGACCGGCCAAGGCGGGATGGGGCGGTCGATCTTCGTCAACAACATCACGGGCGCGATGTTCGAGCAGGTGGAGCTGGTCAAGGGCCACACGCCGGACAAGGGCGCCGATTCCCTCGGGGGGACGATCAACTTCAAGAGCCGCTCGCCGCTCTCGATGCGCGAGAAGCGCCGCATCACCTACACCCTGACCGGCCGGCTCGCCCCGTCCTTCACCCAGCAGATTCCCACCCGTGAGGACCGCCGGCTGCACGGGCTCTTCACCCTCGGTTACCAGGAGGTCTTCGACGTTCTCGGCGGCAGCCGGAACCTGGGCGTCTCGCTGACTCTCTTCAACAGCGAGACGGCGATCGGCTCCTTCTTCACCACCCGGGATTACCAGAACACCATAACGCAGCCGGCCTTCCTCTGGGACTACCGCTGGGATGACCTCTACAACCACCGGCGCCAGAAGAACGTGACGCTCAAGGCCGACTACCGGCTCACGCCCACGACCAAGCTTTCCTTCCTGACGACGTACATCGACCACTCGGAGGTCTACCGGCGCCAGTACGCCGTGCGCGCCTTCACCAATGGTCAGGCGCAGGACACCGTCCCCAGCGCGACCACCAGCATCGTGCCGGGTTACACCTCCCGGATCACGACGGTCCGCCCCGTGGCCTCATCGGTCATCGACGTGACGATGACGGGACCAAACAACTTCTTCAATCGGCTGCGCCGCGTGGACCTCGGCGTGGAACACGAGCAGGGTCGGCTCCTGCTCGAGGCGAACGCCCGCTACACCCAGACTCACATCAACATCGGCAACGGCGAGGGCGCGGTGCTGACAAACCGCATCAGCGGCACCGGCTGGATCATCGACCGGACCCGCTCGGACCTTTACCCGCAGTTCCTGGCTAACGGCGGTCTGGATTTTACGAATCCGGCGAACTACCGGCCAACGAACAACGGGCTCTCCAATCAGAATGACCGCCAGATCCACGAGGTCACCGAGGCCCGCGTCGACGCCCGCTACACCCTGCCGCTCGCGGCCCCCGTGTTCGCCAAGGCGGGGGTGCACTGGCGCGAGCAGCACGTCGGCGTCCGCAGCGCCTCGCGCCGTTGGAGCTACACCGGCACCGGCCCGCTGCCGCACGACCCCAACCTGCTGACTATGGACCAGCGGATGACGGGCCGGGCCATTCCCAAGTGGGAGGCCTCCTGGTTTATGCGTTCGCGCGAGGTCGCTGATCCCTCGCTCTGGCGCGAGGATCTTTATTTCCGCAACACCACCCGCTACACCGCTTACCGGGACGTGGTGGAGACGGTCACTGCTCCTTACGTGATGACACAGGGCAAGCTGGGCCGCGAGGGCTGGGTCGCCCGCACTGGGTTCCTCGGCGGCGTGCGCTGGGAGAAGACCGAGAATAAGGCCGATGGCTGGGTCCGCGCCCGCGTCCTCAGTAACGCCGCGCAGCAGGCCGCGGACCCGGCCGGTGCCGCCCAGCGCGACTATGCCAACAATCGTCGGCAGAGCACGGGCGACTACACTAAGGCCTTCCCCAGCGTGCACGCTTGGCACGACTGGAATGCCAACTTGAAAACCCGCCTCAGCTGGTCCTCGAGCTTTGGGCGCCCAGCCTTTGGCAATCTGTCCCCCGCCGAGACCCCGAACGAAAACCAGCGGACGGTCACGATCAATAATCCCGCGCTGCTGCCTCAGACGGCCCGCAACTGGGACGCGACCCTTGAGTATTACTTCGAACCCGTGGGTAATCTCACGATTGGTTGGTTCCATAAGGAGATTCGGGACTACATCGTGAGCGGCATCGATTCGGGGACGATCGGCACCGGCACCGACAACGGTTACAACGGAGAGTATGGCGGTTGGACCATCCTGCGTTCCGCCAACGCGGGCACCGCGATCGTGCAGGGCTGGGAGTTTAGCTACCAGCAGCAGTTCACCTTTCTACCGGGGGCGCTCAAGGGACTCAGCGGGATGTTCAACTATACGCTCCTCGACACCCACGGCAACTACGGCGGCACGGGCCGCCGGGGAACCGGCCAGGTGGCCGGTTTCGTGCCGCGCACCGCGAACGCGAGTTTGAGCTGGCGCTATCGCGGGTTCAGCACGCGGCTGCTCGTCAACTACGGGGGCGAGTACCTCCAGGCCTACAACGCCGCCTCCGCCGCCCGGTACCTCTACCGGATGGAGCGCACGCTGGTGAACCTCGGCCTCGCCTACCAGCTGCGGCCGACGCTCAACTTCACCGTCGATGTCGACAACCTCACCAACGTTCCGCAGCGCCGCTACCGTGGGGTGCCCGACAATATGGAATACTACAACTACCCGGGCACGACGCTAACCTTCGGGATCAACGGCCGTTTCTGAGCGGCCCCGGCGTCAGCGCGCTGGTTTCCGCCGCGCCCCGGACCAGTCCGACACCACCTGCTCCAGCACCGCCAGCGGGACGGAGCCGGTAGTCAGGACAATGTCGTGGAAATCGGGCAGGGAGAAGGCGGATCCGAGCGCCGTGCGGGCCCGCTCGCGGATCTCTAGGATCCGCAGCATCCCGATCATATAGGAGCAGGCCTGCCCCGGGTTGGTGATGTAACGTTCGACCTCGGAGGCGCTGATGCCGTAGGCGATCGCTTGTTCGCGCGTCCAGCCCTGGGTGTGCAGGCCCGTGTCGACCACGAGGCGGCGCGCGCGGAAGAGTTCCGAGCCGATCGCGCCGAGTTGGCCCGCGGGATCGCCCTCGTACCAGCCCTGTTCGACGGCGAGTCGCTCCGCGTAAAGGCCCCAGCCCTCGCTGTGCGCGCTGATTCCCCCGAAGGTGCGGCGCGCGCGGAAGCGGGGCAGGTCCCGCTGCTCCTGCTGGATGGCCAGCTGGAAGTGGTGGCCGGGAACGGCCTCGTGGTAGGCAAGGCTCCGCATCCGCGCCCCGTAAAAGAAGACATTCCCCGGCAGGGGCACCCAGAAGATCCCGGGGCGGCTGCCATCCGTGGGGGGCACCGAGTAGTAGGCCGAGGACACGCGCTCGGTCAGCGGCGGGACCCGCCGCACCTCGACTGGCGCCCGGGGCCGGCGGTTGAAGAGGGCCTCGCTGCGCCGCTCGGCGTCGCGGATGTAGTCCGTATAGCGCGCGATCAGCGCCGCCCGCGGGTCCGCCGCCTCCACCAGGGGGCCCTGCGTCGCCTTTGCCATCCGCTCGTTGAAGGTGCCATCCGGGGGGCCAAGCTGCCGCAGGATCACCTCGGCCTCCGCTTCCAGCCGGGCCACTTCCCGACGGCCGATGGCGTGGATCTCCGCGGCGGCCAGATCCGTCGTGGTGAACCCACGCAAAGCCGCCGCATAGGCCTCCGCCCCTTTCGGCAGGCGGCTCCATCCCGCTTCCTGCACCGCGCCTGGGAGCACTTCCTCCACCCACGCCAGCACGCGCTGGTAGGCTGGCCGGATCTCGTCCGCCACCAGCGTGCGCGCCTTCGCCAGCGCCTCGGCCTGCGCGTCCGCCGTCAGACCCTCAATGCCCTTCATCCGCTCTCCGAGCGTGGCCACGAGTGGATTCGCGGCCGGGGCGTGGTCGAGGAACATCCGCAGCTGCGTCTGCACCCGCTCCAAAATGAACCGCGGCGGCACGAAACCGCGCCGGGCCGAGCCGCGGGCCAGCTCCAGCCCCTCGTCGAGCCGGGGCGCGAACCGGCCCAGCCGCGCCAGATAACGCGTCACATCCGAAGGGCGGCGCCAGCTCGCGCGCTCGGTCAGCGACTCGACGAGCGCCACGTGCAGCCCGCGCCGCTGCTCGAACAGGGACAAGTTCTGGTGATCCGTGAACGCGGCTGACTCGACGACGCGCTCGAGTTGCCAGCGCAGCATCGCGGCGGAAACCCGCTGCGACGGCGTCATTCCGGCCTCCGGCCAGCGGGCCAAGCCCGCCAAACCCTCCTGCGCCAGCTTCAGGCGGCGATCCCGCCGCGCCTGCAGTCCCTCGGTCCAGAGCGCCCCGGCCTCGTCGTCGTCGCCGTTGCCCGCGGCCGCGTCCGAGGCGGCCCCCGCGGGGTCCCGGATCCAGTCGGCGGTCAGGCGGTTGACCCAGCCGTCGAAGGTGTCCGGAGCGGCGGGGCGCTGGGCCGCGGGCAGGAGGGTGACCAAGCCAAGGAGCAGGGCGAAAGCGCGGGTGGAGGACATAGGGTTGCGCGGACCGAAGCACAAAATCGCCCGCGGCCCAAGCTTGCTGGCGCCGTTCAGAGGTAGGGGAGGAAGAGTCGCGCGACCCCGTCGCGTAGCTTGGTCGGCAGCGAGCGCGTGGCCAACTGGGCGGCGGTGACCGGACGAGCCCGCCGCCGGCGGGTCTCCGCCGCCTCGGCCAGCTTGGCGCCGATCGCGGGATCAAAACCTTCCAGCACGAACTCGAAATTGAGGCGCAAGCTTCGCGCGTCCCAGTTGGCCGATCCGAGGAGAAACCAAGTGTCGTCCACGACCAGCAGCTTGGTGTGGTCGAAGGGCGCCGGCTGGAACCACACGCGGCAGCCACCCTCGAGAACCTGCCACAGGTTGGCGCGCACCGCCCAGTCAACGTGGGGCAGATCCCCGCGGGCCGGCAAAATCACGTCGACCTGCACACCGCGGAGGGCCGCGGCATTGAGCGCGGCCAGAAGCGGGGCGTCCGGCAGGAAGTAGGGGGAGACGATCCGCACGTGGTGTTGCGCCGCGTGGAGGGCACCTTGCAGCACCCAGCGGAGCCGGTCCCCCCGCTCGTCCGGGCCGGCCGCGATGCCCCGCAGGGGCGTGTTGCCCGAGGGTTCCGGAGTGGGAAACCACGCCTCGCCCCGCAGGCTCTCACCGGTCACGAAATGCCAGTCCTCCGCAAACACCTCGCCGAGCTGCGCCACCGCTGGTCCGCGGAGCCGCGCGTGCAAGTCGCCGCCGGCCTTGGCCGGGTCGTCCGGCCGCCAGTAGCGCGCGTCAATGTTGAGGCCGCCGGTGAACCCGGTGGTGCCATCGACGACGAGGATCTTGCGGTGGTTTCGCAGGTGAATCGCGCTCCAGCGAGCCGGGAGGAGCGGAGGATTAAACACCCCCACCGTGACCCCCGCGGCGCGCAGCGCGGGTGCCGCACCGCCGCGGGTGAAGCGAACGTCAAAGTCATCGATCAGCACCCGGACCGCGACGCCCCGAACCCGGGCCCGGGCGAGGGCGGTGGTGGCGAAGGCGGCGGCGA
>NEUZ01000079.1 GCA_002304435.1 Opitutia bacterium Tous-C8FEB | reverse complement strand
GAAGCTGCTGAAGCCGAGGAACAGCAGCGCCGCGCAGGCGGCCAGGCTGATGACGAAGCTGATGACTTGGTTCTTGGTCACCGCGGAGGCGAGGGTGCAGACTCCGAGATAACCGCCGGCCATCAGCACCGCGCCGAGATAAGTGGTGAAGATCACGCCCCAGTCGGGATCCCCGAGGTAGCCCACCGTGAGGGCCATCGGGAAGCTGGCCAGGACCGCGATGGTCAGGAACGCCCAGCCGGCGAGGAACTTGCCCAGCACGGCCTCCAGCGTGGTGATCGGGAGGGTGAAGAGCAGTTCGACGGTGCCGGAGCGCTTTTCCTCCGACCAGAGCCGCATCCCTACCGCGGGCACGAGGAAGAGGAACAACCAGGGGAAGAAGGTGAAGTAGCTGTCCATCCCGGCCACGCCCGCGCGGAAGAAGCCGCCGTAGCGAGAGAAGGCGAGGGAGACCGAGATGAAGAGGAAGGCGATCAGGAACACGTAGGCGACGGGCGACCGGAAATAGCCCAGGAACTCACGTTTGAAGATCGGGACGATGTGACGCATGGCGGGGGGCGAAAGGGTTGGAGGGAGTTCAGAGGTCGCCGCGGGTGAGTTCGCGGAAGATCTCGTCGAGGCGCGCGCCGGGCTTGCGGGCCCGCATCTGCGCCGGGGTCTCGTCGGCGACCACCTTGCCCTGCGAGATGATGATCACGCGGTTACAAATCGCCTCCACCTCCTCGAGGATGTGCGTGGAAAGGATCACCGCCTTGGCCTCCGCCATCCCCTTGATCAGGGCGCGGACCTCGTTCTTCTGGTTCGGATCTAGGCCGTCGGTCGGCTCATCGAGTACCAGCGCGGCCGGATCGTGCAGCAGGGCCTGCGCGAAACCGACGCGCTGCTTGAAGCCCTTGGAGAGGGTCTCGATCGTCTGCTTCCGCACCGGGGTCAGGTGCGTCAGCTGCACCGCCCGGTCGACCTGCGCCGCCCGCGCGGCTGGCTCCCGGTAACCGCGGATCTCGGCGATGAACCCGAGGAACTCCTCCACCGTCATTTCCGGATAGGCCGGGGCGCTTTCGGGCAGGTAGCCCAGCTTGCCCTTCACCGCCACCGGGTCCCGCGTCACGTCGATCCCGTCCACGGTCGCCGAACCCGCGTCGGGCCGGAGAAAACCGGTGATCATCTTCATCGTAGTCGACTTGCCCGCCCCGTTGGGGCCGAGGAAGCCGAGGATGTCGCCCCGCTTGACCGAAAACGAGACGCCGTCGACAGCGCGCTTCGATCCGTACGTTTTAACCAAGCCTTTGACTTCAATCATACAGTTGTGGGGTGGAGGAGGAGATTCGCCGGCCGGGCCGTCCGGGGAGGACGGGCGCCAGCTGGGAGAAGACGCCAGAAATTCAGGAGATCGGTCCGTGCAAGAAAAAAGGGCAAGTCCCGAAACCGGGAATTCGGGTTAAGCCGGACTGGATGCCGGGGTCGCCGGGAGGCCTTCCCGCTCCGTCCGGAGCCGCAATTGCCCGCAGGCCGCGTCGATGTCGTGTCCCTTCTCGCGCCGGAGCGTGACCGAGACCCGGGCGGCCCGGAGCACGTCCGCGAACTTTTCCTGCCGGGTCAGGCTGGGACGGCGCCAGTCGAGCCCGGCCACGGTGTTGTAGGGGATCAGGTTGACGTGCGCGTGGAGGTCGAGGGCGATGTCCCGCAGCTTGCCCGCCTGCTCCAGACTGTCGTTCACATCCTCGATCAAAATGAACTCGAGGGTGACCATCCGGCCGTGACGGGCGCTGAAGGTGCGGATGGCCGGGATCAGCTCGGCGAGCGGGTAGGCCTTGTTCACCGGCATAATCCGCTCGCGGACCTCGTCCGTGGCGCCGTGGAGCGAAATCGCGAGGCGGAAGCCGAGGTCTTCTTCCGCGAGGCGCAGGATCTTGGGGACCAAGCCGCTGGTGGAGAGGGTGATGCGCCGTGCGCCGAAGCCGAGGCCCCATTCGGCGTTCACGATCCGGAGCGCCTGCAGGGTGGCGTCGTAGTTGGCGAGCGGTTCGCCCATCCCCATCACCACAATGTTGTCGAACGAGGCGAGTTCTGCGCGGGCGCGGGGGGTGCGGGCGTCCTCCCGGTGGCAGACCTGAAGGAGTTGCGCGACGATTTCTCCGGCAAGCAGGTCGCGTTTGAGCCCGGCGAGACCGCTGGCGCAAAACGCGCACGCCATCGCGCAGCCGACCTGGGTCGAGATGCAGATGGTTTTCCGCGAGTGCTCGAGCCCGACGCCCTCCTGCGGGGCGCGAATGATGACGGTTTCAATCAGGGATTGATCCCCCATCTCTAGGAGGAGCTTGTCGGTGACGTCCTCGGATTGGCGGTTCAGGACGAGCCGGGCCGGCAAGAGTTCGAAGGTTTCCGCCAACCAAGCCCGGAGCGGCTTGGGTAGGTTGGTCATCTCCTCCCAGGAGCGGACGCGCTTCTTGTACAACCAATCGAGGATCTGCCGCGCCCGGAACGCGGGTTCGCTGCGCTCCCGCAGCCGGGCGGTGAGCGACTCGAGGGTTTCTCCGGTCAGCGGCGCTTTTGCGGGCAGGTATTTCATCCCGGCAGGGGGTCAGATCCGGGCCTCGTGTAGGGCCACGATGCCCAGCGTCAGGCGGCGGGCGGAGACGTACTGGAAGCCGGCGGCGCGGATTTCTCGCCCGAGCGCCTCGTGATCGGGAAAGGCGCCGATGGACGCGTTTAGGTAATCGTAGGCGGCGCGGTCCCCGGTCACCCAGCCCGCCACGCGCGGTAGCAAGTGCCTCAGATAGAGGTAGTAAAGGGGGCGGAACCAGCGGTAGGGCTGAGAAAACTCGAGGATGTACAGGCGACCGCCGGGGCGGAGGACCCGCCGCAGTTCGCGGAGGCCGCGGGCCCGGTCTGCCAGGTTGCGGAGCCCGAAGGAGATGGTGGCCGCGTCCTGGGTGGCGCTGGCCAGGGGCAAATTCAGGCCGTCGCCGGGGGCGAACCTGACGTGATCGTAACGGCCGGCCGGTGCGGCCCTTTGTTTCGCCTCGGCTTGCGCTAGCATCGGGGGGCAAAAGTCGAGCCCCAGCACGGGGACGGAGGGGCCGAGGGCGCGGGCCAGGGCGAAGGCGACGTCGCCGCTGCCCGTCGCGACGTCCAGCACGGAGCCGGGGGCTTGGCGGCAGACATCGGCGACAAGCCGGCGGCGCCACCAACGGTCGAGTCCGCCGGACAGGATCACGTTGGCCACGTCGTAGCCGCGGGCGATGCGCCCGAACATCGATTGAACGGCCTGAGGGTCCGGCGAAGACACGTCGCGACAGGCATCGAAAACCGCCCGGAAGGCAAGCCGGTCATAAGAGTTGACGTAATTCCTGACCGGCAAATACTTTAGGCGGAGTCGAAACGTTCCGAACAACAAAGATACACCCCCATGGCGAACCTGACCAAACGTGAGATCGTGCTGGAGATCTACAAGCAGACCGGCTTCGCGCAGAAGCAGATCGTGGACACGGTGCAGCAGACGCTGGACATCATCCAGGCCGCGCTGGCGGATGGGCGGAATGTGGAATTGCGCAACTTTGGCGTTCTGGAGGTGCAAGTGCGCAAGCAGCGCGTCGGGCGCAATCCGAACAAGCCGGAGGCAGAGGTCATCATCCCGCAGCGGGCGGTGGTGAAGTTTAAGTCCGGCAAGGTGCTGAAGCAGCAGCTCAAGAAGATCGATCTCGTGAAGATCCAGCCCTTTAGCCCGGCCGACGAGAAGGACGAGGGTTGATCTGGCCGGCGTCTGGCGCGGTTTTTTGGTTCGCCCTGCCGCGGCGCGCACCTTGAGGTGAGGCCTGATGGCCTCGTTCCAGACCCTGCCCGGCTTCCGGGAATTCTACCCGGAGGACCTTGCCCTCCGCAGCCACCTTTTCCGCCGCTGGCGGCAGACGGCCGGGGTCTTCGGGTTTGCGGAGTACGATGCGCCAGTGCTCGAGCCGCTCGACCTCTACCGCGCCAAGTCGGGGTCCGAGATCGAGGCGCAACTCTTCAGTTTCACGGACAAGGGTGGCCGCGAGGTCGCGCTGCGGCCGGAGATGACCCCGACGGTGTGCCGGCTGGTGGGCGCGCGGGCGAACACCCTGCGGCGACCGATCAAGTGGTTCAGCATCGGCGAGTTCTTCCGCTACGAACGGATGCAGAAGGGGCGGGGACGCTGCTTCCACCAGTTCAACGCCGACATTTTCGGCGAGGCCGGACCCGAGGCGGAAATTGAGCTGATCGCGCTGCTGGTGCAGTGCCTCGCGGCCTTCGGGCTCACGGCCGATGATTTCTACATCCGGCTGAGCGACCGCAACCTTTGGTTCTACTACCTCGAGGCCTTGGGCTTGGATGAGCCCCGCGCGCGGACGGTCCTGACGGTGGTCGACCGATACGAGAAGCACGGCGACGCCGCCTTCACGGCCTATACCGAGGCGTTTGGCCCGTTGCCGGAGGACCTCAAGGCCCGCATCCTCGCGTTCCTCGGGGTGAAATCCCTGCCCGCGCTGGAGGCGATGCTCGCGCCGCTTGGGGGCGACAAGCTGGCGGCCCGGCTGGCCGAATGGCGGCAAGTGCTCTCGGCGCTCGATGCGATGGGACTGGGGAGCTTCGTGACGGTCGACCTCGGCGTGGTGCGGGGCTTGGCGTATTACACGGGATTCGTGTTCGAGGCCTTCGATCGTCGCGGCGACCTGCGCGCCTTGGCGGGAGGCGGGCGTTACGATGACTTGGTGAAGAAGCTCGGCGGCCCGGACCTGCCGGCGGTCGGGTTCGCGATCGGGGATATGACGTTCTCGCTGCTCCTCGAGCAACGGGGCCTGCTGCCGCCCCTAGTGAGCGCCCCGGATGTGTACTGCGTGATTGGCGGCGCGGCGGAACGCTTAGCCGCGTTCCGGGAAATCCACGCGCTGCGGGCGGCGGGTTTTCGGGTCGAGTACCCGTTGCGCGATCTCGCGTTCGGCAAGCAGTTCAAGGCCGCCGCGGAGTCCGGCGCGCGGCTGGCGCTGATCCTCGGTGGCGACGAGCTAGCTCGCGGCGTGGTCAAGGTCCGCGACCTCGGCCAGCGCAGCGAGGTGGAGGTGCCGCGCGACGCCGTGGTGGAGCACGTGCGCGACTTTCTGGCGGGTAACGGTTAAAGGTCCGCCGGACCGAAGGCGTGCGGCAGCAGGGCGGCGAGCGTGGTCTCGACGCGGCCCTCGCCGGCGCAAACGCTGAGCACCGGCGCCCCCGGACCGAACTCGTGCAGCACCTGACGGCAGGCGCCGCAGGGTAGGGTGGGGGTAGGCGTCGGCGTGAAGACCGCCACCGCCCGCAAACGGCGACTGCCGGCGGCTACCGCGCTGAAGATCGCCGTGCGTTCCGCGCAGTTGGTGAGGCCGAAGGAGGCGTTCTCCACGTTGCAGCCAGTGAACACGCGGCCGTCCGCCATCAGCACGGCGGCGCCCACGGGGAACCGGGAGTAAGGGGCGTACGCGGCGGCGGCGGCCCGGCGGGCCGCGGCGACCAAGCGCCGGCGCTGGGGGGCGGTCAGGGCGGCGGGCATCGGGCGGAGGCTGGGGCGCGTCAGCGGGGAGTCAAGGGGCGTGCCGGGACGCCGGGAAAACGGTGCCGGCCGCGACGCACCCACCTGCATCCCGGCCGGCTTTCGGGGTAACCAAGAAACTCAGAACCGGTACTGCACCCGGGCGTAGAGCACGTGAGCGTCGAAGTCGTTGAGTCCCGCCCAAGTCTCGTCCCGGTTGCCCACGTATCCATACTTGAAAGTGTAAATGAGATGCGCGGTCTGCTTTCGCATCCAAGTCAGGGAGGCTTGGTTCGTCTTCTGGCCCACGCCGAACGGGATCAGGGTTGCCGAGCGGTCGATGAAGTTGTCCGCCCGGAACCACGACCAGTCGAGGTACAGATCATCCACCTTGCCTGCCGCATAGCCGCAGGCGAGGGACGCGTTCACGTAGTTGTTGTCCTGATATTGGGCGAACTGGAGCGTCGGCGTGCGCAGGGTGTCGTAGGTGAGGTTCAGATTGCCCGTCACGTAGAGGCGGCCGGCGGGGCTCCAAGTGGCGCTCTGGGAGAGCACGTGCGCGCGACCGCGGGCGCTGTTGACCGGCTCGAGGCCAGCGTCCTGCGAGCGGATCCGCGATTGCTGGTGGTCGTAGCGGGTCACGAGGTTGAGTCCCGGCCGCGGGCGCCAGGTGAGGCGCACGTTGAGGTCGTAGGTCTCGAAGTCCTGGTCGGTGATGAACGCGGGGTAACGGTCCGAGGCCGAGACGGTGTTGTCGCGCCGGGCGTCGTAGTCGTTCACGTTGGCCTTGTAGTAGCCTTGGATCGCGAGGGTGACGCCGGGGCGGGGGAACCAGGTCGAGGTGAACGCGCAGCGCTGGCTGGAGCGCGCGTACTCCATCTCGCGGTCGATCGTCAGCTGCCCAGTGTGGTGCAGCAGGCGCTGCTCCTCGTGGTTGCCCTCGCCGCGGATCCACTCGGCCTTGGCGCTGTGGATCCATCCGGGCCGGCCGGTATGGCGCACCTCCACCGCGCCGCCGAACTCGTCCCAGGTCTTGCGGTGCTCGCCCTCGACGTCCTCGAGGATCGCGGCGAACGCGGGACCCGCCCCGATGTTGGTTTCGACGAACTCGGCGAGGGTCGCCTGGTGGGTGTTCTCGAAGCGCAGGCTGGTGCGCACGGACCAGTGGGGCGCGGGCAGGTAGACCGCGTTGGCGGTCAACACCGTCTGCCGGAGGTCGGCGGTGCCGTGGAGCCCCGTGTAACCCTCGTCCCGCTGCTGCCGCCGCAGGTAGGCGGGGTCATACACCGGATCGAGCGTCTGGCCGTAGATCCGGGATCCGGCGAGGATGCCGTCGAAGGTTGTCCGCAGCGCCCCGGCGGTGACCGTGAGCTGCTCGCTCAGGCGCCGCTCGTAGGAGGCGGTGGCGGTGAAGAGGTCGTTGCTCGATTCGTCCTTCTGCGTGACGCTGCGGTCGGCGGTCTCGAAGGGCCGGCGGCGCTCGTGGCGCCGGTTGTGGAGGGAGGTCTCCGTGTAGCGCAGCCGGGCGCCCCAGCGGACGTCGTCTCGGGCGTCCTGGCGGACGGTGAGCGAGTAGTCGTCCGTGGCCTCGTCGAGCTCGTAGAACGAGGGGACGATGGACCGGGTCCCGAAGGTCCCGACGAGGTTGGAGTCGCCCCAGTGGGTGGAGCTTTTGGTGCCGTCCCGCATCCGGCGTTCCCAGCGGAACGCGAAGAGGGTCTGGTCCGGCGTCCACGCGCCAACCTCGGCCCAGACCTTCCGGCGGGTGAGGGAGAGCTCCTCGTTGAACACGACGAAGGAGGTGCCGAGGGGCAAAAAGACGCCGCCGGACCCGTCGTACCAAACCCGGAACCGCTCCACGCCCGCATCCACGTAGAAGCGCCCGGTGCGCTCCTGCCGCAGCGCGAGGCGGTAGCGGTCATCGCCGGGCACGAGGGTGGCGTCGAAGCGGAAGAGCGAGTCCGGCGCCTCGCGGGTGACGCGGAGCTCCTCGATGCCGCCGGCGCCCGTCTTGCGCTGCTGGACGAGTTCCTGAAAGGCGGGCCGGTCGCCCTTCAGGAGGGCGCCGCCGATGCCGGCGGAGAGGGTGCCGGAAACGGTTGCGGTTTGCGCGGGGAGCAGGGCGGGCGCCAAGAGGGCCGCCCGGAGGAGGAGGAGACGGAGGCAATTCATGGCGGGACGGGCGGGGGTTCAGAACCGCAGGGAGGAACTCACGTGGGAGCCGTGGACCGCCTCGTGGCAGCCGGCGCTCCAGCAGGTCCCGCGCTGCACGAGGTACGAGGAGTGGTCGCGGCCGCCGATGAAGAGGCCGGTGGCGGTCTGCTGCTGGAAGTGGCACTGCAGGCACAGGGTGGCGTTGCGCGCCTTGAGCAGCTTCGCGTTCACGGACCCGTGTGGGTTGTGGCAGGCGGTGCAGTTGTCGCGGAGGGCCTCGTGCTCGAAGACGTAGGGGCCTCGCTGTGCCTCGTGGCATTTCAGGCAGGTTTCGTTCGCCGCGGCCATCCGCGTGCCGCCGCCGAGGATTGCGTCCCCGCGGTGCGGGTCGTGGCAATCCGTGCAGGTCACGTGGCCCGCGGGGTGCGTGTGGGGCAGCGCGAACTCGCCGCGCTTGTCCGTGTGGCACTGGTAACAGGTGTCGGGGTTCCGGGCGGGGTTGAGGATGTTGTCGATGCCGCCCCCCGCCTTGGAGTGGACGCTCCCGGGCCCGTGGCAGGCCTCGCAGCCCATCTCCTTGCGGCTGTCCCCGGGCGTCATCAGCTTCGCGTGGGTCGCGGAATCGAAGGCGCGGGTGATGTCTGCGTGGCACTGGGTGCAGTCTTTGGACCCGACGAAAGTCGCGCCGGGGATGGAGGGCGGCATCAGGACCGTGCGGTTTACCAGCACGCAGGAGACGAGCAGGAGGCCCCACGCGGCGGTGCCGCCGAACACGAGGGCGCTCCGGGAGGGAAAAGGGCGGATTTTCATAGCGTGCGGGAGGCCGGAGAACCGCCCGGGGGCGGGGCGCAGCTGGCGCCGGCCCCCTTTATGCCCGAACGCGGTGCGGGCCGCTGCGCGCGGGTTGCCAAGCTGGCCGCACGCCTTGGCGGCCCCGTTTCAGGCGGCCGGCGGCGGAACGCGTCCCGTCGCCGGCCTCGCAGCCGCGTCAGGGCGCGACTTCGTAAATCTCGACCAGCGCGTTGCCGGTCTGGACGTTTGGCCCCGCGTTGGGGGGGCCGCTGACCACCGCCGTGTAGGCGCCGGGCTCGAGGTAAACCAGCAGGGCGGCGTCGAGGCTCTGCGGGCCGAGCGCGAAGGCGCGCACGGCGGCGGCCGCCTCGCGGATCAGGTTGGCCTCCGGGTCGCGGAACCAGTCGTCGTTGGTCCGGACGAGCGTGGCGCCGCGGAAGAGGTTGAGCTGGGGGTTAGCGAGGACCCCGGGGACGTTGAACGGGGCGTTGCCCAGGGTTGGGCCGACCGCGCGGATGAGCACGCGCTGGGGGGCGGTACCGCTGATGACGAAGCCTGCGATGAGCGCGGCCTCGGGAGCGACGATCGTGCGGGTGGAGGCGTTGGTGAACCGGCGGCTCCCCGGGGCCTCGCCCGCCGCGGGCACGCCGTAAAGCTCAGCCAGCACGATGCCCTGGCCCCCGCCCACCTGTGCGGTGTAGACACCCGCCGGCAGCGAGGCGAGGAGGGCCGCGTCGGCGCTGCCTTGCGCTAGGGCGAAGGCGCCGGTGGCCGTCGCGGCCGCGGCGAGCGCGGCGGCCCCGGCGGGGGGCTGGCCCCAGTTGTTGTTCTGCGCGAGAGCGGTGTTCACGCGGAAAAGCTGCAGGTTCGGGTCCGGCAGCGCCCCTGCGACGTTAAAGGGAGGCCGTCCGATGCCCGGCCCGACCGCGCGCAGCAGCACGGACTTCGCCGCGGCACCGCCCGTGGCAAACCCGACGATCAGCGGCGCGCCCGGCAGGGTGACCCCGCGGACGGACAGGTTCACCAACTGTTCCTGGCCGAGGAGCGCCTCGACCGCCCCGGCCAGAGTGCCCGTGGCGCCCGCGGCGGTGCGGACCGAGCCGCGGACGGCGCCCGCCGCGAACCCCAGATCCAGCGCGGCCCCGCCGGCGGAGGTCGCCCGCAGGCGAACGGTGGAGTCCAAACGTCCCGTCGCGCTGTCCGCGGCCGCGCCGCCGGACGTGACCACCAAGGCCTGACCATCGGGGGCGACGAGCGCGTGCCCCCGGCCTCCGGCGCTCCCGACGAGCGCCAGACGGTACAATCCCGCCGCGGCCACGGGGGCGTCGGTGCGGATGCGCGTCCCGGTAAAGGTCTCATTGAGGGCGGCGAGGGTCAGCTGGGCCGCGCCCGTGAGCTCGTCGAGCGTCCCGGTGGCGACGAAGGCCCGCGGGGTCGCCTCGCTGGTGGCGCCGGCGCCGCGCACGTTGCCGCGGAGGTCCACGGTGGCGTTGAGCAGCGCCACCGCGGCGCTCCCTGAGGAGAGGGGCGCGAGTAGCGCGGCGCTTCCGTCGGTGCGCACGAGCAGGAATCCTTCCGTGCCCCCGGACAGTCGGCCCGCATAGGTACCCGTGAAGTCACGCACGGTCACGGTCAGGGTCGCGGGCGCGCTGGTGGCGGTGCCGAGGGCGTTGGTAGCGATAACGTCGTAGGCGCCGGCCGCGGCGGCAGTGGCGGGGGTCAGGCGCAGGGTGGCGCCGGTCTGCCCGGGCAGCGCCGTACCGTTGCGCCGCCACTGCAGCGCCGGGACGGGATAGCCGGCCACTGCCACGGAGAACGTGACCTCATCCCCGGCCGGCACGGTCTGCGCCGCGGGTGAGCGCGTGAACACCGGGGCCGCTCGGACCGTGACCTGCGCCGTACTGGTGTCGCTGCCGGCGAGGTTGGTCACCGTCACCGCGTAGCGGCCGGTGTCGGCGAGGGTGAGGGCGGCCAAGGAGAGCTCGGTGCGCGTGGCGCCGGGGATCGCGACCCCGTCGCGGCTCCATTGGAAGGCGGGCAGGGGCGTGCCCACGGCCGAGGCACGCAGGATGAGGGTGGTGTCCGCCAGCGGCGACTGGTCGCTCAGACGCACGGTGAGGTACGGGGCGAGGCTGCCGACCAAAAACCGGATGGTACGCTGCACGGGATCCGCGGCGGCGTAGGTGGCGTTACCCGCCTGCGTCGCCCGCACCACGACGTCCCCGCCTTGGCTCGTGAGCAGGTTGCCCGCGAGGGACGCGGCGCCCGACACCAGCGTGACTGTAACCGGCAATCCCGACGAGGCCGTGGCGGTGAGGCGCACGCCGCTGCCGGCGGCGACCACCAGCGCGGGTAGATCGAGGGTGATGGTCTGCGGGCGCTGGGACACGAAGACCCACGCCGGCAAGCTGGTGACGCTCCCGCCCGGATTAGTCACGACCACCTCGTACCGGGCCCGCGGGATCGCGAGCGAGGCCGCGAACATCAAGATCGGGCCGTTCTCGCCGGGCAGGTCAGCCCCCTCGCGCCGCCATTGGAAGGAGAGGTTCGCCCCTTCGGCCGTGACCCGTAGGATGACAACGTCGTCCGGATAGACGCTGGCGCCCTCAGGCTGGCCGGAGATGACGGGGGGCAGGGGTGCCTGGCCGCGCAGGGAGGTCACGACCACGAGAAGGCAGAAAGCGAGGAATCCGGGGCGCATCGGGGGTGTTGAAACAACCGGAAGACGCGATGTCCACGGCGGGGTTGCGCGAAAATAGGGGGTCGTACCCGGTGGCGGGAGTGGTTCCCCCCTGACAAGACCGTTTACATCCAGTCCGCTTTGCTGCCACCGTGTCCCCGTTGCCGCCCCGCGCGGCCTCCGCCTCCATCCGCATGCGCCTCCGCCTCCTCCGAGCCTCCTGCCTCGCCCTTGCCGGCCTCGCCGCGGGGAACCTCCACGCCCAAGCCCCCGCGGCGCCGCCCGCCCCCGCCCGGGTCGACGAGGACACCGTCAACCAGATCATGCTGCCGGACGCGGACTTAGACACCGTGCTCAATGTCTACGAGCAGCTCACTGGCCGGATCGTGATCCGCCCCCAGCAACTCACCGCGGCGACCTACAACCTCCGGATCAAGCAGGCGGTCACGAAGGCCGAGGCGATCATCGCGATCGAGACGGCGCTGGCCGTGAACGGCATCGGCCTCTCCCCGCTCGGCGACAAGTTCCTCAAAGTGGTGAACATCCAGGCGGTGCGCCAAGAGGCCCCGGAAATGATTACCGGCTCGGCCTTCGAACGGCCGGCCACGGGCAAGGCCGCGTCCAAGATGTTCACCCTCGAGTTCGCCCGCGCCCAGGAGGTGGCCCCGATGATCACTGGCCTCCTCAACGCCCTCTACGGCGGCCCGGTCATCCTCGCCTCCGCCAACGCCCTGCTGATCACCGATAGCATCAGCAACCTGCAGCGGATCGAGACGGTGCTCCAGCACATCGACCGGCCTAACACCGCTGGAATGAAGCCGAAGTTCTACCAGCTGAGGGACGCCAAGGCCAGCGACCTAGTGAACAAGCTCCGCGGCATCCTCACGGGCACGCTCCAGCAGCAGATCGGCTCCGCCACCTCCTACAGCGCCGATGACCGCACCAACCAAGTCATCCTCGTCACGGACCCGCGCCAGCACGCCTTTTTCGACGACCTGATTGAGCGCCTCGACCGCCGGGCGGACCCGAACACCCGCAACGAAGTCATCTACCTCAAGCACGCCAAGGCTACCGACGTGGTCAACGTGCTCAGCCGCATCATCTCCGGCACCAACACCGCCCTCCAGCGACAGGGCGCCGCCGCCGGCCCTCGTCCGGCCGCGCCCGCCGCCAACCAACCCGCGCCCGCGGTGCCCGCCCCCACGATCGTCTCCGCCTCCAATTCCCAGGGTGACGGCAACAATGAGTTCAGCTCGCTGATGACCGTGGTGAACGACGACCGGAGCAACGCCGTGGTCGTCTTCGGCACCTCCGACGACATCCGCCTGGTCCGCGCCCTGATCGACAAGCTCGACATCGTCCTGCCCCAAGTGCGCATCGAGGTGGTCATCGCCGAGGTCACCTTGGACGACCAAAACGCGAGCGGCATCAGCGCGCTCGGGTTGAAGATCGAGGGTGACAAGCTGGTCGGGTTCTCCGGCACCACCGTCGGGATGGGCGCCACCGGCGGCGCCGTCTCCCGCGGCGGTGCGGTTTCCGGCTCCCGCGACCTTGCGGCTGAGATCTCCCTCAACACCACCCCGCGGTCGCGCAACAACGCCATCACGACCCAGCCCGCGATCGTCACCAGCCACGGCAAACAGGCCAAGTTCTTCAACGGCGAGACGCGCCCCGTCGTCACCGGCACGATCCAGTCCGCCGCCGGCGTCAGCACCGGCCTCGCCTCCAGTTCCACGGTTACCCAGCAGCAGATCGGTACCACGCTGACGGTCACGCCCTTCATCGGGGTCGATGGTGCGGTGCAGCTC
>NEUZ01000078.1 GCA_002304435.1 Opitutia bacterium Tous-C8FEB | reverse complement strand
GACCACCCCAATCTCATTGATGCCCACAACCTCGCCCCGCGTATTCACCAGCGGACCGCCACTGTTCCCACCGAAGATCCGCGCGTCGTGCAGCACCCACCGCACGAATTGCCCCACATCCTCGCCCCGCAGCATCATCTTGCCCACGGTCTGCTCGGGCAGCACGAGCGAGGGGTTCGACACAACACCCTGGGTCACCGACTGGGCTAAAAAACCGGGGCTCCCGAGAGCGAAGACTTCCTCGCCCACCCGCAACGCCGCAGAATCGCCAAACCGCGCCACCGGCAAGGGCGGCGCCCCCACGGCCTGCTGCGCGAGATTGAGGCGGATCACCGCGAGGTCCGTCAGCGGATCCTGCCCCACCAAGACCGCCTCAAGTTGGGAGCCGTCGTGCAGGTAGCCTCGGAAGAAATCGCCGTCCTCCGTGACGTGGCAGTTGGTGAGCACGTGTCCCTCGGCGGAGATCACGACCCCGCTGCCGCCCGACCATTCCTTCGTCAGCCGGCCGTCGGTCGGCCGGAGCCGGATGGCCTCGATCCGGACAATCGACGGGAAGACCCGGGCCAGCATCGGGTCCCGCTCCTCCGGGGCGGCGGCGCGCAGCGACACGAATGGGAGCAGCAGCCCGGCGAGGAAGGCAGCCAAAGCGCAGGCGGGAAACCGGCTGGCGCGGCCGGGGGAAAAACGGGGCGTCATAGACACGGGTGAGCGGAGAAGGACGACGAACGCCCCCGGCGACGCAAGCGGCAACTCCCCTTTCACCCCACGCGGCGCGCGGCCTCGACGAACCCATCGATGATCCCATCGAAACTACCGTTGGTGAAGAAAATCACCACCTCCGGACGCGCGCCGCCTGGCCGAACGCTCGCCGTCAGGCGCGCCAGCAGGTCCGCGTTGGTCGGCGCCGTCACCCCGTCGCGGCCGCGCGCGCGGAGCTGGGCGATCACCTCCTCGGGGGCGAAACGCTCGGCCGCCGGCACCTGCTCGGCCCGGCTGACAGGACCGAGGAACGCGACATCGGCCCGCGCCAGTGCGCTGGTGAAGGCGTCCTGCATCCGCTTCGTCCGCGCGGTGTTGCTGCGAGCCTCGAAGACCGCCGTCAGGCGGGCGTCCGGGTAGCGAGCGCGCAGGGAATCGAGCGTGGCGGCGAGCGCCGTCGGATGATGCCCGAAATCTTCGATCACCGTGAGGCCCGCCACGGCGAGGCGGATCTCCTGCCGGCGGCGGACCCCGCGGAAGGAGGCGAGCGCGCCAAGGTGCAGGCCCGTGGGATCGTCTGGGCGCAGCGCGAGCGCGGCCGCGGTCGCAGCCATCGCCGCGTTGCGGGCGTTGAACTCGCCGCTCAGTCCCCACTCGACCTGGGCCCACGCCCGCCCGCGCCACGACAGGCGAAAAGAGGCCCCGGCCGGGGTTTCCGCGAAGTCCGCCAGCACGACGTCGTTGTCCGCGCCGAGGCCGACCCGCACCTGCCGCGTCCACGAGGTCGGGCCGAGGGCGGCGAGGTTGGGGTCATCGCCGTTCAGGACGATCCAGCCGTTGCCGGGGACGATGCGCGTGAGGTGGGAGAATGATCGCTGGATGTCGGCGAGGTCGCGGAAGATGTCCGCGTGGTCGAACTCGAGGTTGTTCAGCACGGCCACGTGGGGCGCGTAGTGGATGAACTTACTCCGCTTGTCGAAGAAGGCGCTGTCGTACTCGTCCCCCTCGATCACGAACGGCGCGTCCGCCTGCCCGAGATGGGCGCCGCAGGGCGGATCCTGCGGCACGCCCCCGATGAGAAACCCGGGGTCGGAGCCCGCCGCCCGGAGCAGGAACGCGCAGAGGGCGGTCGTGGTGGTCTTCCCGTGGGTACCGCAGACGACGATGTTCCGGCGGCGCCGCAAGACGGTATCGTGGAGCAGCGCCGGGAGCGAGGTGAACGGCAGCGCGCGGGTTTCCAGCAGCCACTCCACCTCGGGGTTTCCGCGGGACATCGCGTTGCCCACCACCACGAGGTCGGGGGCGAGTTGCTCAAGCCGGCTCGAGTCATACCCGGCGTGGACCGTGATGCCGGCGGCCGCGAGCACGGTGCTCATCGGCGGGTAGACCCCGGTGTCCGCGCCGGAAACCTCGTGGCCGGCGGCGCGGGCCAGCAGGGCGGCGTTGCCCATCGCGGTGCCGCAAATGCCTAGGAAATAGATCTTCATCGGAGGCGAAAAAGAGGGCACCAACGGGCGCCGCCGGGGAAATGGCGGCGCGGGGGGCGGGACACAATACCGGACTCGGCGCGCCGGCCGTTCAGCCGAGGCTGACCGGATCGACGTCGAGCACCTGGGTGATGTCGTCCGCCCACGCGAAGGCGGCGCGGAGGCGCTCCAGTTCCGGTACCACCCGCGACACCGCACCGGTGAAATACCAGAGCTGCCAGCGGTACTCGTCCTTGATCTTCTCGATCGGCGCCGCGGACGGCCCGCGTAGCTCCACGCGATCGCCCAGCTCCTTTTCCACGAGCCGCGCCCACTGCTCCGCGTAAAAGCGGAGTTTGTCGGGGTTCGGCCCGCGGAATAGGTGTTGGATCAGGTGGCGGTAGGGCGGGTAGCGGAAATCCCGCCGGAGCTTCAGCTCGGCGGCAGCGAAACCCGCAAAGTCCGCGCGGCGCGAGAACTGGATGGCCTCGGACTGCGGCGTGAAGGTCTGGACAATCACCTCGCCCGCCCGGTCCCCGCGGCCCGCGCGCCCAGCCACCTGCACTAGCAGCTGGAACGTGCGCTCGTTCGCCCGGAAATCCGGCACGTGCATCGAGATGTCCGCGTCCACGAGCCCGACGAGGGTGACGTTGGGGAAATCAAGCCCCTTCCCGATCATCTGCGTGCCGATGAGGATATCGATCCGCCCGGCCCGGAACTCGGCCAACACCTCTCGGAAGCGGTTCTTTCGGCCCATCGTGTCGGTGTCCATTCGCTCCACCCGCGCCCGGGGGGCGACCCGCCGCACGGCCTCCTCGACGCGCTGGGTGCCAAGCCCACGCCAGCGGATGTCGGGCGCCCGGCACTGGCTGCAGGAGGCGGGGGCGGGGCGCTGATGGCCGCAAAGGTGGCAGCGGAGGGTGTCGTCCGTCCGGTGAAAGGTCATCGCAATGCTGCAGTGCGGGCAGCCCTCCACGTGCCCGCACTGGCGGCAGAGCAGCGACGACGAGTAACCGCGGCGATTGATGAATAGGATGGTCTGCTCGCCCCGCTCCAGCCGCGCGTGGAGCGCGCGCACCAGCTTGCCGGAAAGTGCGGGCAAAGCCCGCTGCTTCGCGGCCTCGATCCGGAGATCCACGACGTCGATGTAGGGCAGCTGCCGGGCATCCACCCGCTGGGTGAGCTGCAGCAGGCGGTACTTGCCGGCCTCGACGTTAGTGAAGCTTTCCAGCGACGGCGTGGCCGAGCCGAGCAGGCACAGGGCGCCCGCCAGCTTCGCCCGCATCACCGCGACGTCGCGCCCGTGGTAGCGCGGCGTCTCATCCTGCTTGTACGCCGGCTCGTGCTCCTCGTCGACGACCACCAGCCGCAGGTTCCGCACCGGGGCGAACACCGCCGAACGCGCTCCCACGACCACCCGCGCCTCCCCGGTGGCGAGCGCGAGCCAGCCGTCGAGGCGCTCGCCCTCGCTGAGATGGCTGTGCCAAACCACGCACCGCTCCCCGCCGGCGATCGCCTCCAGCCGCGAGCGCAGTCGCGCCACGGTCTGCGGGGTGAGCGCAACTTCAGGCACCAAAAACACGACGCCGCCCCCCGCCCGCAGCGCCTCGTCGATCGCCCGCAGGTAGACCTCCGTCTTGCCGGACCCCGTGACCCCCAGCAGGAGCGAGACGCTGAAGGTGCCTGCGCCGAGGTCTTTCGTCAGCTGATCAACGGCCGCCTGCTGCTCCGGATTGAGGGCGTGCGGCTGGGCAGCGACCAACTCCCCGCCCGCGTGGCCATCCGCGTAGGCCACCCGCTCGATGCGGCGGGACTCCTCCCGGAGGACGCCGGCGCGCAGAAGTCCAGTGACCGAGGAGGCCCCAATCCCCAGCCGGCGCAGGACCAGACCCTTCGGTTGCGGCCGGACCTGTTCCGCAAGGAACCGGTAGAGCCGCGCCTGCTGCGGCGCACGCGCGGTGAGACGTTCAAGGTCCGAGTCCAGCAGGGAGCGCGCGACGGCGAGGAGCCGCTCCTGCTTGACCGCCGCGCCTCGGCGCACGGCGGCCGGGATCATCGTCTCGATGATCGCGTCGACGCCGCACGCATAGTAGCGCGCCATCCAGCGCGCGAGCTGTAGCAGTTCCGGCGTGAGAGCCGGGAACGGATAGACCACGTCGGTGAGCGCCTTCAGGCGCTCGAGCGGGAAATTTGCGGGCGGGCCCACTTCCCCGACGAGGCCCAGCCGCACCCCGCCCAGAATGGGCATCCGCACCAGTGACCCCACCTCCACGGATCCGGCGAGCGCCGGAGGCACGCGGTAGTGGAGGACCTTGTCAAAGCCCGCGAGCGGATGGACGCCGACAATCATCGCGGGCGGACGGCGCTCAGGCCGCGGCCGCCCGCGCCTCGCCCACCGCGGCCGCGACGCGCGCGTCCGCCTCGGCGAGCGGGACCTTCAGGACGTCCTTGGCGTGGCGCCACTTTAGCTCGATGACGCCCTCCTTGAGCCCCTTGCCGCCGATCGTGAGGCGCAGCGGGATCCCGATCAGGTCGGCGTCCTTGAACTTCACGCCCGGGCGCTCGGCGCGGTCGTCGATCAGCACGTCCGCCCCGGCCTGCTCCGCGGCGGTGCCGAGCCGGACGGCCAGGTCCATCGCCTCGGGGAGCTGCGGGTCGAGGACGCAGACGAGCACCTGGAAGGGCGCGCAGTTCCACGGCCAGCGGATGCCGTCCGCGTCGTGGCTCTGTTCGATCACCGCCTGCAGGGTGCGGCTGATCCCGATGCCGTAGCAGCCCATCACCATCAGGTGCGTCTGCTTCTGGTCGTCGGTGAAGACCGCGCCGAACTTCTCCGAGTACTTGGTGCCCAGCTTGAAGATGTGGCCGACCTCGATGCCGCGGCGGACTTGGAGGGGCTGGCCAGAGCGGGGATCGGGCTCGCCGGGGCGCACGCGGCGGAAGTCGCCGAAGCGGGTGATCGCGAGGTCCCGCGCCACGTTGACGTGGCGGAGGTGGAAGCCGTCCTCGTTGGCGCCGGTCACGCCGTTGCCGATGAGCCGGATCGCGTGGTCCGCGAAGACGCCAGCGAGGGCCGCCGGATCCCGCAGGGTACCCTTGACGGCGCCGAGGCTGCCGGGCCGAGCGCCGAGGATCGGCACGATCTCTTCCGGCGTGGCCGGGCGGAACAAGGTAAACCCAAGTGACCCCAGCTTCGCCTCCTCCAGCTCGTCGCAGCCGCGGAGCAGCACGAGAAACGGGCGGTCATCGCCGATGTAGACGAGCGTCTTGAACTGCTGGTCCGCCGGCACCCCGTGGGGTTCGGCCGCCAGTTGGGCGATGGTGGTCACGCCGGGCGTGGCGAACTTCTCCACCGCGCCCGCGGGGGCCGCGTCGGCGAGTTCCGCCGGCACCAGCGCGCTCGTCGCCTTTTCGCGGTTAGCCGCGTAGCCGCTCGCCTCGTTGTAGATGACGTCGTCGTCGCCCACCTCGGCCGGGACCATAAACTCGTGGGAGAAGCTGCCGCCCATCACGCCCGTGTCAGCCTCGACCGCGATCGCTTGTACACCCAGGCGCTTGAAGAAGCGCGCGTAGGCCTCCTTCATTGCGAAGTAGCTGCGCACCGCCCCCTCGTCGCCGGTGTCGAAGGAGTAGGCGTCCATCATAATGAACTCCCGCGCCCGCATCAGGCCGTAGCGGGGGCGGATCTCATTACGGAACTTGGTGGCGATCTGGTAGAAGTTCTTGGGTAGGTCCCGGTAGCTAGAGATCTCAGCCTTAACCAGCGGGGTGATGATCTCCTCGTGGGTGGGCCCCAGGACCACCTCCGGCTCCCGCTCCGGCCGCCGGCCGGCACCGGCACTGTCGGCGCGGAACATAATCTCGCGCGCCGCGGCCCAACGGGGACCCTGTGCCCAGAGCTCGACGGGGTGTAGGTGCGGCATCCACAGCTCGATCGCGCCCGCCCCGTCCATCTCCTCGCGGCACAGCTGGGTGATCTTGTGCACCGCGCGCAGGCCCAGCGGGAGGTAGGTGTAGAGGCCGCCGCCCAGCCGGCGCACCAGCCCGGCGCGCACCAGCAGGCGATGCGAGGCGATCTCCGCGTCCGCGGGACTTTCCTTGAGGGTCGGGATGAAGAACTGGGACCAGCGTTTCATAAAGGGGCGGACCGAAGCAGCGGCCATCGCCCGGGGCAACGGTTTTCCCCTCCCCGACGGCTTGCCGCCCGCCCCGCGCGCCGCTTCGCTCCCCGCACCCCGATGAAGGTCCTGCACGTTCACGCTCACTTCGATGACTACGAGTTCACCGCGGCCGGATCCTTCGAGCTCTGGCGACGGCAGCTCGGCCCCACGTTCCGGGCAAGGGTGATTGTCTGCACCGACGGCCAGGCCGGGCACCACCGCCTCACCCGGGCCGAGACGGCGCGCACGCGGCTCGCCGAGCAACTGGCCTCCGCCCGCCTCGGCGGATACGAATTCGAGCCCCTCCGCCTCCCCGACGGCACCGTGCCCCGCGAGGCCTGCCTCCAAGTGACCCCACCTCTGCTTGCCGCCCTCTGGCGCGCGATCCGGGACTTCGAGCCCGACTACCTGTTCTGCCCACCCCTCGCTAGCGATCCGCTCGCCGGTATCCATAACGACCACGAGACGATCGCCGAGGCCGTCCGCCGGGTCGCCTATATGCTCAACGTGCCGCACGCCTTCACGCCTGAATACCCGGCGGACGAAACCGTCTCCCGCCCCGTGAAGGTCCCGGTCATCCTGAATGTCTACGACAGCTATATGGGCGGCGCGAACGCCTTCGACTTCGCCGTCGACGTCGAGGCGGCGTTCCCCCTGCTGACCGAGATGACCTGGAGCCACGCCTCCCAGATCCGCGAATGGCTTCCCTGGGTCGGCCGCCATCAAATGGCGCCGCCTGCCAACGTCGCCGAGTGGGGGGCGACGCTCCGTCAGCGTTTTGACCGCAAAAACCGGGAGCTGCAGCTTCCCGGGGCCCACGCCCAAGAAGTGTTCCGGGTCACCGCCTGGGGGGAGGTTCCCACTTGGGAACAATTGCAGGCGGATCTACCCGGCCTGCGGGCCTCGGCGCAGCAGGAACGTGCCTTGGTCGAGCGGCTCAGCCGGTGGCGGGCGGCCTAAACCTCATTCGACCGTCAACTTGGCCTCCTCGACGAGGAGCGCGTAGCGGTAGCCGGAGCCGAAATCCTTGTCCACGGCGAGGCGCCCGGTCACGACCACCAGGTCGCCCACCTTGGCCTGCCCCGCGGAGGTCACCGTCAGGTTGTTATTCCCCTCGGTTCCGGAGCCATCCCGGATATGCAACCAATTGCGGCCCATGATATTCGCATTGAATTTGACGACGCGGCCGCGCACCACGACCGGCTTTCCGGCCAAGGCGGCCCGGCCGGAATGGACCTCCGCGACCGTCTGACCGCCGGGAGCACGCGCGATGTTGGAGAGATCCACCGCCAACCCGGGCAGGCTGCGGGTTGGCGCCGCCGCCGTGGCCCCGGCGACGGCAGCCGCGCCATTCACCGTGGCGCGTCCGCTAAAGTAGACGACCTCGAAGGTGCGATTGAGCGTCTTGCTGTGGTAATTCGGCATCGGCATCGCGTCCCCCAACGCCACCGTATCCCCCGCTTTGACCGTGAATTGCGGCGCCGCGGCCCACACCTTGGCCGCGCCGGTGTCGATCTGCACGTAGGTGTAGGAGGCGGCGTTGATCGACTCGACGACCTTGCCCCGGATCTCACCCTGCGGCGCGGGACTGGCCGCGGCGAACAGGGGCAGGGCGAGCAGGATGGCGCGGGAGAGGGTAGGAATTGGGGGCATGGCGGACCGAAGCACGGCCCGCGGAGGAGCGCAAGGGCGAGGATATCTACCTCCCTGCATCCCGGAACCGGTTCGGACCGTATAGTCACCAACCGATGAACAGTTCCGTCCAAATCCACGCCGTGGCCGGCTGCGCGGCGGTTCATTTTCGGTTTTGACGGTCGCCCACCCTACCCTACACCGATCCTATGGTTCCTGAACTGCTCCAAGACCGGGCCGCGCTCTACGTCGCTGGTGCGCTGGATGCCGATCAACGCGAGGCATTTGAGCTGATCCTGGATTTCCATCCTGAACTCCGCGCCCACGTGGCCCGACTGCAGGACGTGGGTGCCGCGGTGACCCTCGCCTCGCTCCGCCGTGACTCCGCCCCCCCGGCGACGCTCCGGGAGCGTGTCCTCTCCGCGGTCGCGGGCCGGACCCGCGCCGAACCCGACCCAATGGTAGTCACCTGCCCGCAGGGCCGGGTGGAGTGGGTCAACCCGCAGTTCATCGCGATGTGCGGTCACAGCTTTGAGGAAATTCGCGGACGCAAACCCAGCGAGTTCCTGCAGGGACCGGACACCGACACCACCGTGGTGCAACGCATCCGGGATGCCATCCGCGAGCGGCGGAAATGCCGCGAGCGGCTCGTCAATTACCACCGGAGCGGCCTGCCTTACACGGTCGAGCTCGCGCTCACCCCCGTCCTTGACGACGACGGCAAGCCGCTCTGGTTCGTGGCCAAGGAGCGCAAGCTCGCGAACGTCGCCTGAGCGACACGCCCAGCCTCACTCGGCGGCGGACAGTCGCCAGTCGGCTAAGACCAACTGCAGCAGCCGGCGTTGGTTGAAGTGGTTCCACTTCAACTCTACCGCGAGATCGAGCGGCCGACCAGCGGGAGGCAGGCGCTCCGCCATCTTCCACGCAACGCCATGCAGCGGCCGACCGCGCGCGTCTTCCAGCCGGAACCGGAAGTGCTGCTCCTTAAAAACCTCGGGCGACTGACGCAGGACCACCCCGCGCAGCCCGAAGACGGGTTCAGGATTACCTTGGCCGAAGGGGTGGAGTCCCTCCAACTCTTCCATCAGCCGCTCTTGCACCTGCTCGGGCGATAACCAAGCCGCTAGTTGCAACCGCGGCTCGGCCGCCTCCGCTGAGACTTGGGCGCGGACCGCCTCGGCGAACCGCGCGCGGAACGCCTCCACGCGCTCCTTGGCGAGGGCGACCCCGACCGCCATCGGGTGCCCGCCCCAACTGGTCAGGTCGGACGCGCAGGCCCCGAGGACCTCGACCAGATTCACGCCCTCGATGCTCCGGCCTGAGCCCTTCGCGAGCTCGCCCTCGTTACCCAGGACCACGCAGGGGCGGTGATACTTCCGGGTGACCCGGCCCGCCACGACGCCCACGACGCCCGGGTGCCAGTTCTCCGCGAACAGGACTACCCCGGCGTGGCCCGCGTAGCGTTCCTCGATCGCGGTCTCCGCTTCCTCAGTGATCTGGCGCTCGATGTCCTGGCGTTCCCGGTTGAAGGCGTCCAGCTGCCGCGCCGTCTCCGCGCAAAACGTGGGATCGTCGCTGAGGAGCAATTCCACCGAAAGGGCCGCGTCGGCGAGGCGGCCGCTCGCGTTGATGCGGGGCCCGAGGCGGAACGAGACGTCGGTCGGAACCAGATCCTGCTCCGGGCGCACCCCGGCGACTTCCATCAACGCGCGCAGCCCGGGGCGCTGGGTCTCCCGCAGGATGCGCAGCCCGTGGCGAGCAAGGATCCGGTTCTCGCCCTGCAGCGGCACGAGGTCGGCAATCGTGCCCAGGGCGACCAGATCAAGATAGTCCCGGAGCCGGATACGAAAGGCGACCGGGTGGTTGTCGCCGCGCAACTGCTTCAGGAGTCCGTGGCAGAGCTTGAAGACCAAGCCTACCGTGCACAGGTGCCGCCACGCCTCGCCGGCGGCGTCCGTCAGCCCGTGCACGTGAGGATTGATCAGCAGGCAATCCGTATTTTCCCCGACCGTGGAGCGGTGATGGTCGATGACCAGCACCTCCACCCCCTGCGACCGCAGGTAGGCGGTCTCGTCCCGCGAGTTGGTGCCACAGTCGAGCGCCACAAAGAGATCCGGGCGACCGGCCTCCAGCGCGCGGTCGATGGCGCTGCGCGAGAGGCCGTAGCCATCGGCGGCGCGCCGAGGCACCACGAACCGGGGATTCAGTCCGAAACGCCGCAGCACCGAGACCAGCAGCGTGGTGCTGGTGACCCCGTCGACGTCGTAGTCGCCAAGGACTACGATCTGCTCGCGCGCGGCGATCGCGCGGCGGAGTCGGTCCGCCGCGGCCGGCAGGTTAGGCAGGCGGAGCGGATCGTCGAGTTGGGCAAGGCTCGGCTGGAGGAACTCCCCCGCGGTAGCGGGATCGGACCGGCCAGCGCGCAGCAATAGCTCGGCGAGCACGCGGCTGACGCCAGCGCGCTTGCTGAGCGCCTCGACCTCGGCGGCGGGCTGCGGCTGGTGGATCCAGCGCATCGTGGCGGGGTGGTTCCGGCGACCCGGGAGACGGCCCCGGCGCGCGCGGCGTCCCGGGAATCCGTCCGACGGCCCGACGGCGGCCGGCGGCGGCCTATTCGGCCGCCTTGCTGGTGCCCTGCCACTCGTACTTCGGGGCGACGTCGTGGTGCGCCTCGACGTGCTTCCGGTCGCCCTTGTGCCACCAGTAGAAGACGGGAGTCGCGATAAAGAGCGAGGAGAAGGTGCCCGTGAGGACGCCGATCAGCAGGGTGAAGGCAATGTCGTTGACGTCGCCGGAAGTGGTGAGGAGGAGCGTCACCGAGGTGAGCAGCGTGGTGCCACCGGTGATGACCGTGCGCGCCAAGGTGAGGTTGAGCGAGCGGTTGATGATCTCGCGCAGCGTGCCCGTGGGGTTCAGCTTGAGTTCCTCGCGGATGCGGTCGAACACGACGATCGTGTCGTTAATCGAGTAGCCGATGATCAGCAGGATCGCGGCCACCATTGGCGCGTTGAATTGACGGTCAAAGAGCACGAACAGGCCGATGGTTAGGACGAGGTCGTGCACGGTGGCCACCACGGCGCCGATGCCGTACCCCATCTCGAAGCGAAAGGCCACGTAGACAAGGATACCGACCAACGCGGCCAGCACCGAGAGCAACGCGTTCCACTGGATTTCTTTGCCCACCGAGGCGCCAATCCGGGACTCGCCGGCGAGCTCAAGTTTCGCCTGCGGGAAGGCGGTCTGAAGCTGGCGCACGAGCGGCCGGCCCTGGTCAAACGGGGCCGTAACCCGCAGCACCTCGCGGCTGCCGCCGACCGGCTGCTGGTAGGAGAAGGCAAAATCCTTCTGTCCCGCCCGCTCCGCCGCCCGGCGCAGCTCGCCCACCTCGACCCGCTGACCGAAGTTCAACGTGATCATATCGCCGCCCACGAAATCGATCCCGTAAATCGCCTTTCCTTTGTACACGACCGCACTGATGCCCACGACCAGCACCGCCGCGGTGGCGATGAACGCCGCCCGGGTGTACCTCAGGAAGTCGTAGGCCGAGTTCTGCAGGATCGAGAACATTGGGAGCCGGCCCGTCACCCCGCCTAGGATCAGGGCCTCAAGGATCAACTTATTGACGACGACCGCCGCGAACATCGTGGTGAAGATACCGATCGCGAGCGTCACGCCGAAGCCCTTCACCGGGCCGGTGCCCAACCAGACCATCACGAGGGCCACCAACAGCGTAGTTACGTTCGAGTCCAGAATCGCGGACCAAGCCTTGTCGAAGCCCGCCTCGAGGGCGGTGCCAAGTGACTTACCCAGCTTCAGTTCCTCGCGCATCCGCTCGAAAATCAGGATGTTCGCGTCGACGGACATCGCGAGCGTGAGCACGATGCCGGCGATGCCGGGCATCGTGAGCGTGGCGCCGATGCTGGCCATCACCCCGAGAGTGACGAGCACGTTGACCCCCATCCCGAAAGCGGCGACGAACCCGCCGAGGGTGTAGAAGACGACGATGAAGCCGATCGTGAGCAGCGTGCTGAAGATGAAGGCGTTCCGCGCGCTGATCACGGCGTCCGCCGCCAGCGTGGGCCCGACCTCGTACTGCTCGATGATACGCAGCTCGACGTCGAGGGGGTTATTGAGGACGTTCGCGAGGTTGATCGCCTCGCGGTCGGTGAAGCTGCCGGTGATTTGGGCCGAGGGGCTGTTAATCTCCTCGCGGACCGTGGGCGCAGAATAGAGCTTGCCGTCGAGCACGATGGCAAGGCGCCCAAGGGGCCCGCCCCGCTGGCCGATCTCGGCGATGCTACGGGTGACTTCGGCGAAACGCTTCTTGCCCGCGTCGGTGAACTCCAAAATGACCTCCGGCTTCCCGTAGAGGTCAGGCCGAGCGAAGGAGTTAGAGATCATCTCGCCGGTCATCTCCGGGATGCGCTTCACAAAGATCTCCTCGACCCCGGTCTCACCGCGGCGACTCTCCCAGTCGAGGGTCTTGATCTCGTAGCCTGCAGGGGTCTCAACCCCGGGGCCGGGCACCAGCGAGGGATGCACCATCCGGAAATCGAGGCGGGCGGGGGCCTTCACCTGGTCGACCACATCCGGGTTGTCCTTGGTGCTGACGCCGGGGAGCTGGATCTCGATGCGGTTCTCACCGATCGGCCGGAGCACCGGTTCGGCGACGCCCAGGCCGTTGACGCGGGCGCCGATGATCTCGATCGCCTTCTGGAGCTTCTCCTGACGCTGGTAGGCGTCCAGGTTCTCGCCAGGGGTCTCGACGGCCTCGAGCGTGAAGGCCACGCCGCCCTTGAGGTCGAGGCCGAGCTGGAGCCGGCCGCGGGACAGGCGCAGCAGTTCCGCCAGCAGGATGTCGTTGCGCTTCTCGATGTTCTTGAGCGACTCCTCGAGGCGGATGTGCGGGAAATACTGGGTCAGGTCCAGCCGGCGCTCGCGGCCGAGCTGCTTGAGGGCGACGAACTCACTGGGCGCCTGCAGCGCCTTCTTCCGGGCGGCTGCCTCCTCGAGCAGTTT
>NEUZ01000077.1 GCA_002304435.1 Opitutia bacterium Tous-C8FEB | reverse complement strand
ACGGCCACCTTGACCGTCTCCCCGACGGCCCTCGCTGACTCGGGCGACAAGTTTCAGGTTGTGGTGAGCAGCGGCGTGGGCTCCCCCGCGACCTCGAATGAGGCCCTCCTCACCATCACCACGGCGCCGGCCATCACGAGCCTGCCCACGGTGACTTTGGTCGAGAATCAGGCCGGCACCTTCACGGTTCTGGCCACGGGCGCGCCCTCGACGATCAACTACACGGTCTTCAGCGGTACGCTGCCCTCCGGCCTCACGCTCAATGCCGCCACCGGCGTGCTCTCGGGCACCCCTGCCGTCGGCACCAGCGCGGCCTCGCCCTACAACCTCGTCCTCTCCGCCAGCAACGGCGTGAATCCGGACGCGCTCCAGCCCTTCACGCTGGTGATCTCGCCCGTGGCGCTCGCGCCGGTGATTACCACTCAGCCGGCCAACGTCGCGCTGACGCCGGGCCAGATCGCCACCTTTACCGTGGCCGCCACCGGCAACCCGACGCCCACGATCCAGTGGCAGCGCCTGCCGGCCGGCGCCTCGGCGTACTACGATCTCGCCAACGACACGACCTACAGCGGCGTCACCACTGGCACGCTCACGGTCCTCAACCCGACCTCGAGTATGAGCGGCGACGCGTTCCGCGCGGTCGCGACCAACACCTCGGGCACCGCGCAGAGCCTCTCGGCCTCCCTCTCGATCGTCGTCGGCACCGCCATCTCGACCTACGTCGGTTCCCCCGGCGTGTCCGGCACGACGGACGGCACCGGTGACGCGGCCCGCTTCAACGGCCCGGCCGGCACGGTGGTCGACGCCCTCGGCAACCTCTACGTCGCCGACACCAGCAACCACGTCATCCGCAAGGTCGCCCCCGGCGGCATTGTGACGACCCTCGCCGGCCAGCCCGGCGTGAGCGGCAGTGCCGACGGCGTGGGCTCCGCGGCGCGCTTCAATTCCCCGTCCGGCGTTGCGGTCTCCACCGTAGGCACGGTCTACGTGGCGGACACCTATAACCACACCATCCGCGCGATCGCGCCGGACGGCACGGTCACGACGGTCGCCGGTCTCGCCGGCAACACCGGCAGTACTGACGGTACCGGCAGCGACGCGCGCTTCCTCTACCCGTACGGCGTGGCGGTCGACACCACCGGTACGATCTTCGTGGCGGACACCTTCAACCACACCATCCGCCGCATCCAGTCGGGCGCGATCGTGACCACCTTCGCGGGTACGGCCGGGCAGCGCGGCACGACGGATGCCTTGGGCGTTAGCGCCCGGTTCGCCTTCCCGTTCGCCGTCGTGGCGGACGCGGCCGGGTCGATCTACGTGGCCGACTCCTTCAACCACACCATCCGCAAGCTCGATTTCTCCTCGAACGTCTCGACCCTCGCCGGCACCGGTGGCACCTCGGGTGTCGCGGACGGCACGGGGTCGGTGGCCCGCTTTAACCAGCCCTCCGCGCTTGCGGTCGACTCGGGCGGCAATGTCTACGTGGCCGACACCAACAGCCACACCCTGCGCCGCATCACCTCGACGGGCACCGTTTCGACCCTCGCGGGGACTGCCGGCACCGCCGGTTCCGCCGACGGCCTCGGCAGCGCGGCCCGCTTCAACCAGCCGTTCGGCGTGGCCGTGGACTCCCAGGGCACGATCTTTATCACGGACACCCGCAACCACGTGATCAAGCGCACCGGCAACGTCGGCGCGCCCACCATCACGACCCAGCCGGTCGCGGCGGTGACCCCGGTCGGCGGCTCGGCGACCTTCACGGTGGCGGCGACCGGCACGCCGGTGCCCTCGGTGTTCACCTGGTACCGCCTCCCGGTCGGCAGCACCGGCTATGTTCCGATCCTGACCAACGACGCCACCTACAGCGGCGTGGGTACCGCGACGCTGCGCATTACCAATGCCGCGGCGACGATGACGGGCGACCAGTTCCAAGTGGTCGTCAGCAATCTGATCAGCCCGAACGCCACCTCGAACCCGGTCACCCTGACCGTCGGCACCGCGCCTACCATCACGAGCGCTGCGGCGGCCACGTTCCGCGCCGGGACGGCCGGTTCGTTCACCTTCACCGCCACCGGTGATCCGGTGCCGACCTTCGCGATCGCTGGTCTGCCGGAGTGGGCTTCGCTCAACGCCACGACCGGCGTGCTCTCTGGCACTCCTCCGGACACGACCGGTTCCCCGCTTGCCCTGACGGTCACGGCGACCAATCCGGCGGTCACGACCCAGACCTTCACCCTCACGATCGTGCCCGCCGTCTCCGCGCCGGCGATCGCCACGCAGCCCGCGGCGGCGGTGGTGGACCTCGGCGGCACGCTCGCCCTGAGCGTCAGCGCCACCGGCACTGAGCCGCTGGCCTACCAGTGGAGCCGCAACGGCGCGGCCCTCAGCGGCGCGGTCGGCGCGACCCTCACCCTGAGCGGCGTCCAGGCCTCCGCGGCCGGCAGCTACACCGTGCAGGTGACCAACTCGGTCGGTTCGGTGACCTCTACCCCGGCCAACGTGGTCGTTACCACCGTGCCGGAGCTAACCCAGCAACCGCGCGCGCAGGTCGCCTTCGTCGGGGCCTCGGCGACGTTCTCGGTCTCCGCGACGGGCGGTGCGTCCTTCAACTACCAGTGGCGCCGCAACGGCCTGAACATCGGTGGCGCCACCGGCCCGGTCCTCACCCTGAACAACGTCTCCGCGGGTGATGCTGGCTTCTACGATGTCTTGGTCGCCAATTCCCGTGGCACGACGACCAGTTCGGTCGCGACGCTCGCGGTGGTCAGCGCGCCGCAGGCCCCGGTGATCTCGGCCCAGCCCGCCGCGCAGGTGGTGCCCGCGGGTGGTTCCGCCACCCTTACGGTCGGCGTCTCCGCCGCCCCGAGCCCGACCTTCCAGTGGCGCCGCAACGGCGCGTCCATTGCGGGGGCGACCGCCGCCACTTATGTGGCGGGTGAGTCCGGCGCCTACGACGTCGTGATCACCAACAGCGCGGGCTCCGTCACCTCCCGGGCGGCCGCGGTCCGCGTCCTGACCCGCAGCTATGCCGGTACCTACTTTGGTGCCTTTGGCGGCGGCACGGGCAGCTTCGCCCTCCTGGTGCGGCCCGACAACACTGCGGTCTTCCTTGGTTACCCGGGCACCGCGCCGTTGATGAACCTGAACTTCAACGTGACCGATTCCGGTGCGTTCGCGTTCAGCCAGAACTCCTTCGGCCTGCTGCAGGCCGTGGTCACGGTCTCCGGCACGATCGGCACCGATGGCTCGGTCACGGGCGCGGCTTCGGGCGGCTTCACCGGCACGTTCGCCGGAACCCGCGCCGCGGACGTCGGCGCCACCCAGGGCGTCGCGGGCTACTATCAGTCGGGTGCTACGGCCGGGGCGGCGTTCGCCCACGTGATCGCGGGTCCCGCCGGCCAGGCCTTCGCGCTGGTGCAGTCCGGGTCCGCCAGCGATGGCGGCGCCGGGACGGTCACGGGCGTCGGTCAGGTCAGCGTGCTCACGACCCGCTCGGTCATCTCTGCGACCATCAACGCGGCGACGGGCCTGGTCACGGGCACCTCGACCGGCGTGATTACCGCTTCCTTCATCGGGGGCAGCGAGTCCGCGGTGGCGGCGCAGCGGTTGGTCAACATTTCGTCCCGCGCGCGGGTTTCCTCCGGGGAAGGCGTCGCCATCGCCGGCTTCGTCATTTCGGGTGACTCGGCCAAGCCGGTGCTGATCCGCGCCGTGGGTCCGACCCTCGGCTCCGTCTTCGGTCTGCCGGGCTCGTTGGCTTCTCCGCGCCTCGAGCTGGTGCGCAGTTCCGATCAGGCCTCACTTGGGGTTAACGCCGGCATCGCGGCGGACCGGGCGGCGATCGACGCGGCGGGTGCACGGGCCGGCGCCTTCGCCCTCGGGGCTTCCGGGGCGGATGCGGCGCTCCTCACCACGCTTGCCCCCGGCGCCTATACCGCCGTCGTGAGCGGCACCAACAATGCCGCAGGCATCGCCCTGATCGAGGTCTATGACCTCTCCGGGGCGAGCCCCGGCCAGAAGCTCCTGAACATCGCGACGCGCGCGAGCGCCGGCGCCGGGGATAATACCCTCATTGCTGGTTTCGTGGTGCCCCCGGGTGCCGCCAAGCGGGTCCTCGTCCGTGGCGTTGGACCTGGCCTTGCTCAGTTCGGCGTGGCGGGGGTGCTGGCCCAGCCGACCCTGCAGCTCCTGAGCGGCTCGACTACGGTGGCGCAGAACACCAACTGGTCCACCTCCGTCGACCGCGACGCCATCGCGACGTCCTCCGCCTCGGTGGGTGCGTTCGGCCTAGCGGCCAACGATTCGGCGGTGATCCTGACCCTAGCCCCGGGCAACTACACGGCTCAGGTGACGGGTCCGGGTGCGGCGACGGGCATCGCCCTCATCGAGGTCTACGAGCTGCCGTAAGGCGGCTGGCCGGCTGGCTTTCCGGGCCCGGGACGCAAGTCCCGGGCCTTTTTTTGGGCCCCTTCCGCCGGAGCGCGGCGCCTCACCGTCGGCTCGGTTTACCTTCGGTGAGGCCGCCGCCAGCCCCGCTAGAGGTTTGTTGGCGAGCGAAAGCGTAACGCCCTGTCGTGAATAGGATCGGAGGCTGCGGGTGCCGGGGCGGCGCGCCCCAGCTACACCAAGCTGGCTACCATCCGGGCGGGAGTCGTGCAGGAATCCCGTCCGTCCAGTGTAGCCGGGGCGCGCCGCGCTAGCATCCGGCGGGAGCCTTCGAACCTAGAACGATCCCTTGATCCCGGCCGTCCAGAGCGACCCGCCGTAGTCGTCGCGTTGGCGGAAGCGGGCATGGAGGGGGGTGTTGGGGCCGTAAATCTTGGTGTCCTCGGTGGCGCCGCCGATATTGCGCATCGCAAAGAAGAACGCGGTGCCGCGGCGGAAGTAATATTCACCCGTCACATCGATATAAAGGCGCTTCGGGCGGTAGTTGTAGGTGCCGGGCTCGATGCTATTGGTCGCGGTGCTGGCGACTAGGCCCCGGCGCTGGATGCCGCGGTAGTTCTCGTTGATGCGGATATTGAACTTCGGCCGGGTGAAGCTGAGGCCCCAGTTCGCGGTGAACGGGTTCATGTCCTGGAGGTTATCCGTGTTCTTCGCGCGCTGGGAGCTGATGTTGGCGAAGAACTGGAAGCCGCGCGCCCAGTGCGGGAGGAAGGTCAGCGACTGCTTGTAATCGATCTCGAAGCCGTGCTGCCGGATGCGCCGTGGCTCGTTGAACTGGGTGACCGTGAGGATGCTGCCGTACTCTTCCGGATCTAGCCCGTAAGTCTCAAGGAAGGAGTCGCTTACGTATTCAGTCACGTTGCGGAAGAAGTTGTCGTAATCGCGGATGAAGGCGGCGACGGAGAAGCTGCCGACGTTGCCGAAGTAGTACTCGATCCGCGCCATATAGGTCTCGGCCTGCCAGGCCTTGATGGAGGCGTTGTTGACCGTGATGCGGGAGTTCGGGTTCAGGTTCTCCAGATCGGGGAGGGTGACGCCGCCGGCATACTGGTTGAAGTCGGGCCGGCCGACGGATTGGGAATAGGCGAGGCGGCCGATGAGGGACTCGGTGAGGTTGTAGCTGGCGTTGAGGCTGGGGAAGAGGCGCAGGTACTCCTTGCGGGCGCGGGTGCCGCGCTCGACGCGGACCAGCTGCGAGTAGGGCAGGCCGGCGTTGGTCGGCACCTGGAGGAGCGGGGTGCCAGTGGGGCCGCGGAGGACGTTGCCGGCGCCGTCGCGCTGGAAGGCCAGGGTCGGGTCGAGCAGGGGGCCCTCGGCATCGATGTTCGTCTGTTCCGCGCGGACGCCGCCGGTGAGGCGGAGGCGATTGCCGAGGAGGCCGAGGTCGGCGCGGCCGAAGAGGGAGGAGATGACCTCCTTGGCGCGGCGCGAGAAGCTGGTGACGGCGATGAAGTCGTTATTGGCGTTGCGCGTCCAGTGGGTCGGATTGCGGAGCCAGTCCTGCCAGAGCTTGCCGTTGTCGACTTGCTGCTGCTTGGGGAGGCCGAAGTCAGGGATGCGCTCGGAATAGACCTCGTCGAGGAAGCGCAGGGGGCTGTCGTCGTTGGCGAGGCCGGCTTGGGTGAACGGGGTATTGCTGGCCCGGCCGTCGGCGCCGACGTAGGTGTAGGTCTCGAGGTTGCCGCCGGGTCCGCGGAGATCGCGGATCTTGCTACGCACATCGGCACCGAGTTTCACGGTGAGGAGGGCCCCGCGGAGGTCGAAGTCGCGCCGCAGGTTGGCGTAGGCCTGGCGGGTTGTGTCGTAGGTGCGCTGGCGGTTGCTGTTGGCGGAGACCAGCGAGTACGAGTCGAGGCGCGAGGGATCTACGGGGCGGCCGTTGGGATCGAGGACGGTGATGCGGCCGGGGCGGAGGTAGAAAATGTCATCGAACAGGATTTGGACGTTATTCCGCCGGATGGTCATCCCGTTGAAGAACCCCTGGTCGATATCCTGGTAATCGATGCGCGAGTTGCCGTAGGCGACGCCGGCGTCTGACTTCCAGACCGGGCCGTCGTGGAGCCAGCGGAGGGACGGGGTGACGGTGCGGCCGGGGCGGATGCGGCCGTTGTTGGCGATTGTCATCTGGCCGGCGTTGACGGTGGTGCCGGTGGCGGGGAAGAGGCTGACTTGGCCCCAGCTGTGGGTTGGGCTCCAGTTACCGGGCAGAATGCGGTTGATGGTGAACGTCTGGGTGCGGGTGGCGAAGTGCTCGCGGAGCATCCCGTAGGAGAAGCCGAAGGTCAGGCGGTCGTGCGGGGCGGGTTTCCAGTCGATCGTGGTGGCGAAGTTCTCGCGGGAGGTATTCTTGCCGCTGTCGCGCCAGGAGAAGGTGCCGAGGTAGGGGTTGTCCGGCGTGGTGGCGGGTAGGCCGGTGGTGGCGGTGGCGGCGACGTTGGTGCCGACCGCGGCGCCGCGCCACTGCATCGCGGTGTTGGACTGCGGGGTGTATTGCAGCGAGTAGCCGGCGGAGACGGTGTAGCCGAAGGTTTTCGAGACCGGTACGATCGCGGACACATCGACGCCGGGGTGGATCTTGTAGGACATCTGGCCCCAGCCTGGGCCGGGGGTGCGGCGGCCGAAGGCTCGCTCGGCGTCCTTCATCAGCCAGGAAAAGCTGTAGCTGTAGGCGGGCTTGTTGCGCTCGAAGGCGCTGCGGGGCACGAAGTTTACCGCGCCGGCGAGGGCGGAGCCGGGGGTGTCGGGGGTGGGGGAGCGGTTGATCTCGATGCGCGAGATGTTGTTGATCGAAACTTGGTCGAGCTCGACCGCCCGGCGGGTCCCGGCGCCGGCGGCGCTGGCGAGGTCGAAGCCGCCCAGCGAAATGGGCACGTTGTCCGCTGGCGCCCCGTTGATCGAGAAGCGGCGGGCGTCGCCGCCGGTATAGTCGCTGGTGATGCCCGGCAGAAACTTCATAAACTCGCCGATGCTCCCGTCGGCGATCGTGCCGAACTCATCGGCGGACACGACGTTGACGATATTCCGGGCGAAGCGCTGCTCGTTAATCGCGATGGCCGCGCCTTCCATCTCTTTGGAGGAGGCGACGACGAACTGGTCGAGGCGGACGACGTCGCTGCCCGGCCGGCGCGCTCCGGCGGCGGGGAAGGTGAGGTCGAGGGTCGTCGTCTGCCCGGCGGTGACCGTCGCGGTGACCGTTTGCAGGGGCAGGCCGGTGAAGAAGGCCTTCACGCGCACGGTACCCGCCGGGATATTTGCGAGGCGGTACTGGCCGGTCTCGCCGGAGAGTACCTCCACCCGGGTGCCCTCGACCGAGATCAGCGCCTTCTCGAGGTACTCCCCGCGGCCGGCGTCGAACACCCGCCCTTCAATCGCCCCGGTGCCGGCGCTCTGGGCCGGCAGGAGGGCGGGGAGCAGGATCCACAGCAGGGGGAGGAGGCTGTGGCGGGCGGACGCGCGGAGCGGCAGGCGGTGCAGGGTGTTGGGCAGCATAAGCGGCAAGGGGTGGGCCGGAGGCTGGGAGACGAAGCGGGCCGAGGCAATCCCGCGGGCGGGAGCGGCGCCGGAAAGACGGTGGCGGAAGGGAGCCGGGCTCGCTTCAGGGCTTGACGTGTTCAAATGAACACGTGCAGTGTCCGCCACGTCCGCCGGTTCCCCGTCCACCCCGTTTCCGGGTGAAGGCGGGCTTGAACCGCCGCGGGCAACCGCTCACCTCTTCGCCGCCCGCCGCTTCTCCCCGCCCATTTTTCCTATGTCCAAAGCCGCTCCCGCCCCCGCCAAAACCGCCGCCCCGGCCGCCGCCGCCCTCGCCACTGCCACCGCCGCGAAGGAAAAGAACATCGAGTTGGCCGTCTCCTCGATCACCAAACAGTTCGGCGAAGGCTCCATTATGCGGCTGGGCGACGCCCAGAAGATGAAGGTGGAGACGCTCACCACCGGCTCGCTCGCGGTCGACCTCGCCCTCGGCGTAGGTGGCCTGCCCAAGGGCCGCATCATCGAGATCTATGGGCCGGAGTCCTCCGGTAAGACGACCTTCTGCTTGAGCGTCATCGCCGAGGCCCAGAAGCGGGGCGGCCTCGCCGCCTTCATCGACGTCGAGCACGCCCTCGACCCAAAGTACGCCCGCGTCGTGGGGGTGAATCTAGATGACCTCCTCGTCTCGCAGCCGGATTCCGGCGAGGACGCGCTGAACATCATGGAGACCCTCATCCGTTCTAACTCCATCGATGTCATCGTGTTGGACTCGGTCGCCGCCCTCACGACGAAGGCGGAACTGGACGGCCAGATGGGCGACGCCACCGTGGGTGCACAGGCCCGCCTGATGAGCCAGGCGATGCGCCGCCTGACCGCGGTGGTGAGCAAGACCAACTGCATCTGCATCTTTACCAACCAGATCCGTGAAAAGATCGGGGTGATGTTCGGCAACCCGGAGACGACCTCCGGCGGCCGGGCGCTGAAGTTCTTCGCCTCCATCCGCATCGACATCCGGCGCAAGGACCAGATCAAGACGCCCGAGGGCAAGGTCGTGGGTAACCGGACCAAGATCAAGGTGGTGAAGAACAAGGTCGCGCCGCCGTTCACGGAGTGCGAGTTCGACATTATGTACGACGAGGGCATCTCGAAGATCGGCTCGTTGCTCGATCTCGGCCTTGAGCATAAGATCCTCGAGAAGAAGGGCGCTTGGATCGCCTACGAGGGCAATCTCGTGGGCCAAGGTCGCGATGCGGCCAAGCAGGCGCTCCGCGAGAAGCCTGAGCTGGCCGAGAAGATCCAGCAGGCCGTCCTCGCCAAGGTGAGCGTCGTCGGGGGCAGCACCGTCACCGGCGAAGCCGCCGAGTGAGGTGACCGGCTAAGGGCTCCGTCCAGCGCGGGCGGGGTTCCAGGCTTGGCTCCCCGCGCTGGGCGCGCAGGGTGGGGGGGTGCAGGCGCGCCCCTCCTCCCTCCCTGCCCGCTGGCTCGGGCTATTGTTGACCCTCGTCCCGTTCGCCTTCGCTGCCGAACGCCCGGTTCCGCCTAGTTTCCTGCTCATCCTCTCCGATGATCAGAGTTGGGTCGGCACCTCCTTGGCGATGATCCCAGGCCGGCCGGAAACGGCCAGCGACCACCACCGCACCCCCAACCTCGAGCGGCTCGCCGCTCAGGGAATGCGTTTCACGGACGGCTACTCGCCCGCCCCGTATTGCTGCCCGACCCGGCGCAGCCTGCAGGTCGGCCAGTCTCCCGCCCGCCACGAGTACCAGCGCGATCGCGTCGGCTGGCCCGCCGTCTACCGGCGTCAGCTGAACGTGCCCCGCTTACTCAAGGCTGCTGATCCCCGTTACCGCACGGCCCACCTAGGTAAGTGGGACCACCGCTACGACGGGATCAGCCCTGCAGACCAAGGCTTCGACGTCAGCGATGGCGTCACCAGCAACGCGACTGGCGGCGGCCGGGACGCCGGCGGCGAGCCTGAGCGGGCGGATCCCAAGCTGATTCATTCGCTGACGGACCGTGCGGGCGTCTTCCTGGCCGAACAGGCGCGGGCGGGGACGCCGTTTTTCTTGCAGGTCTCACATTACGCGGTGCACCTCGAGATCCAGTATTCCCCGGAGTCCCACGCGCGCGCCCGGTCGTGGCCGCCCGGCCACAAACACCAGCTCGTTTCCTTCGCCGCGATGACCCACGACCTCGATGCTGGCGTGGGCCGCCTGCTCGATGAGCTCGGCCGACTGGGCCTCCGCGAACGGACCTACGTGATTTTTATGTCGGACAACGGCGGGCGGCCCACCCTGCCCGGCGCCAGCACGGCCGGTCCAGGGCTCAACCATCCGCTGCGGGCCGGCAAGGGAACGCTCTACGAGGGCGGCATTCGGGTGCCGTTCCTCGTCGCGGGCCCTGGGGTGCGGCCGGGGAGTGTCAGCCGCGTCCCGGTGACCGGCTTGGACCTGCTGCCGACCTTCGCGGATTTTGCGGGCTATCGTGAGCCGCTGCCGCCCGAGGTGGATGGGGGCAGCCTGCGGGAGCTTTGGCTGAGCGGCGGGGTGGGGGAGGTCCGCCGCCGGCGGCCGCACCTGATCTTTCATCAGGCGGTCGATCGGCGCGCCCAAACCGCCCTGCGCCAAGGAGACCTGAAGCTCATCAAACACTGGACGAGCGGGCAGGTGGAACTCTTCGACCTCGCGCGCGATCTGGGCGAGGAACGCAATCTGGCCGCTGAACGCCCGGCTGAGACCGCGACCCTGCTCCGCCTCGCCGAGGCCTTCGTGGCCGAAGTCGGCGCCGAGACCCGCCAACTGGGCAAGGCGAAGGAAGACTGATGCGGAGTCCGATCGAGGCCGCCTAATTCGGCCCGCGGCTTGACGGACGAAAGCGGCTGGGTTGTCTGAGGGACAGCCCCCGTTCCCCATGCCCCTCCGTTGCGTCCCCGTGCTGCTGCGTGTCCTTTTTTGCCTGTTGATCCCGCTTGGCTCCGCCGCGGCCGCCTCGGCTGCCACTGGCACGGTCGAGGGCCGGGTTTCCAACCCGACCTCCGGTCTCTTCCTCGAGCGCGTGCGGGTCACGCTCGCTGGTGACGCGCGCGAGGTCTTCACGGATCCATCCGGATTCTACCGGCTGACGGGTGTGCCTGCGGGGTCGGCCCGGGTCCGGGTCTTCCACACCGGCTTCGCGCCGCAGGAGCTGGCCGTCGTGGTGCCGGCGGGCGGCGTGGTGGTGCAGGATTTCCAGCTGGTGTCCGCGACGGCGCGGCCGGGCGAGGTGGTGCGCCTGGCGGACTTCGTGGTCGCGACGTCCCGCGAGATGGAGGCGGCGGCGATCGCGATCAACGAGCAGCGCTTCGCGGCCGGGATCAAGAGCGTGGTCTCGACCGAGGAGTTCGGCGCCGTGGCCGAGGGAAGCGTGGGCGAGTTCCTGAAGTTTCTGCCCGGAATCACGATGGACTACGAGGCCGGCGCGCTGGCCCGCGGCATCTCGATCAACGGCGTGCCTTCGGACAACGTCCCGGTGCAGGTCAACGGCTTCAGTATGGCGAGCGCTGGCGGCAACAGCGTCACCGCCCGGGGCACGCAGATGGATATGACCTCGATCACGGCCACGTCCCGCATCGAGGTGGTGTATTCGCCGACGCCGGACACGCCGGGGTCGGCGCTCGCGGGGCTGGTCAATATGGTGCCGCGGAGCGCCTTCGAGCGGGCCCGGCCCCAGCTCAAGTGGAACACCTTCCTGATGATGCGCGACAACGCCCGGGAGCTCCGCCGGACGCCGGGTTACTTTGAGCGCGACACCTGGAAGATCCGGCCCGGCTTTGATTTCTCCTACGTGAATCCGGTCTCGCGCAACTTCGGCTTCACCCTCTCCGGCGGCTTCTCGGAGAATGGCACCAAGGAGGAGTTCATCCAGCGTCGCTGGCACGGCCTGAACGCCGCCACCAACGGCGTCGCCTACCCCCACACCACCGCCGATCGGCCCTACCTCACGCAGACCCAGGTGCGTGACGGCACCAAGCGCGCCGCGCGCTCGTCCTTCGGCGCCACCCTCGACTGGCGCCTGTCCCCGCGCGACCGGCTCTCGTTCTCCTACCAGCATTACTTCATCGATTTCCTGGTCCTCAACCGGACCATCCAGTACAACATCCTGCGGGTGAACCCGGGTGATTTCACCCCGTTCCAGGTCCGCGGCGCCCCCGGGCAGGGGCAGCTCCAGCTGGCGAACACCTACCGCGACCGCACCAACTCCACCCTCTCCCCCTCCCTCGTGTGGCGGCACGACGGCCCCGTCTGGCGCCTGGAGTCCGGCGCGGGGTTCTCTTTTGCCCGCAACACCTTCCGCGCCGTGGACAAGGGCTACTTCAGCGGGTCCACCGCGGTCCGCTCGGGCGTCACCATCGGCTTCGCGGACATCTTCTATCTCCGGCCCAACACGATCACCGTCACCGATGCCGCCGGCGCGCCCGTCGATCCGTACCTGATTTCCAATTACGCGGTGACCGGTGCGTCCTCCAACCCGGTGACCAATTACGACACGCAGCGCGGATTCTACACCCACGCCGCCCGCGACCTGAGCGGATCCCTGCCGGTGACGCTGAAGGCGGGGCTGGACTTCCGACGCAACGACCGCGAGGCCCGGCGCGGCGACTACTCCTGGGCCTTCGTCGGGGCGGATGGCCGCGGCAGCACGGCGCCGGCCAGCGGCGACGACGTGGCGACCCCCTTTTTCGCCCCTGGCTATTCCCAGCGCGAGATGCCCTTCGGCTTCCCGCGGGTCCAATGGCTCGCGAACGAGAAGCTCTGGACCCACTACCGGGCCAATCCCGCGCACTTCACCTTCAACGAGAACGCGGCCTTCCGCTCCGATGTCCTCCGCTCCCGCGCCACCTCCGAGCTCGTCTCCGCTGCGTTTCTTCGGGGGGACCTCCGCCTGCTCGACCAGCGCCTGCGCGTCGTCGCCGGAGTGCGCGCGGAGCAGACCAACACCGAGGCGTTCGGACCGCTCAATGACCCCAGCCTGAACTACCGCCGGGACGCCGCTGGCAACGTCATCCTCACCAACGGCCGCCCCACGCTGATCGTCGCCAACACCAATTCCCTAGACTACCTGAAGCTGACGTACCTCGACCGCGGGGCGCGCGCGGAGAAGGAGTACCTCCGCTGGTTCCCGAGCCTCAATGCCAGCTTCAACCTGCGGGAGAACCTCATCGCCCG